>JANMMM010000030.1:0-2119 GCA_031373225.1 Phyllobacteriaceae bacterium | reverse complement strand
GGTGGTCGCGGCCATACGAAGTGAGAAAAACGGCGAGACGCGCGCGCTTGTCCTGCCAGTGACGCTCCGCCCGCCCGTGCGATCCGGCCACGCCATCGAGATTCCAGCTGCGGTCAAGCGGCGCCTCGGTCTGGATGACGCCCCTTCTTGGGTTGCGTTGACGGAGTGGAATGAATTCCTGTGGCCGGGTCCGGACTTGCGCCCGGTTCCGGGCAAAGGTGACCGCCGCGCCGCATATGGAATGTTGCCGCCAAGGCTGTTCGACGACATAAGGCAGGCGTTTTTGGCGGTTGCGGCAAGAAGAGCAGCGGTGCAGGTGCGCCGCACTTAATTTAAGAGTATTTGACCGGCAGTCACAGCGCCTTCTGCAGTTCCGGCAGAATCTCAAACAGGTCGCCCACAATGCGGTAATCTGCCACTTGGAAGATCAGCGCGTCCTTGTCCTTGTTGATGGCGACGACAATTTAAGAATCTCCTTGGTCTAGCCTCGCGCGGGTGTAACCTGTGAAGCAACACGAAATTGGCGATTGCCAAGAGATAGGATCTCAATTTTTGGCGGTGAGCCTTTTGGCCAAGGAACCAAACCAAAGTCTTTGAACCATTTTCCAATCTCGCTACCGATCAATTCTCGGCAAGAGTCATTCCAGAATGAAGGCTTGTCAATGTTCGCGTCTGCGTACCTTCCATTGGGAAGTTCCAAGAAGACGGACTTCCAGCTTTTCTCGAAATAACGATCACGATCAGCAATGGAGACTTTTAGCCCGTAAGAGCCGCCCTTCCAAGCTGTGGCAACAAAAGTCGACATGGAGCTCGTCTCTCATCCATCTTAAGTTCAAAGATTCTACAGCGCCTTCTGCAATTCCGGCAATATCTCAAACAGGTCGCCGACAATCCCATAATCCGCCACCGGGAAAATCGGCGCGTCCTCGTCCTTGTTGATGGCGACAATCACCTTGGAATCTTTCATGCCTGCCAGATGCTGGATCGCGCCTGAAATGCCGCAGGCAATGTAGAGGTCGGGGGCGACGACTTTGCCGGTCTGGCCGACCTGCCAGTCGTTCGGCGCGTAGCCTGCGTCCACCGCCGCGCGCGAAGCGCCGACGGCGGCGCCGAGCTTGTCGGCGATGGGGAGCATGACCGCCATGAACTTTTCGTTGGAGCCCAGCGCGCGGCCGCCGGAGATGATGATTTTGGCGGAGGTCAGCTCGGGGCGGTCGGAGCCGGCGATGGCTGAGCCGGCATATTTGGAGAGGCCGGGATCAGCCGCCGCCTTGACGCTCTCGACCGGGGCTGAGCCGCCTTCCTCTGTCGCGGCAAATGAGGCGGTGCGCACGGTGATGACTTTGATCCCGTCGGTGGACTGCACTGTCTGGATCGCATTGCCTGCGTAAATCGGGCGTTTGAACGTGTCATTGGACTCCACGGAAATGATTTCGGACACCTGCATCACATCCAGCAATGCCGCGACGCGGGGCATGACGTTTTTGCAGGCGGTCGTTGCGGGGGCGATGATCGTGTCATAGCCGCCAGCAAGCGAGACAATGAGCGCGGCGTAAGGTTCGGCCAAGCGGTGTTCGAGGCTGGCATCGTCTGCGAGCAACACCTTGGAAACACCTGCGAGCTTGGCGGCGCCATCCGCAACAGCTTTCGCGCCCTTACCTGCCACGAGCACATGCACGTCACCGCCGATTTGCGCCGCAGCGGTTAGCGCCTTGGCGGTCTGATCCGAAAGATGCGCATTGTCGTGTTCAGCGATGAGAAGAATGGCCATATTGAAAATCCCTTTAATTATCTTTGGCGCTTGGTCCTTATCCGAAAAGTCTGTCAACTTTTCGGGGCCAAACGCTAGAGCACGCCGGCTTCGTTTTTCAGTTTGTCGATGAGTTCCGCAACGGACTTCACTTTGACGCCCGCCTTGCGACCGCCGGGTTCAACCGTCGAGAGGACCTTGAGACGGGGTGCGGTGGAGACGCCGTAATCCGCCGGGGTCTTTTCATCGAGCGGCTTTTTCCTTGCCTTCATGATGTTGGGCAGCGAGGCATAACGCGGGGTGTTGAGACGCAAGTCCGTCGTCACAATTGCGGGGAGTGAAAGCTCGACCGTCTGCAGGCCACCATCG
>JANMMM010000360.1:0-4370 GCA_031373225.1 Phyllobacteriaceae bacterium | reverse complement strand
GATCGAGAACATCTTCTCGCTGGATGGACTCGGCCTGCTTGGCTTCGACGCCATCCTGCGGCGCGATTATCCGATCGTGTTCGGCACTCTCTATATCTATTCGCTGATGGGCCTTGTCGTCGGGCTGATCTCCGATCTCATTTACACTTGGATTGACCCGCGCATCGATTTTGAACGGAGGGATGTGTGAAACTCTCTCCGATCAGTCAGCGCCGCTGGGCGAATTTTAAGGCGAACCGGCGCGGCTTCTGGTCGCTTTGGGTATTCCTCGCCATTTTCGCGCTTACGCTGTGCGCCGAATTTGTCGCCAATGACAAGCCGATCCTCGCCTCCTACAAGGGCGAGCTGCTTTACCCGGTTCTGGTCGATTATCCGGAGGAAAAATTCGGCGGCTTCTTCGCCGTCACAGATTTCCGCGACCCGACCATACAGGCCGAGATCGACGCCAACGGCTGGACGCTTTGGCCGCCGATCCGCTACTCGTACCGCTCGGTCAATAATGAAATGCCCGGCTCCGCGCCGACCAAACCGTTCTTCATGTATGAGCGCAAGGAGCTCTGTGCACGCTACGCATTGGGTGTGGACGACCCCGCATGCCGCCTCGGCAATTTCAACTGGCTCGGCACGGACGATCAGGGCCGCGATCTTCTGGCGCGCGTCATTTACGGATTCCGCGTCTCGGTGCTGTTCGGGCTTCTGCTCACCATCGGCTCGGCAATCATCGGCGTGACGGCGGGGGCGGTGCAGGGGTTTTTCGGCGGCTGGACGGACCTTTTGATGCAGCGCTTCATTGAAATCTGGACGTCGCTGCCGCTGCTTTATCTGTTGATGATCGTCGCCTCGATCCTGCCGCCAGGCTTTTTCATCCTGCTTGGCATCATGCTGCTGTTCTCCTGGTCGGCCTTTGTCGGTGTGGTGCGGGCGGAGTTCCTGCGGGCGCGCAATTTTGAGTATGTCAACGCGGCGCGGGCGCTCGGCGTCGGCAATGCGACGATCATGTGGCGGCACCTTCTGCCGAACGCCATGGTGGCGACGCTGACTTTCCTGCCGTTCATCCTCAACGGTGCGATCACGACGCTGACCTCGCTGGATTTCCTCGGCTTCGGCCTGCCGCCCGGCTCGGCCTCGCTCGGCGAAGTGTTGAAGCAGGGCAAGGCCAACATACAGGCGCCGTGGATCGGCTTCACCGGCTTTGCCACCATGTCGCTGATGCTGTCGCTGCTGGTGTTCATTGGCGAAGCGGTGAGGGACGCGTTTGACCCGAGAAAGTCATTTAAATGAGCGGCGATGCATGGTATAAGTCAGAACTTATTCTACCTCGGAGCTTGATATGGGCTTGAACATCAAGAACGAAGAAGTGCACCGGCTGGCGCGGGAAGTGGCCGGGCGGACAGGTGAGACCATGACGCACGCCATACAGACGGCGCTGGAGGAGAGGTTGGCGCGGCTGGCTTCCACCGAGTCTGAGGAGCGGGCAGGCAGGGCCGCCCGCGTCCGCGCTATTCTCGATTCCCTTCCCGCCTATCCCGGTGCCTCCAGCAACCATGATGATCTGTATGACGAGTTTGGACTGCCTGCATGATCGTTGATGCCTCAGCCCTGATTGCGGTCGTCCTCAAAGAGCCGGATTGGGAATCCTATGAAGCGGCATTGGTGAACTCCGCTGAAAACGTGATCTCGCCGGTCAATCGTATGGAAGTCTTCATGCGCCTTGAAACGATTGGCGGCGAGTGGCTCGTGCAAAAATTCGATGCGCTGGCAGCTGTTTTGAGACTTAAGACCGAACCCATTGATGATTTTCAACTTGATCTTGCCCAATCCGCATTCCGGCGCTTCGGCAAGGGGCGGCACAAGGCCGCTTTGAATATGGGCGACTGCTTTGCCTACGCACTGGCAAAGTCGCGCAATGAGCCCCTGCTGTTCAAGGGCGGGGATTTTTCGCAGACAGATCTGGAGGCCGCGCTTTGAGCCAGCCCCTCTTCTCCTTCCGCGACCTCTCCTTCGCCTTCAGCCAGAATGGCAAGACCTCGCTCGCGGTCGACCGCATCCTGTCCAACATTGAACTGCGCGAGGTCAATATTCATTCGCCGTGGATCGGGTTCACCAAGTTCGCCACCAAGTCGCTGATGCTGTCGCTGCTCGTATTCATCGGCGAGGCTGTGCGCGACGCGTTTGACCCGCGAAAGTCGTTCAAATAGTATGTTCGCATTCGGAGATTTGGCATGGGACGTGTTGAGCTGAGGCACTATCCGGCATCGAAGCTGCCAGCGGAGCTGCGGGGCGCGTTCGTTGAGGGCGACTTCGTCAATGTCACGGTGGAGGCGGATGCCGCGAAACCGGCTTCAAGGGAGGAAGTGCTCAGGGTGCTTCGCCGGCATGTCCCGGTGGGGCAAGGCGTTTCCATTGAAGAGGCGGTCAAACGCATTCGGGAACTGCGCGATGAATGGGACGATTGAAGGTGTCGCAAAGCAGCATCTACTGCGACACGAATGTGTTCATCCATGGAACGGAGGGTGATGACCGCTCACCCCTTCGCCTAGCCATCACTTCGCTTTTTTTGGTCGAGAGCGAAAGCAAATTTCCTCTTCTCAAGACCAGTCTCCTGACGATTTCAGAACTCATGGTAGGTCCGTACCGGCTAATGGATGAGACGCTGGAGTCGGATTATCGCGTATTTTGGCAGACGAGTGACTTTCTGGAAGTGGGCCCCATTGATCTTGATATTCTGCTCAACGCAGCGGAACTCCGTGCACGCTTTCCGGGCTTGAAACTGCCTGATGCAATTCACTTGGCGACTGCGCTCGCGTTTGGATGCGCCGTTTTCCTGACTGCTGATGAGAGATTGAAAGGTGAATACACGATTAGGTTCCGAAATTCGCATCCTTTCTACACTGGCATGACAAACGGCGGAGGCTCCATAAAAGTTGAACACCTTTCGGTTGGCTCAATCGCTCAATTGATCGAGCAACTCACATCATGACCACCCCCCTTCTCTCCGTCCGCGACCTCTCAGTCGCCTTCACCCAAAACGGCAAGACCAGCCTCGCCGTCGACCGCATTTCGTTCGACATCGAACAGGGTGAGACCGTCGCGCTGGTCGGCGAGTCCGGGTCGGGCAAATCGGTCACGGCGCTGTCGGTGCTGAAGCTCCTCGCCTATCCGGCGGCGAGCCATCCCTCGGGGCAGATATTGTTCGGCGGCAAGGATTTGCTCAGCGCTTCCGAGGATGAGCTGCGCGCGGTGCGCGGCAATGATGTGACGATGATTTTTCAGGAGCCGATGACCTCGCTCAATCCGCTGCATGTGATTGAGGACCAGATTGGCGAAGTCTTGAAACTGCACCAGGGCATGAGCAAAAAAGACGCCCGCGCGCGCACGCTTGAACTCCTGGCTCAGGTTGGCATCCGCGACGCGGAAAAGCGGCTCGCCGCCTATCCGCACCAGCTGTCCGGCGGCCAGCGCCAGCGTGTCATGATCGCCATGGCGCTCGCCAACCAGCCGAAGCTGCTGATCGCCGACGAACCGACGACGGCGCTGGATGTGACGGTTCAGGCGCAGATACTGGAGCTGCTTGCGGGCCTGAAAGCCAAGGGCGGCATGTCGCTTTTGTTCATCACGCATGACCTCGGCATTGTCCGCAAGATCGCTGACCGGGTCTGCGTCATGACCAAGGGAAAAATTGTCGAGACCGGCCGCACCGCCGATATTTTCGCAAGGCCGCAGCACGAATACACCCGCCATCTTTTGGCTGCCGAACCCAAGGGCGCGCCGCCGCTTTCGGACCTGTCCAGCCCCATCGTCATGCAGGGATCAGATGTGAAAGTCTGGTTTCCGATCAAGAAAGGCTTCCTGCGCCGCACTGTCGATCATATCAAAGCCGTGGACGGGATAGATGTGACGATCCGCGCCGGCCAGACGCTGGGCATTGTCGGCGAGTCGGGTTCAGGCAAGACAACTCTGGGGCTGGCGCTGTCGCGGATGATTTCCTCACAAGGGGTGATCCGGTTCGGCGAAAAGGACATCAACACTTTCTCGTTCAAAGACATGCGCCCGCTTCGGCGCAAGATGCAGATCGTGTTTCAGGACCCGTTCGGTTCGCTCAGCCCGCGCATGTCGGTTGCCGATATTATCGCAGAGGGGCTCTCGGTGCATGAGCCCAGGCTCACGCCGGGCGAGCGCGACGCGCGGGTGGTCGAGGCGCTGAACGAGGTCAATCTCGATCCGGAACTGCGCTTCCGCTATCCGCACGAATTTTCCGGCGGCCAGCGCCAGCGCATCGCCATCGCCCGCGCCATGGTGCTGAAGCCGAAATTCGTCATGCTGGACGAGCCGACATCGGCGCTCGACATGAGCGTGCAGGCGCAGGTCGT
>JANMMM010000385.1:0-22495 GCA_031373225.1 Phyllobacteriaceae bacterium | reverse complement strand
TCACTTTGGCGGACGCATTCCCTCTTGCCGTCATTCCGGGGCCGCGAAGCGGAACCCGGAATCCAGAGATGGGATGCTGGCAAGCGGGCCGAAATGGGTGGTTTGGCTGGCTTGATGCCGGTCAGCGGAGGAGCGAAACTTCCCTCCTCGCCACCCTGGATTCCGGGTTCCGCTTCGCGGCCCCGGAATGACGTATTTGGGTCGCGACCGCCAAAGTGATTTCATTGGAACAGCCGATGCGTTAAAGGCGCTGTCTCGAATTCCGGTGAATCTGGCCAAGCGCATTCGTTCCAAAATCGAACAATATGCGGCTGATCCGGCATCGCAGGTTTCAAGCGTTGTCAAGTTGCAAGGCCGGGATGGCTTTCGGCTTCGTGTGGGCGACTGGCGTGTCATTTTTGACAAATACGGCAATGTGATCGCGATACTTGAGATTGGCCCAAGTGGCGGCATTTACGAATAGAGGCTGCGATGAACCAGACAACAACCTTCCGGACTCCAAGTGGTGACGACATGGTTGTCATGCCGCGCGCGCTTTACGAGAAATTGGTCTCGGACGCCGAAGCGGCACAGGACGTCACCGCTTATGACAAGGCGAAAGCGCGGCTTGCATCCGGCGAAGACGAATTGGTTCCTGGAAACATCGCCAACCGCCTGCCCGATGGCGAGAACAGGGTGCGGGTCTGGCGCGAGCACCGCGCCATGCCGGCTTGGCATTTGGCAAAACAGGCCAATATCAGCGCTTCTTACCTTTCCGACATTCAGAACGGCAAGAAGGCGGGCAGCGTTGCGGCGATGAAGGCGGCTCTTGGTGTTGAATTGGAAGACCTGATTTGATCCCGGTTTCGTCGCCGCCGGGCGCGTCAGATTTCAAGTAAGACCCGGCCCAGCTGAATCGCATTTGGGATTTTGAGCGCGGCCACAGCCGGTTCCGTCATGTACGGACTTCCCTGCCCGTGATATCACTCATAAACCATACGCAATCGCCTGCATCCGGGCCGGATTGAATCAAGTGCAAGAACTACCTACGTGAGGTTCGCAGCGGCAAATCTATGCCGCGTGATTCGCGGCGAGGGTTCCATGCAAGGCTTTGACATTGTCATCCCCATTCTGATCGTTCTCGTGCTTCTCGTCCTGTTCGCCGGCGTCAAGACCGTGCCGCAGGGTTATAATTACACAGTGGAGCGCTTCGGCCGCTTTACGAAAACCCTGACCCCCGGCCTCAACCTCATCACGCCCTTCGTTGACCGCATCGGCGCCAAGCTCAACATGATGGAGCAGGTGCTGAATGTGCCGACGCAGGAGGTCATCACCAAGGACAATGCCACGGTCGCCGTGGACGGCATCGCCTTCTACCAGATCCTCAACGCCGCGCAGGCGGCCTATCAGGTGTCCAACCTTGAAAACGCCATCCTAAACCTCACCATGACCAATATCCGAACCGTCATGGGCTCGATGGATTTGGACGAGCTCCTGTCCAACCGCGACGCGATCAATGACCGGCTCCTCCGCGTTGTTGACGAGGCGGCGCATGCCTGGGGCATCAAGCTGACGCGCGTCGAGATCAAGGACATCAACCCGCCGAAGGACATCGTCGAATCCATGGGCCGCCAGATGAAGGCCGAACGCGAAAAGCGCGCCCAGATTCTGGAGGCCGAAGGCATGAAACAGTCGCAGGTTCTGGAAGCGGAAGGGCGCCGCGCCGCCGCCTTCCTTGACGCCGAGGCCCGCGAGCGCGCCGCCGAGGCCGAGGCCAAGGCGACGCAGGTGGTCTCCGACGCCATCGCCAAGGGCGACGTCCAGGCGCTCAACTATTTCGTCGCGCTGAAATACACCGAAGCCATGGCGAAAATTGGCTCAGCCAATAACAGCAAGGTCGTTTTAATGCCGATGGAGGCCTCCGCCCTCGTCGGCTCGCTCGGCGGCATCGGCGCGCTGGCCAAGGAAGTGTTTGGCGCGGCTGGCGACGCCGCCACGCCATCGCGCACGCGCATCCCGCCGACCGGCAAAGTCTGAAACGGAGCTGAGAAAATATTATGATCGAACGTATCGTGATGGAGCTCGGCGCATGGAACTGGATGGCGCTTGGCTTGGTTCTGCTCGGGCTTGAAATTGTCGTGCCCGGCATCTTCCTGCTCTGGATCGGCATCGCCGCCATCATTGTCGGCGCGCTGACCCTGATGATCGGCGACGCGGTCATCTGGAGTTCGCCAATCTGGACGTGGCAGCTGCAGATCGTCCTCTTCCTGATCCTGTCGCTGGTCTCGGCCTATATCGGCAAGAAGGTCATGGCCAAGGGCGACGGCGTCAGCGATGAGCCCTTCCTCAACCAGCGCGCCGAACAACTGGTCGGCCGCACCGCGACGCTCGCCGAACCAATCGCCGAAGGCCGCGGCCGCATCAAGCTCGGCGACACGCAATGGCGGGTGAACGGGCCAGACTTACCGGTGGGAACCAAAGTGAAGGTGGTCTCGACGGACGGGAGCGAGTTGAGCGTGGAGGCTTACTAAGCCGCCCCTACCCGCAGCAGATCGTGCAGATGCACGATCCCCACCGGCCGCCCATCCTCAACAATCATCAGCGCCGTGATCGCCGATGAATTGACAAGGTCGAGCGCCTTGGCCACCAGCATGTCTGCCGGAACGGTCTTCGGGTTCGGCGTCATGATTTCCTCGACCCGCTTGGACATCAGGTCATCACCGATATGCCGCCGCAGGTCGCCGTCGGTGATGATGCCCGCCAAGCGCCCGTCGTCCTTGACCACGCCCACGCAGCCGAAGCCCTTCGACGTGATCTCGATGATCGCCTCATTCATGCCGCTCCCGGCGCCGACAAGCGGGATGCGTTCGCCCTTGTGCATGATCTCGCCAATGTGAGTTAGAATTGCGCCGAGTCGCCCGCCGGGATGGAACTGGTGATAATCGCCCGGCGTGAAACCGCGCGCCTCCAGCAGCGCCACCGCCAGCGCGTCGCCGATGGCCAGCTGCATCAGCGTCGAGGTCGTCGGCGCAAGCCCGTGCGGGCAGGCCTCCGGCGCTTTCGGCAGGCGCAGCACGACGTCCGCTTCGCGCGCCAATGTCGAATTCTCTCCGGACGTGATGGCGATCAGCGGGATACGGTAGCGCCGCGAATAAGTGAGAATGCCCTTCAATTCGGTTGTTTCACCGGACCAGGACAGACAGATGATCGCGTCGTCCTTGGCGATCATGCCAAGGTCTCCATGATTGGCCTCCGAAGGGTGGACGAAGTAGGCGGGAGTGCCGGTCGATGCCAAGGTGGCGGCGAGCTTGGTGCCTATATGCCCGCTCTTGCCGACGCCTGTGACGATCACCCGGCCGCTGACGCCGTCCAGTGCGGCAACGGCGGCGGCAAATGGTTCAGCCAACCCATTTTCAAGCGCGGTGGCGACCTCCGCCAGCCCTTGGCGTAAAGCGGCCACGGTTCGAAGCGCGGACTGCGCCGCATCAGTGTTTGTCTTGTCGGAGTTCATGCGCACCGGTTAGCCCGTTCAATCCATGCTGTCCAACAGCATTTGACCCGTCATGACGCCTTTGCCCCAGCTAAATTTCTGTCCACCAAGGGCTGCTAAACCATTCGTTAACCCCGCGCCTTTACGTTTTGGCAATATTTGGAAAAGGCCGATGGCGCAGACGGATTTCAAGCCAATCCGGAAAATGGGCATCTCACATATCAATGCGGCGCTGCTCGGCAGCGCCGCATTGATATGGCTGACGCTTCCGCTCGCCACGCAGGAGGCCGGTCTGCGCCGGACAATTGACACCGGTGCACTGTCCAACTCGGTGCTTCAGGATCAAAATGCCAAAGCGGCATTGAAGAAAAAGAAAACGAGAAGGCCGCTCGCCTCAGCCGATGTTCCGCTGCCCGCATACCGGCCTTCGAGCGGCAACGGATTTCCAGATGAGCTGGCACAGGAAGAGGCCGCCGTTCCTGCTGCCAATCCATTTGACGATCCGGTGACAGATTCGGCAGGAGCAAGACAGACAAATGCGCCGCTTTCCCGTGACGGCGCGGCACAGCGGGAGCAAGAGCCGAACGTCGTTGACGGCATTTTGACTTCCGAAATTCCAGTTCCCGGCGGGCCGGCGGACGGCCAATCTCAGGAAGACCTGTCCGCGCCGCTTAAGGCCGGGCGCGACAATCTGCGCGAATCGGCAAGTGAAGGCCGCCGCCGCGCGCCGGGGGAGGACCCCTATGCCGCGCCCGGCATTAAGGCCGGCGCCTTCACCATCCGCCCGACACTTGACACCGGACTGCGCTGGACCAGCAACAGCGACGGGTCGGTCAATGGCACTTCAGCCATCCTCTCTGAATCCGCTTTGCGGCTGCGCGCCGAATCCAACTGGTCGCGGCACCGCCTTGGTCTTGAGGCGACCGGCACTTGGCGCAAATCAATTTCGGGCGCTGAGACCAGCGATCCGGAGGCGGGCCTCGCCGCTGACTTCCAACTGGACTTTTCCGAGCGCACTGCGCTGACCGGCGCGCTTGGATGGACGCATTCCACCGAGGCGGCCTCCGCCCCTGCAACGGTGACGGGAGCGCTCAGCCGCCCGACACTGAATTCGCTCACCGGCTCGCTCGGCCTTTCGCGCGATCTGGGGCGCCTGCGCCTGAGCGCAAGGGTCAACGGCACGCGCGCCAAGTATGGTGAGGCGACGGATTCAACCGGCGCAGTCATTTCGCAGGACGACCGCAACAACACTTATGCCGGAATGACGCTGCGGGCGGGATACGAAATTTCTCCCGCGCTGCGGCCATTCATTGAAGGCGAAGTGGGCAAGCGGATGTTCGACAATGAAACCGACAGTTTTGGCCTGGAGCGCGCTGCGACACGTATGGCTGTCCGGGCGGGTGTTGAAACCGATTTGGGCGAAAAACTGCGCGGCGACATCGCGGTCGGATATCTGCGTGAGGACATTGCGGACTCATCACTTGAGGACATAGCGGGCCTGTCGCTCGCCGGAACGCTGAACTGGTCGCCGATGCGCGGCACGAATGTGGCCCTGACCGCGTCAACCTCGGTCGAGGGTTCATCCACCGCCACGAGCTCCGGCTCGCTGCTGCATGGGCTGAGCCTGGCATTGACACACAGGGCGCGCAGCAATCTCGATCTGAACGCCAGCCTCGGCGCGTCACTGCGAGATTACACCGGGCCAAACCCGAACGAAATCACTCTGTCGGCCGGGCTGGGATTCACCTATTGGTTCAACCGCTATGTCGGCCTCAACGGCCGCGCCGCGCATGAAAGCGTGCTTTCGAGCGACACAGGGCGCGAGTCAAAGACAAACTCGGTCTATCTCGGCCTGACGCTGCGCAGGTAGGCCTATCGCGCAGTGACCCGCCGCTCCATCGGCCTTGTCGAGCGCAAAAGCTCCTCGGCGGTCATGGCGATATGGTCATGCAGATCGGGCCGCCACAGCGCGAAGGCGAGATTGGCCTCCACAAAGCCTTCCTTGGAGCCGCAGTCGAATGTGCGGCCCTTGAAATGATAGCCGAAGAAGTCTTGATCGCTCATCAGCTTCAGCATGGCGTCGGTGAGCTGGATTTCGTTGCCCGCGCCGCGCTCCTGCGTTTCGAGATAATTGAATATCTCCGGCTGCAGTATGTAGCGGCCATTAATGTAGAGATTCGACGGCGCGTCCTTTGAATTCGGCTTCTCGACCATGCCGGTCAGCTGGAAGCCCCTGCCCGCGGTCTGGCCTTTGCCGACAATGCCATATTTGTGGGTTTCGCTCGGATCGCATTCCTGAACGCCGATAATGTTGTTGCCGGTCTCAGCGTAGAGTTCGACCATTTCCTTCAGGCACCCCTGCCGCGCCTGCATGATCATGTCCGGCAAAAGCAGCGCAAACGGCTCATCGCCGACAATATCACGCGCGCACCACACGGCATGGCCGAGGCCAAGTGGAACCTGCTGGCGGGTGAAACTAGTCGTCCCGGGTTCCGGCTGCATGCGCATCAGGCGCGCCAGCTCATCGTCCTTACCGCGCTCTGCCAGCGTGTTGTAAAGTTCAAACTGCACATCGAAATAGTCCTCAATGACCGTCTTGTTGCGTCCGGTCACAAAGATCAGATGCTCGATCCCCGCTTCGCGCGCCTCATCCACCACATATTGGATGACCGGCCGGTCAACGACCGTCAGCATTTCCTTTGGAATGGCTTTGGTGGCCGGGAGAAACCGCGTGCCAAGACCGGCGACGGGAAAAACCGCTTTTCTGAGTTTTCGCTTGGATGTCATGACCGGCTCACGCTTTTCAATTCAATGAACTTGCCTACACCTTTTTCATGCCAAATTTTAGAAATATTGAATGATCGAGTCAAACGGCGGTGGAAATCAACGCTTTTCGCCCGAAGTGGCGCAGTTGAACGGTGTTATGGTAAACCAAATGCTAACGCCCGCACCTTAAAATCAGTGCAAATGAAGGCTCGGAGATCAAAATGTTGAACCACATGCGCACCACGGCGTGCTCCGCCGTCAAGTTGGCTGTAATTGCGGCAGTCGGGCTCACTTTGTCAGTTGGCGCATCACACGCCGATGCGGGCTTCCGCAGCTGGATCGATAATTTCCGGTCAACGGCGGCAAGAAGCGGCATCAGCGACGCGACGTTCCGCGCCGCCTTTGCAGGCGTCAACGACATTGATCCCGAAGTTTTGGAAAAGGCCCGCTCGCAGCCCGAGTTCAAAAGCCCGGTCTGGGACTATTTTGACAACCGCGTCCACGAGCGCTCCATTGCCACCGGTCAGGCGATGGCGAAGAAGCTCAAGCCTTGGCTCGACAAGATCGAGCAGCGCTTCGGCGTCAGCCGCAACATCCTGCTCGCCATCTGGTCGATGGAGACCAATTATGGCGAAATCCTCAAGCGGCCCGAAATTGTGCGCGGCACCATCCGCTCGCTGGCAACGCTTGCCTACGCGGACAAACGCCGCGCGAAGTTCGCCCGCACACAGCTCATCGCCTCCCTGAAAATCCTGCAGCGCGGCGATGTCAGCGTCGCCGAACTGCAAGGCTCCTGGGCGGGTGCCATGGGCCATACGCAGTTCATTCCGACCAGCTTCATCGCCTATGGCGTTGACATTGACGGCAATGGCCGCCGAGACATCTGGAACTCAGTTCCCGACGCGCTGGCGACCTCGGCGAACCTTCTGGCCAAAAACGGCTGGCAGTCCGGCCGCACCTGGGGCTACGAAGTGCGCCTTCCCGCCGGGAAAATGCCGTCCGGTTCACTGTCGCTCGCCAAATGGCAGTCGCTCGGAGTCACCCGCGCCAATGGCAAACCATTTTCAAATGCTTCTGACGCAGCCACGCTTAGGCTTCCCGACGGACGCTCCGGCCCGGCATTTCTTATGCTCCGCAATTTTTCCGTCATCAAGCGCTACAACAACGCGGAAAAGTACGCGCTGGCGGTGGCGGTTCTGGCCGACCGGATTGGCGGCGGGAGCGGGTTTACCAACGATTTCAACCGCCCGTTCACACCGCTGAGCATCGCGGAAAAAGAAGAGCTGCAGCGCACGCTTTCCAGCCTCGGATATTATGATGGCAAGTCAGACGGCAATATTGGTCCGGCGACAAAGGCCTCGATCCTGGCCTATCAAGCCTCCAAAGGATTGACGAAAGACGGTTATGCGAGCATGGAGCTGCTGAGCCATATGCGCAGCAGATAGCCAACTGGAGCAGCGCTTGCCGCCAAATCAACTGTCAGCTTCCGGAGCATTCAAAGCGCTTTGTATCGCCTTGGCGGTCGCGTTCGCGCTCCCTGTGTGGAATCCTGTGTCCCGCGCAACTGCCCAGGAGCGCGTTTCGCGTTCTCCTTCCATCTTGGAGTTTTTCGGATTCAGGCGCGTAAAACCGCAGAAACCACCGGTCAAGACAGTCAAGCACCCCAAACGCGAAATCAAAAGCGTAAGCAAGAACGTGGCGGTCAAAGCGCAGCGTCGCAAGACGCCAGGCGTTCGGCAGGTTGTGAAACGCGCGGTGCGCGGCAACGCCGCCTCGGAGCCGGTTCAGGGACTGAGGCTTGATGCCGTTGAAGAACCATTGGAGCCCGTGGTCAAACTGGAAAACGCGAAAAGCGTGCTTGTTGTGGGCGATTTCATGGCGGGCGCAGTGGCTGAGGGCCTGGTTGAGGCATTCCAAGAATCTGGAAATGTCAAAATAGTCGAGAAGTGGAACGGCTCATCCGG
Source organism: Phyllobacteriaceae bacterium (assembly GCA_031373225.1). Lineage (GTDB taxonomy): Bacteria > Pseudomonadota > Alphaproteobacteria > Rhizobiales > Rhizobiaceae > JANOYJ01. The sequence goes on along the minus strand of JANMMM010000385.1, from coordinate 14,296 downwards.
TTTCGTCCGCAGTGATTATTACGACTGGCCCGCCAGCCTCCCCGTTATCATCGCGGAAATCAAACCGTCCGCCGTCATTGTCATGCTCGGAACCAACGACCGCCAGCAGATTTTAGTTGACGGAGAACGGGTGACGCAGGGAACTCCGGCGTGGAGCGCGGAGTATGAACGCCGCGTCCGTGCCATGGCCGAGGCGATCAAAGCAGGTGGCGCGCCAGCGATCTGGGTCGGCCAGCCGGCGCTGCGCTCATCGCAGATGACGGCTTCCATGCTCGCCTTCAACGATATTTATCGCCGTAATATTGAGGCCGTCGGCGGATCGTTCGTCGATATCTGGGACGGTTTCGTCGATGAGTACGGCGCCTTTCAGCCAACCGGCCCGGACATGAACGGCCTGCCCGCCCGATTGCGCGGAAGCGACGGCATTTCGTTCTCAAAAGCGGGCAAGCGCAAGGCTGCCTTTTACGTTGAAAAACCGCTTCGGCTGCTCTTGAACGAGTCGGGATCTCCCGCAATTGCGGCGCTTCCAAGAGGAGGCGCAGCCGGTTTTATCGGACCTCTCCTTCCAGCGCCGGTGGTGATCGTGCGCACTGACCCGATGAGCTTGAATGATCCGGCGCTCGACGGCGGAACAGAGCTCTTGGGAGCGACGCCGGGTCCGGCCCGTCCAGCCGCCGCGAAATCGCCACGCGATCTCTTAGTGGAGGACGGCGTCGCTCCGCAGGCAAAACCCGGCCGTGTTGATGATTTCACCGCCCGCGTGCCTGAAAAGGCCGGTCTGGATGACGCTATTGCCTTGCCCAATCAGGATGAAGGCCAGACAGCGGCCACGAAGTAAATTCGCCGCCTACCTCGGCAGAACGCTCGACCCCATCAGGAACTCATCCACCGAGCGCGCCGCCTGGCGGCCCTCACGGATCGCCCAGACGACCAGCGACTGGCCGCGGCGCATGTCGCCGGCGGCAAACAGCTTGTCGACGCTGGTGCGGTAATCCTGCACATTGGCCATGACATTGCCGCGCGCGTCGAGCTTGACGCCGAACGAAGCGAGCATTCCTTCCGCCACCGGCGAAACAAAGCCCATCGCAAGGAGAACTAGGTCTGCCTTCAACGGGAACTCGGTGCCGGGCATTGGCTGAAGCTTGGCGTCCGCGCGCACGCAGTTAAGCGCCTTGACCACGCCGTCCTCGCCGGTAAAGCTCGTTGTCAGCACAGAGAAGTCGCGCTCCGCACCCTCCATGTGGCTCGACGAGGTGCGCAGCTTCAGGGGCCAGTTCGGCCAGATCAGCGCCTTGTTCTCCTTCTCCGGCGGCATCGGCATGACTTCCAGCTGCGTCACCGAGAGCGCGCCCTGTCGAATCGACGTGCCGATGCAGTCCGAGCCCGTGTCGCCGCCGCCGATGACCACCACATGCTTGCCGCCCGCCAGGATCGTGTGATTGTCGAGCGGCGGCTCGGCCGAAACGCGGCGGTTCTGCTGCGGCAGGAATTCCATGGCGAAATGAATGCCGGCAAGATCACGCCCGGGGACCGGAAGGTCGCGCCCCTTTTCCGCGCCGCCCGACACCAGCACCGCATCAAAAGTCGACAGAAGCTCCTGTGCGTCCCGGTTGACACCGACATTGAAGCCGTAGTGAAACGTCACGCCCTCGGCTTCCAACTGCGCGACGCGGCGGTCAATGTGGGTCTTCTCCATCTTGAAGTCCGGAATGCCATAGCGCATCAGCCCGCCCGCCTTGGCGTTCTTCTCAAACAGATGCACATCATGTCCTGCGCGCGCCAGCTGCTGCGCCGCCGCCATCCCGGCCGGGCCGGAGCCGACGACTGCGACGCGTTTGCCGGTCTTTACGCTGTTGATTTCCGGCTTGACCCAGCCGTTTTCCCACGCCTTGTCAACAATGGCGCATTCCACGGTTTTGATCGCGACCGGCGTGTCTTCGATGTTGAGCGTGCAGGACGCCTCGCAGGGCGCGGGGCAGATGCGGCCGGTGAATTCGGGGAAATTATTGGTCGAATGCAGATTGCGCGCGGCCTCTTCCCATTTGCCGGAATAGACCAGATCGTTCCAGTCCGGGATCTGGTTGTTCACCGGGCAGCCATTATGGCAATAGGGAATGCCGCAGTCCATGCAGCGCGCCGCCTGGCCCTGCGTCGCCTCATCGCCGAGCGGGATGGTGAATTCCTTGTAATTTCGGATGCGGTCGGACGCAGGCTTGTAATTCCTGTCGCGCCGGTCGATCTCGAGGAAGCCTGTTACTTTTCCCATCAAACTGTCTTTCCGTTTATCTTCTAGAGCATCGGCCCGAATGTCAGTGGGCGAATGCCTGTGCCGCTAGCAAGTCTTCTTTGGTCAGTGCGGATAGTCTTCCAGCAACTGCTCCACCGAAACTCCATGTCCCAGCTTCCTCAAAAGAAGCTCCACCGTGATCCGGGTTCCCCGTACGGTGGGCTTGCCCATCGTAATGTCCGGGTCGGATACGATCCTGTCATACGTCATGAACCATTATCCTCTTCCTTGTCATCGTCGGGCCAGTCCCCAAAGGGGTGGTAGTTACGGATTGCATGCCGTCCTTCGACCGATGTTGGATAAATTACTATCGACCCATCTTTATCTTGTCTGATGAGAATGTCTTCACCTGCCAAGACAACCTCGTTCGGTATCCGCACATAACGTTCGCCATTGATAACTGTCACCTTGCCGTCGAAATCAATTGTTTCCCAAGGCATGATCGGCCTCCTTGCGCACTTCGGCGCATTCACGCTTTTCGGCATCCTCTCGCGGACTCAACGAACCCAGTTTTCAATTCTTAATCCCGGCACCTGTGAAAAGTGCTTCACATTGTCTGTCACGACGATTGCATTCAGCATCAGTGCATGAGCGGCGATCATCGTGTCGTTTTGCCCAATGGACCGCCCCTTTCGCTCCAATGCCAGTCTGACTTCGGCATAGTGTTTCTCGACTGGCGGCACCAACGGCAGAACTTCAAGCTTCTCCAAGACCTTTTCCAAGACTTTCGCCTTGCGCTCCGATCCCTTGTTCAGCACTCCGAAGTGCAATTCCGCCGCGACAATTATGCTCGTGCAAATATCCTCGCCTTCCATTTTGGCCAGCCGCCTTGCGACGGCGCCATCGGGATTGTTCATCGCGTCGGAGACGGTGCAGGTGTCGAGAAGATATTTCACTTCTCATCGCCCCAATTCATCTCAACAGGTTCAGGAAGGAAGTCTTCTATCTCCTCAAACCTGTCGTCTCCGTCGAGCGGCTCAAGTGAAGCGAACAGCTCTGCCCAAGTGATCTGCTTGCGAACCGGAACCAGTGTCAAAGTCCCATTCGCGTTCTTCTCAATCTCTACCTCGTCGCCTTCGAATTCGAATTCCTTCGGTATCCTCACCGCCCTACTGCGTCCGTTCTTGAACACATGGACGATCTTTTTGGCCGCAACATGCTCGTTCATGATCGCCTCCCAGTTTGTGATATGCCACTGTCATATCACAAACGAATGCCGCGTGCAACCCTCACTCCGCCGCCACGCCCATCCGCTCCTGTTCCATCTCCATCAGCGCCCGCCGGTACTCCACCGGCATGACCTTCCGGAACATCGGGCGGTAGTGCGCCCATTGCTCGATGATCTTCTTGGCGCGCTGCGAGCCTGTGAGCTTGTGATGCGTGACGACCAATTGCAGCAGCCGCTCAGCGTCATGGCTGGACATGTTGTCCATCACGTCGATGCGGCCCTTGAACTCAAGGTCGCCGCCATGATGGTGCAGCTTTTCGAGGAGGTCATCCTCCTCCGGCACTGGCTCCAGCTCGACCATCGCCATGTTGCAGCGCTCGGCGAAATCGCCTTCCTCGTCGAGCACATAGGCGATGCCGCCGGACATGCCGGCCGCAAAGTTGCGGCCCGTCTTGCCTATGACAACGACCACGCCGCCGGTCATATATTCGCAGCCATGATCGCCGACGCCTTCGACCACCGCGATGGCGCCGGAGTTGCGCACGGCGAACCGCTCGCCCGCGACACCTGAGAAATAGCACTCTCCGTCAGTTGCGCCGTAGAGCACCGTGTTGCCGAGGATGATCGACTCGCCTGCTTCAATTTTCGAGTCTTGGGAAGGACGCACAATGATGCGCCCGCCGGACAGACCCTTGCCGACATAGTCATTGCCATCGCCGGACAGATCAAACGACACGCCCCGCGCCAGGAACGCGCCGAATGACTGACCTGCCGTGCCGGTGAAGGAGACATTGATTGAGCCGTCCTTCAAACCCTTTTGCCCATAACGCTTGGCGACTTCGCCCGACAGCATCGCGCCCGCCGTGCGGTCAGTGTTGCGGATTTCCATCTTGATCGAAACCGCTTCGCCCTTTTCCAGAGCGGGCGCTGCCGCGGCGATCAGCTTGCGGTCGAGAATGTCGTCAATCGGATGCTTCTGCCGCTGCGTGTGGCGGATATCATCCGCACCCGCTTCCGGCTTGTGGAACAGCCGCGAAAAATCCAGACCCTTCGCCTTCGAGTGCGAAATCGCCTCTGATTTGCCGAGCAATTGCGACTGGCCGGTGATTTCTTCCAGCTTGCGGTAGCCCATCTTGGCGAGGAGCTGGCGCACTTCTTCGGCGATGGAGAAGAAGAAGTTGATCACATGCTCCGGCTCGCCCTTGAAGCGCTTGCGCAGGACCGGGTCCTGCGTCGCGACGCCGACCGGACAGGTGTTGAGGTGGCACTTGCGCATCATGATGCAGCCGGCCGCAATCAGCGGGCCGGTGGCAAAGCCGAACTCGTCCGCGCCGAGCAGCGCCCCGACAATGACGTCGCGCCCCGTGCGCAGGCCGCCGTCCACCTGAAGTGCAATGCGCGAGCGCAGGCCGTTCAAAACCAGCGTCTGGTGCGTTTCGGCAAGGCCCATTTCCCATGGGCTGCCGGCATGTTTGATCGAAGTCAGCGGCGAAGCGCCTGTGCCGCCGTCATAGCCGGATATTGTGATGTGGTCGGCCCGCGCCTTTGCGACACCCGCCGCAACCGTCCCGACGCCGATTTCCGACACGAGCTTAACCGAGACATCGCCCGCCGGGTTGACATTCTTGAGGTCGAAAATCAGCTGCGCCAGATCTTCGATGGAATAGATGTCATGATGCGGCGGCGGCGAGATGAGACCCACCCCCTGCGTGGAATGCCGCACCTTGGCAATCGTCGCGTCGACCTTGTGGCCGGGCAATTGTCCGCCCTCGCCGGGCTTTGCGCCCTGCGCCATTTTGATCTGAATCATGTCGGAATTGACCAGATATTCCGCCGTCACACCGAAGCGGCCCGACGCGACCTGCTTGATCGCCGAACGCTCCGGATTGCGCGAGCCGTCGGCCAGCGGCAAGTAGCGGTCCGCCTCCTCGCCGCCCTCGCCAGTGTTCGACTTGCCGCCGATCCGGTTCATCGCCCGCGCCAGCGTCGTGTGCGCCTCGCGCGAAATCGAGCCGAACGACATAGCGCCCGTCGAGAACTTGCGCACGATGCTTGCCGCCGATTCAACCTCCTCCAGCGGCACCGGCGCGCGGCCGGACTCTTCCGCCATGGCAATGGTGAACAGCCCGCGGATCGCCTGCGCCCGCGCGGTCTCGCGGTTCATCAGCTTGGAATATTCGGTGAATGTCTCAAAAGAATTGGTCCGCACCGCGTGCTGGAGCTTGGCCACCGTGTCTGGCGACCACATATGCGCCTCGCCGCGCATGCGGAACATATATTCGCCGCCGATTTCGAGCGTTGTGCGCATCACCGGATTGTCGTTGAACGCATCGCGGTGACGTGACACGGTTTCCTCAGCCGCCTCATCCAAGCCGATGCCTTCAATGAGCGACGAGGTGCCGGTGAAATATTTCGCCACGAACTCGCTTTGAAGTCCCACGGCATCAAATATCTGCGCGCCGCAATAGGATTGATAGGTCGAAATGCCCATCTTCGACATGACCTTGAGTATGCCTTTGCCGACCGACTTGATATAGCGGTAGACCAGCTCTTCGCTGTCGACTTCCGGCGGAAACTCGCCGCGCTCATGCATGTCTTCGAGCGTCTCAAACGCCAGATACGGATTGATCGCCTCGGCGCCATAGCCGGCAAGGCAGCAGAAATGATGCACTTCGCGCGGCTCGCCACTTTCCACCACCAGGCCCGCCGCCGTGCGCAGGCCCTTGCGGATCAGATGATGGTGCACCGCCGCCGTTGCGAGCAATGACGGGATCGGAATCCGGTCCGGCCCGACCTGCCTGTCCGACAGGATGATAATGTTGTAGCCGCCCGCGACCGCCGCCTCGGCCCGCTCACACAGCCGGTCCAGCGCGCCGCGCATTCCCGCCGCGCCTTCCATCGCCGAATAGGTGATGTCGAGCGTCTTGGTGTCGAACCTGTCTTCAGAATGTCCGATGCAGCGGATCTTTTCCAGATCCTCATTGGTCAGGATCGGCTGGCGCACTTCAAGCCGCTTGCGGCGCGAATTGCCCTCAAGATCGAATATGTTCGGACGCGGGCCGATGAACGAGACAAGGCTCATCACCAGCTCTTCGCGGATCGGATCAATCGGCGGGTTGGTGACCTGAGCAAAGTTCTGCTTGAAATAGGTGAAAAGCAACTTCGATTTGTCGGACATCGCTGAAATCGGCGTGTCAGTGCCCATCGAGCCGACAGCCTCCTGGCCAATCGTGCCCATCGGCGCCATCAAAACTTTCGTGTCCTCCTGCGTGTAACCAAACGCCTGCTGCCGGTCGAGCAAAGGCACGTCCGTGCGCGCCGCGCGGGCTTCCACAGGCTTCAAATCTTCCAGCACCAGCTGCGTGCGCTCCAGCCACTTTTCATACGGAAAAGCGCCAGACATTTCGTTCTTGATTTCCTCGTCAGAGACAATCGTCCCTTTCTCAAGATCAATCAGCAGCATCTTGCCCGGCTGCAGCCGCCACTTCCTGACGATTGTCGCTTCGTCCACAGGCAGCACGCCCGCCTCTGACGCCATGATGACCCGGTCGTCATTGGTAACTATGTAGCGCGCCGGCCGCAGCCCATTGCGGTCGAGCGTTGCTCCGATCTGGCGCCCGTCCGTAAAGGCCACGGCGGCGGGGCCGTCCCATGGCTCCATCAGCGCGGCGTGGTATTCGTAAAACGCCTTGCGGTCCTTCGGCATCTGCTTGTTGCCGGCCCAGGCCTCCGGGATCAGCATCATCATCGAATGCGCCAGAGAATAGCCGCCCTGATGCAGAAATTCGAGCGCATTGTCGAAACAGGCCGTGTCCGACTGGCCCTCATAGGAAATCGGCCAGAGCTTGGAAATATCATTGCCAAACAGCTCGGAATCCACCGACGCCTGGCGCGCCGCCATCCAGTTCACATTGCCGCGAAGCGTGTTGATCTCGCCATTATGCGCCACCATCCGGTACGGATGCGCCAGCTTCCAGGACGGGAATGTGTTGGTCGAAAAGCGCTGATGCACAAGCACGAGCGCCGATTCAAAGCGCGGGTCAAGCAAATCCTTGTAGTAGGCGCCGACCTGATAGGCTAGGAACATGCCTTTGTAGACAATCGTGCGCGCCGACAGCGACACCGTGTAGAAGCCATTATCGACCCCTGCAGTCTCGGCGAAAACCCGCGCCGAAATCACCTTGCGCAGAATATACATGCGCCGCTCGAATTCATCTTCGCTCGCAATCAGCGGCCCGCGCCCGATGAACACCTGTGTATGGTGCGGCTCTGTGGCGGCGATGTGCGGAGCTTTGGACAAGCTTGAATTATCCACAGGCACCTCGCGGAAGCCAAGGAAAACCTGCCCCTCCTGCGCCGTGACTTCGCGGACAATGTCCTCGCAATGCGCCCGCAGCGCCGCGTCCTGCGGCATGAAAAGATAGCCAACCGCATATTGACCGGCCGCAGGCAGCGTGATGTCTTGGCTCTGCATTTCCTCGCGGAAAAACCGGTCCGGTATCTGCACCAGCAGGCCCGCGCCGTCACCCATCAGCGGGTCCGCGCCCACAGCGCCGCGATGCGTCAGGTTTTCCAGCATGGCGAGACCGTCCGCCACGATCTGGTGCGACTTGACGCCCTTCATATTGGCGATAAACCCGACGCCGCAGGCATCATGCTCGTTCCTGGGGTCATACATGCCTTGGGCGGCGGGAAGGCCAATGCGTTTGGCGGAATTGCGCACGATTTCCTGTTCCGGCATAACCGTTCCAGATGGCGTCATATTCGTCATCGCTCTGTCCTCCATTGCGCCCGCTCAGTGGCAGTCTCTTACCTTCCGGGAAATATCGTGTCCCGCGCAAACTGCCAGCCGGAAACATTCTCCTGGCCAGCGTCATCTATTGTGTAATTATGACAGCAATGCTGTCCTATTTTGCTTTTTGCATAAAATGTGACAGCGCGCAAGATGCGGAGGGGATTTTTTGCGTAGAGGTCCGCGCTTGCGCCCCTCATGCCTTCCTGACAAAAGCCCTGTGTTCAGGAGCCTTTCATGTACTTCGCCTCAGACAATTGGGCAGGCGCGCACCCTGCCATAGCCGCAAGCCTTTCCCGTCACGCCGAGGGCTTTGCCGCCGCCTATGGCGCGAGTGAGCTCGACAGGAAAATCGAGCGGACCTTTAACGAAATTTTCGAACGTGAGGTCGCAGTCTTCTTTGTGGGAACTGGCACCGCCGCCAACGCGCTGGCGCTGGCCGCCGTCAACCGCCCCGGCGGCGTTTCCTTCTGCCACCGCGAGGCGCACGCCATCGAGGACGAGTGCGGCGCTCCCGAATATTTCACCGGCGGCACGCGGCTGCACCCGGTTGACGGCGCGCTTGGCCGCATCAATCCCCGCCTCCTGGAAAAGGAGCTCGCCCGCTTTCCGCCCGGCTTCGTCCATGCCGGGCAGCCCATGGCAGTCTCCATCACGCAGGCGACTGAAGTCGGCACGCTCTATGGGCTTGATGAGATTGGGACCATATCAGACGTCTGCAAAAGCCATGGCCTGCCGCTGCACATGGACGGCGCGCGTCTCGCCAACGCGCTTGTCGGCCTCAATTGCACCCCCGCCGAAATGACATGGAAACGCGGCGTCGATGTCGTTTCGTTCGGCGGCACGAAAAACGGCTGCTGGTGTGCCGAGGCTCTGGTCTTTCTCAATCCGGCGCAAGCCAAGGAGATGCCTTTCATCCGCAAGCGCGCCGCGCAGCTCTTCTCCAAATCCCGTTTCATCGCCGCCCAGTTTGACGCCTATTTCGACAACAACCTGTGGCTGGACTTGGCGCGCCATGCCAATGCAATGACCGCCATGCTCGCCAGCCAAATCCGCGCGTCAAACACGATGCGCCTCGCATGGGAGCCGCAGGCCAACGAGATATTCGCCATTCTCAAAAAGCCCGAAGCCGAACGCCTGCGCGCCGCAGGCGCTGTCTTCTACGCGTGGAACCCGCCGCACAATGCTGGGTTTGAGCTGCGGGAGGATGAGGAAATGGCGCGGTTGGTGACAAGTTTTGCGACGGGGGAAGAGGAGGTGGAGAGGTTTGGAGAACTTGTTGCATAGATGCGATACAATCTCTTCTCGCTCACACACCCTTGACGCCCCCGTCACGCCCTTGTGACCTGTTTTCGCGTTCAGTTGATTTCCATGTCAGCGCGTGTTCTGTCATTCAAACTGCGTCGCCGAAAACAACCGGCAAATGTTCAACTTTGAAGGAAACCAAAATGTCCCACACCCGCACCGCTTTCTCCGCCGCTTACCTTGCCGCAGCCCTTGCCACTGCGCTTTCCGCTGGCAGCGTCCTGACCGCAACTGATGCTGTCGCCGCCTCGAAGGAAAAATGCTTCGGCGTCGCCCTTGCCGGCGCAAATGACTGCGCCGCCGGCGCCGGCACTTCCTGCGCTGGCACATCAACCGTCAACTACCAAGGTAATTCATGGAAATATGTCGCTTCAGGCACCTGCGAGGCGATGAATGTGGACGGCCATGCCGGTTCGCTTAAGGCGCTGACCCGCGACGTTCCGGCCTGATTTTACTGAACCGAAAGCCCGCCGCCATGCCTGAGTCCCGATATCCCCCGATGACCGCGCATGGCGGCGCGCGCTTTCCGTCGATCCCGCTCCTGCCCCGCGCCGGGGCGGGACTGAAGACTGAACATGTCACCGATATTCTCGCTGACCGGGATTGTGTCGGCTTTTTCGAAATTCACGCCGAAAACTATATGGGCAAAGGCGGCGCGCCGCATGCGGCGTTGGCGCTGATCCGCCAGGAATATGCGCTCTCGGTTCACGGCGTCGGCCTGTCGATCGGCGGCGCTGGGCGTCTTGACGCAGGCCACCTTCAGCGTCTGGCTTCGGTCGTCACGCGCTATGAGCCTGCGCTTGTTTCAGAGCATCTCGCATGGTCCTCACACGAGGAAACTTATTTCAACGATCTTTTGCCTGTGCCTTACACCGAGGAGGTGCTGAGCCGCGTCGTCGAGCATATCGATGAGCTGCAAGGGTCGATCGGACGGCAGATGCTCTTGGAGAATCCCTCAACTTACGTGGCTTTCGAACAGTCCACCATGAGCGAGCTGGACTTTATCAAGGCCGTTGCCCAGCGCAGCGGCTGCGGCCTTCTGCTCGACATCAACAATGTCTTCGTCTCGGCGACAAACCACGATTTTTCACCAGAAACCTATCTCGACAGGTTCCCGCTGGCGATGGTGCGCGAGATACATCTTGCGGGTCATGCCACCGAAGAGGACGATTTCGGCGCGCCGCTTCTGATCGACGCGCATGACCGGTCCGTCGCAGACGAGGTCTGGGCGCTTTATGACCGCGTCATTGAATCCACCGGCCCGATCCCGACGCTGATCGAATGGGACAATGACATTCCCGCATGGGCAATCCTCAAATCCGAAGCCGCCGCCGCTGACCGCATCTTGGCGCGCCATACCGACAACAGACTGCTCGGCCGCCGCCATGCTTGAGGATTGGCAGGCGGTTTCCGCCGGATTTTCAGCCGCGATTCTCAATCCCGCGCTTCCAGTTCCTGAAGGCCTGCATGGCCCGGAAGCGCGCAATGCTGACAAGCGCTACGCCGTCTACCGCAACAATGTCACAATCAGCCTGATTGCGGCGCTGGAGGCAAATTTTCCTGCGGTCAAGCGGCTCGTCGGCGATGAATTCTTCGCCGCCATGGCGCGGGAATATGCGCGGGAGAACCCGCCGAAATCGCGGCTGATGGCAGAATATGGCGCGTCGTTTCCGGACTTCCTCGAAGGTTTTGAACCGCTTGTTAAATATCCTTACATGGGCGACGTGGCGCGGCTTGAGCGACTGTGGTTCGATTCCTACCACGAGGCGGACGCCGATCCATTGCAGGGCGCGGCGCTCGCGGCTGTGGCCCCGGATGCGCTGTTTGAAACGCGATTTGCCCCACATCCCGCCGCGCGCCTCTTTTCCTCACCTTTCGCCGCCGTTACCATCATGTCCGCCAACCGGAACGCAGGCGAGGTTCCGGCGGTCAATCCCGCCGTCGCCGAATGCGGCCTTGTCACCCGCCCGCATCTGGATGTGACGGTGCGCCACATTCCTGCATCAACCCACGCTTTTCTCAGCGCGCTGACCGCCGGATCAACGCTTGGCGAGAGCATCGAATCCGCTCTGGCGCTCGATGCGGATTTCAACCTCGCGGCCAACCTTCAAGGCCTCCTCGAAGCCGGCGTTTTCACTTCCACGCTTTAGATCAATTAAACCGAAAGAACCGTTCCCATGCTGAAAATGATCGACTGGGCCGAGGGCCTTTTGACAAAGCTGCTGCCCGCTTCGATTGCCAGCCTCATCCTGCGCTTTGGCCTTGCCGTGCCCTTCTTCAAATCCGGCCTGACGAAATGGGACGGCTTCCTGCAGATTTCAGAGACGCCGGAGCTTCTTTTCACGGAAGAGTTCAAGCTGCATATCTTCGGTACGGTGATCGACTATCCGTTCCCGAAGCTGATGGCATGGGGCTCCTCGCTCGGTGAAATCATCCTGCCAATCCTGCTCGTCTTCGGCCTTGGCACGCGCTTTGCCGCGTTTGGCCTCCTGCTCATGACGGCGCTGATCCAGCTGACCATTCCGGATGGCTGGGCAAATTTCCACCTGCCCTGGGCGGCCATGGCCATCGCCATCATCGTCATCGGCCCCGGCAAATTCTCGCTCGACTGGCTGCTGCGCAGGCGCGCATGAAAAAGCGGAGCCTTTCGGCCCCGCCCCCAAATGTTCTCTGTAAGCTGAATTAGGCGGCTTTGGCCGTGATCTGCTTCTGCTTGCCTTCGTTCGCCGCATTGATGGCGATCTTGCGGGGTTTCAGCTCCTCCGGCACGTTGCGCTTCAGGTCGATGTACAGCAGGCCGTTTTTCAGCGTCGCGGACTTGATCTCGACATGGTCGGCGATCTGGAAGCGGCGCTCGAAGGCGCGCGAGGCGATGCCGCGGAACAGGACTTCAACGCCCTCGTCGGCCTTTTCTTCAAGCTTCTCGCCCTTGACGGTGAGCGCGTTGCCATGCGCCTCAATGGCGATCTCGTCATCGGCGAATCCTGCGACTGCCATTGTGATGCGGTAGGCGTCCTCGCCGGTGCGCTCAATGTTGTAAGGCGGATAAGCCTGCGCCGTGTCGAGCTGGCCAAGCGCGTCGAGCTTGGAAAACAGCCGGTCAAAGCCGACGGTGGAGCGGTAAAGGGGGGAAAAATCAAAAGTGCGCATAGGAAGTCCTCCATGGAGCGACATGAGTTGCGTTTGCAGCGCGGCGGAAACCCTTATGGCGTTTCCTGTGCGGAGGCAGCCCCGTGATTGGCGGCTGCAGATGAGAGATGGGAAAAGCGGATTTTGTTTTCAAGAGCGCGCGGCCTGCAAAATGAATGGAGAATGAATGCGCGGTTCGGGATGGGTTCAGGCGCCCCTTGCTAGAAGGGCGGCATCAGAAGCCGGCAGCAACCCCCGGCGAGACGGAGACCCAAATGACCCTTTCCCTCATCCGCAAGTCGTTGATTGCCCTGGTGGCTGTATCCGGCCTTGCCGCCGTGCCCGCCTTTGCCGGGGGATATGCAGATGACACCGGCATGATTTACGCCGACCCGGGCTACCAGGATGCGCGCGAATTCCCGCGCCGCCCGCCCCATCCTCCTGTTATCGAACATGACTGGGACCAGGATCAGGATTTCATCTCGCCCCGCCAGATTTCCCGCATGTTGCGCCATCAGGGCTATGTGCAGGTCACCGAAATCTCGCTGCGCGGCGACCAGTACCGGGTGATCGCCGTGCGCCGCAACGGCGCCATCGTCAAGCTTCGGCTTGACGCTTACGAGGGCAATGTCCTGTCGGTCCGCCGCGTCGGCTGGGTTCAGCGTCAAGACTTCCGCCCGCATCGCCGCAACGAATCTGGCCTGACCATCGAATTCGGCTTCGACAGCCGCAACTGAGCTTTCAGGAATTTGACCCGTTAGCAACGTCCCTTCCTGGCGGGTCAAAATTGCCGGAGGCCGGGAAACCGGTCTCCGGTTTTTTCTTATGCGGGCCAGCAATTCACTTTTCCTGCAAGTTCGGTTAGGCAGTTGCGCCACGCATCCAGAATCGGTCATTCATGTTCAGTCAGCTGTTTGAGATCGAGGGGAATCCAATCCCCGAAAGCGCCAGCGTCGGACAGATGGTCACCGCCGGCGGCGTGAACCTGCGCTATGCCACATTCAACCGCACCCGCTTTGCGCTGAAGGGCACGGTCGTCATTCTCAACGGCCGCAATGAGTGTATCGAGAAATATTTCGAGACTGTGCGCGATCTCAACAAGCGCGGTTTCATGGCCGCCACATTTGACTGGCGCGGACAAGGCGGTTCGGACCGGCTCATCAACGACCCGCACAAGGGTTATGTGAAAAGCTTTGACGATTATGTCACGGATCTTGACCAGTTTTTCACGGAAGTCGTTCTGCCCGACTGCCGGGGTCCCTATTTCATTCTTGCTCATTCCACCGGCGCGCTTGCCGCGCTTCTCGCAGCGCCGCTGCTGGTAAACCGCGTGCAGCGGATGGTTTTGTGCGCGCCGCTGATCGAGCTTGCGGACCAGACGCTGGCACAATCGACCATCAGGCTGCTGTCCGGCGCGCTGCGCATGGCAGGTCTCGGCAGACGCTATATGGTCGGCAGCAGCCGCCCGCGCGAAACGCAGCCCTTCATCGGCAACAAGCTCACATCCGACCCGGAGCGCTACCGCCGCAATTCGAGGCTCTACGAGGCGCATCCGCTGCTGGCTCTCGGCGGACCGACGGTCACCTGGGTCAACGCCGCCTGCCGCGCCATGGCG
>JANMMM010000365.1:0-10504 GCA_031373225.1 Phyllobacteriaceae bacterium | reverse complement strand
GACTACTGCTTTTGCGTGGGATTTCATGGGGTTGGGTCCGGGTGCTGGGAAGGTGATTCAATTAGGGGCGTCAGCAGCTCACGCCCCCCTCTGTCCTGTCGGACATCTCCCTCGCGAGGGGGAGATCGGCTGTGTCCTGGCTTTCGCGTTTGCTAGCAACGTTGTACGATAAGGGAAAGCGGCAGTGCGCGATCTCCCCACTCGCGGGGGAGATGCCGACAGGCAGAGGGGGGCGCTCAGATGCAGACATCGGCTAAAAATCCGTCTTAACCCCACCCTCGCGGATGCGCCTGTCAACGAAATCATTCAAAGCCTCCTCCGCCGCCGGGTCCATCGCGGGCTTCTCATAAGCCGCCAGCCGTTCCTTCCAAACCCGGTTGGCCTTCTGGTAGGCCGTCGGCGAACCAGCCTCCGCCCAGGTCTCATAGTTGCGCCAATCTGACAGGATTGGCGCATAAAACGCGTTTTTGAACCGGGCCTGCGTGTGGGGCGCGCCGAAGAAGTGGCCGCCGGGGCCGACGTCCTGAATTGCATTGAAGCCCAGCGCGTCTTCCGACAGGTCCAGCGGCGTCAGGAATTCAGCGACCATCTGAAGCAGGTCAATGTCGAGGATCATCTTCTCGTAGGAACAGGACAGCCCGCCCTCCATCCAGCCCGCGCCGTGCAGCATGAAATTGCCGCCGCCCATGATGGCACCCCAGAGCGAGAAGACGCTCTCATAGGCGGCCTGCGCATCCACCGTGTTGGCGGCGCAGGTGTTGGAGGTGCGGTAGGGCAGGCCATAGTGCCGCGCCAGCTGCCCGCCGACATGCTGGGCCTTCATATATTCCGGCGTGCCGAAGGCGGGGGCGCCGCTCTTCATGTCGACATTGGAGGTGAAGCCGCCATAGCCGACCGGCGCGCCTTTCCTGACCATTTGCGTGAAGGCGATGCCCGCCAGCGCCTCGGCGTTCTGCTGCACGAGCGCGCCTGCGATGGTCACCGGAGCCATGGCGCCGGACAGGGTGAAGGGCGTGACGATGATGATCTGGCCGCGCGAGGACATCTGGATGATGCCTTCCATCATCGGCACGTCCAGCTTCAGCGGCGAATTGGTGTTGATGATCGAGTAGATCGACGGCTCGTCCAAAAGCTGTTCGTCCGAAACGCCGCGCGCCAAGCGGGCGATTTCAATCGCGTCAGTGTTGCGCTGGCTCCCAAGCGAATAACAGCAAGAGCCCTTGTCGGTCAGCAGCGATATGTCGCGCAGGCATTCGAGATGGCGGATCGAGGGATGCACATCGATCGGCTCGACCGGATAGCCGCCGGTCGTGTTGATGATGTTGTGCACCTGCGCCAGTTTGATGAAGTTTTGGAAATCCTCCCTGTTGCCGCCGCGCCGTCCCCGGTCCATGTCGGTGCAGTTTGGCGCGGATGCCATCTGCGAGAAGATGACATTATTGCCGCCGAAAATGACATTGTGGGCGGGATTGCGGGCGTGCAGGGTAAATTCGCTTGGCGCGGTTTTGATGATCTCCAGCACCATATCGGCGTCAAAGCGAACCCGCTCCGACCCGGGGGTCACATCTGCCCCCGCCGCCTTCATGAGCGCCCGGGCTTCCTCGTGCAGGACATCCAGTCCAATTTCCTTCATCACCCGCAGCGAGGCGAGGTGGATGCTCTCCAGCTCATCCTCCGAAATCAGCGGAGTGGGCGGAAAGGGGCGTTTAAGCTGGCGGAACGGCGGTTGCTCGAAAGCCCCCGCTAGCTGCTCGCGCTTGCCGTGCCGCCCGCCGGCGCGGGAGCGCGTTGGCGTTGCGCCTGCTTCTGGCAATGCGGTGGAATCGCTCATGGTCTCCAAACCGATCTGTCAATTGAGGCCGTATTTTTCGACGGCCAAGCGGAGGATTCAGTCAGTGGAACGACGCCAAGAGCCATTTGCGCGACGCTTTTACGCCTGCGACCATATTTGCCAGCGGCAGGCTTTATTCAAGTGGCCTGCGGTCCTATGATCGCGGCAGAAGTGTGTTGAAAAACAGGTAGGGGGCACATCGTGGAAAAAAAGCTGATCTTGATCACGGGCATCTCCGGCTTTATCGCCAAGCACTGCGCCGTCGAACTCCTCAGACACGGCTACAAGGTGCGCGGCACGCTGCGCAGCCTTTCAAAGGCGGGTGAGGTCCGCGTAACGCTCGCCAAAAATGCAGGCAGCGCTGACATTGAATTTGTCGAAGCGGATTTGGGCTCTGACAAGGGCTGGGACGAGGCGGCAAAGGGCGCCTACGGGGTGCTGCATGTCGCCTCGCCGTTCCCGGTGGCGCAGCCGAAGGATGAGAACGAGCTTATCCGTCCCGCTGTTGACGGCACAATGCGGGTGCTGAAAGCGGCCATTGCCGCCGGGGCGGCGCGCTTTGTGCAAACTTCCTCTTCGGTTGCCGTCATGTATGGCCATTCAAGGGACCGGACCGCGCCGTTCACCGAGAGCGACTGGTCAAATCTCGATGGGCCGGGAATATCAGCCTACGCGAAGTCAAAAACGCTGGCTGAGCGCGCGGCGCGCAGCTTCATCGCTGATATGAAACCAGACCTGCATTATTCGACGGTCAATCCGGGATTTGTTCTCGGCCCGCTGCTTGACCGCGACATGGGCACGTCGGGGGAGGTGATCCAGATGTTTCTGAAGGGAAAATATCCGGGCTGTCCAAAACTTTCATTTGCAACGGTTGACGTGCGAGACATTGCCAAAATGCACCGTCTTGCGCTTGAGACGGCCGAGCCGGGCGGCGGGCGCTACATGGGCGTGTCAGAAACCGCGTGGTTCATCGACATGATGCGGCCGATCAAAGCCAGGCTTGGTGAAAGAGCGCGCAAAGTCCCATCGTTCGAATTGCCAAATTTTGCCGTCAAGCTGATTGCCCTGTTTGATGCCGCCGCGCGCGGCGTTGTGCCGGAGCTCGGACATTTCATGACGGTGGACAACAGCCGAACGCGCAGGGCGCTGGGCATTGAGTTTATTCCGGTCACCGAATCCGCGCCCGCCATGGCGCAGAGCCTGGTGGATTTGGGACTTGCCTGAGCGCGCCAATGCAACGCGGCATATTGCAGGCGCTGAGCTTCCCCGCTAATTCCGCTGCATGACAAAAGCGCCAGACACACTCCGCATCGCCGTCGCCCAGCTCAATCCAACGGTTGGCGACATCAAGGGCAACTTGGAGAAGGCCCGCGGGGCGCGCACGGAGGCGGCGCGGCATGGCGCGGACCTTGTTCTGTTCACTGAGCTTTTCATAGCCGGCTATCCACCGGAGGATTTGGTGTTGCGGCCAGTCTTTGTGGAGGAATGTGAAAAGGCTGTCCGGGAACTGGCGGCTGATACGGCGGATGGCGGGCCGGGTCTGATCATCGGTCTGCCTCTGCGGCGCGAAAGCGGGCTGCACAATTCGGTTATGGTGCTGGACAGCGGCAAAGTGATTGCCGAGCGGTTCAAAGTTGATTTGCCCAATTATGGCGAGTTTGACGAGAAGCGCGTGTTTCAGCCGGGGCCAATGCTCGGCCCGGTGAATTTCCGCGGCATCCGCCTCGGCATTCCGATCTGCGAGGATATCTGGGGCGAGCTTGGCGTGTGCGAAACCCTGGCCGAGAGCGGCGCGGAAATGCTGCTTGTGCCGAACGGTTCGCCCTACTACCGGCAGAAAATGGACGTGCGCCATCAGGTGGCGATCAGGCAGGTGATCGATACAGGACTGCCGCTGCTCTACGCCAACCAGTTCGGCGGTCAGGACGAGCTGATTTTCGACGGCGCGAGCTTTGGCATCAACGCGGACAAAGGCCTCGCGTTCCAAATGAGCCAGTTTGAAGAGACCTGCACGGTCACGACCTGGAAGCGCTCCGAAAAAGGCTGGGTCTGCGAGCGCGGCCCGATGTCGGTTATTCCTGAGCGCGAGGAGGCGGATTACCGCGCCTGCATGATTGGCCTGCGCGATTATGTGAACAAGAACGGGTTCAAGGATGTCGTGCTTGGCCTTTCGGGCGGTGTTGATTCAGCCATCTGCGCGGCGCTTGCGGTGGACGCTTTGGGCGAAGAGCGGCTGCGCGCCGTGATGATGCCTTACACTTACACTTCGAAGGATTCGCTGGAAGACGCGGAAGCCTGCGCCAAGGCGCTCGGCTGCCGCTATGACATCGTGCCGATTTTCGAGCCGGTTGAGGGTTTCTTGAAAGCGCTTGAGCCGACGTTCGAGGGCACCAAAGCCGGGATAACCGAAGAAAACCTGCAAAGCCGGGCGCGCGGCACGATCCTGATGGGCATTTCCAACAAGTTCGGCTCAATGGTGGTGACCACCGGCAACAAGTCGGAAATGTCGGTCGGCTATTGCACGCTCTATGGCGACATGAACGGCGGTTACAATCCGATCAAAGACCTCTACAAAATGCAGGTCTACAAACTCGCAGCGTGGCGCAATGACAATGTGCCGCCCGGCGCGCTTGGCCCTTCCGGCAAGGTCATTCCGCAGAATACGCTGGACAAGGCGCCGAGTGCCGAGTTGCGGCCCAATCAGACCGACCAGGACTCGCTGCCGTCCTATCCGGCGCTTGACGACATACTCGAAGGGCTGGTTGAACAGGAACTGAGCCGCGACGAAATCATTGCGCGCGGGCACGACAGGGCAACCGTGGAGCGGATCGAGCACCTCCTCTATCTGGCCGAATACAAGCGCCGCCAGGCCGCGCCAGGCGTCAAAATCACCCGCAAATATTTCGGCCGCGACCGGCGTTACCCTATTACGAACAAGTTCAGGGACCGAAGCTGACAGGCACAGCCAACATTGTCTTTAGCTGAAGCGCATTCGCAGACAGAGCATAATATTGAGCGTTCCTCACCATTGCCCGTAGAATCACAATGGGCGTATGCTAACGAATCACTTGCGTTGGGTGCGGCGGGTCCCAATCGATAAAATTGTCTGCGAGTAACTAACCTGATTTTTTCGTATTGGTTGTAGGTTCGTCGCGATACTCGGGTGGACGGATTGCAGAAGTTACAGCGCACACATGGATCATGGCTGCCGCCTGGCGTAACGAGCATCACGCCTGCGTCATATGAGGGGCCGGATTTTGGCTGGGCGCTGTTTCAGCTGATGGTGCAGAATATTGACGGCCGCGTCGGCGCTAAGCCCGCTGACCTGGTTGCCACACTTGGCTATTTGACGGGCCGCATCATTCAACGCTCAGCGTTTCGTGATCATCCAGATGATTTCCGGATTGACTTGTCTGCAAATGGCGTTGTGATCCTGCGCTGTGACGCCGTGTCGGAACGGTTGTCATTGCTGCAGCCGGGGACGCTGGCCTCAACGCTCACAGAAGCGGCACTTGTGGCCGGTGCGCGGCGTTTCCCTGAAGTTTCCAAGGTCAAACAAGAAGCGCAGGAAGCGATGCAAAGGCGGGGCGCTGCTGATTTTCGGGGCATCGAGCTTTCCGCAAGCCCCAGCGGGCTCGTACGGCAAGTGCAACAGGATGTCGACGACCTGCTGTCTGATCCTGCGAACCGCACTGCACTGGTGCGCGCCGCGATTCAGGCGTGCGGTTTTGCTGTAGGATACAACAGGTCGCGCCTGTGTCCTGCATTGGCCGCCGAACTTGCGCTTAGCGTGGCATTGCACGGAAGCTGGGCAGATCAGCGCGGAACCGCACGCCGATAACCAGTTGTCCGCGAAGAATACAGAGATGGCGTCGGGCGGCTTGAAAAGCTGCTGATTTCCGGAACTGTAAGGAATCAAACCGTGAACGGAACAGAATCTGCTCAGCGTTGAAATCTGGCTACCGGCGCAGCCAAGCATTCTTTTGGTCGAAGGAATTGCAAGGAACTGCTTAAAGCGTCCCTAAAACCTTGCAATTTTTTTCGATGATTTTCGTTCAATTTGCGAGTCTATTCAATGGCTTGGGAATACTTCACGGACGACTAACCATGGAGCCGTGGCGGCGAAGCCACACTTAGCGAACTTGGGTTGGATAGCTTGTTCGCAGGCCTTCGTCGCCAGGTCGCGCAGGCAGGAAAGCCGGTCCGACTATCCTAATCTTTGACGGTTCAAGACTTGCCGTAGCGCCGGCGTCGTCAGGCTTGCCAAGAAAATCACTCAGCCGTCCAAAGGTGAGGCCGCCACGCAGATTTGCCATTGTTTCAGCATCAGTCAGCCAATCAGGCCGCGCGTCGGGGGAGGGCAGCCATTTCTTGGCCTTTTTTGATTTCTTGGAATCGACCGCCGCCGCTTGATCGATTTCACGCTTGATAATCGCCTCGGTGGCTGAAGCCTGGCACGAGCAGCCTGGTGTTGAGCGGGCGCCGTTGACGCGGTATTTGAACGCGTTGGCGCTGGACATGTAGGTGTTGCCGGTCAGATCGACCATTTGCTCCGGTTCTTCATCTGGTATTGAATGATAATATAGTTTGGCCTCCGCGCCAGGACAAAGTGCAGAGCAGGCTGCCGTGTCTTTGGAGAACCGGTCTTTGGTCGTAGAAAACGAAACTGGAAAGTAA
The DNA here is from genome assembly GCA_031373225.1 of Phyllobacteriaceae bacterium. GTDB lineage: Bacteria > Pseudomonadota > Alphaproteobacteria > Rhizobiales > Rhizobiaceae > JANOYJ01. Next base: position 3,996 of record JANMMM010000365.1, on the reverse strand, counting down.
AATCCGTCACAAGTTCTAACGCAGAGCGTGCGCACTGTGCCGTTCCCGTTCATTTGGACATATGAACTTGCGCCCTGCTTGAAAGAATCATCTGATTTGGCGACTTTCAGTATCGCCTTTTTTTCTTTGCGGGCCTTCCGCGCTGCGGTCTCTTCTGAAATTTGGTCATACAGTGACGTGCGGGCGTCCGCGTTTTGATCGACAGCCCCCGGGAGCTTGCGTTCTGCTTTCACCTTGGTGACACGCGCGCCATTGCAGTTGTTCAGCTCCAATGAAGCCAAGATTGCGCGGCGTGAGCCGGCAAATCCGCTTATTGACAAAGAGCTGCTCTTACGCAGCAAAGCATTTCTATTGGCTTCCATCCTGCTGATTGTGCGCAGCATTCGGTCGCAGCTTCGTGGCTTCTCGACTGCGCTGAAGATACCGAGAAAGCTGCCTCCGCAGCCAGCGCTGCGGGCCTGCTGGCGTGCAATCTGGATTTGTTGGCCCTGAGCCGCAGCTGCGCGGCCATAGCGTGATGTGTTTCCGCTGCTTCCAGAGGCATTCAGCTGACGCTCAAGAATCGTGCAGATTGCGGGTCGAGCCGACGCTGTGCCTGAAGCGTCCAAAGCCGCAAACAGGAGCAGCGCGAACAAATGAATAACAGACTTCAGCCTTACCGCCACAACACGCACTCCAAACTTAGGTCCACGCAATTGTCCGTCGTGCGCTCCCCCTCTCATGCCTCCCGCTCAGCGGGATTGTAAACATCGAGTTAGGAATATGGTAACCAAGCGGACCTTCGGCTACCGAGGGTGGTTAACATAATCCTAACGGAGTTGCGAGAAGCATCCATATCTGTTCGCAATTTCGTACAGGCACTGCGCTTTTGGAGCAACTATTTTTCGAGTTGATTGCACGGCGCCGAGGAAGCCTGGGCATCTGCATTCTAAAATTGCCCAGCGTGTGCTAGCGCGCCAATGGATCATCCAGATTCCCCTTATGGCAATTCCATTGTGCCAAGTGAGTGCACAAGGCAATTCAAGGAACCGCATGGTGACTGAAGGCCTGAACACTGTTGAAGCCAAGCCCGAAGAATTCGAATTGCGGCTTTCGGTTCTGTATGCGACGCTCTTTGTCCCAAACGCTGTTCATTTGGCGTTCTTCCCGCTTTGGCTGCGCGATAATGGCCTGTCTGCCGTTGAGATTTCAACCCTTTTGGCCGCACCGGTTCTGGTGCGGATATTTGCGGCGCCGCCCGTCACCTTTTATGCAGACCGTTCGCCCGAGCGCGCCCATGTGATGATCGTCATTTCGGCGCTTTCGCTCATCCTTTCACTGCTTCTTGCAATTGACCTGACATTTTCCGGACTTTTCATCCTTGTCTGCCTGATGTCCGCCACCTGGTCGCCACAGGTGCCGCTTGCGGATTCAATTGCGCTTTCTGGTGTGCGCAGGTTCGGAATCGACTTTGCGTCGATACGCATTTGGGGCTCGGTGGCGTTCCTTGCCGTCAACATCTGCGCGGGACTTGCAATAGAACGATTCAGCTCGGCAGTAGTTCCAATACTCCTCATGGGCGCCTTCGCGTCTGTTCTGACTGCGGCTTGCTTCATGCCGAAACTCGGAAGAAGACGGCGGCTCTCCGACGCCGGCCCCGGCCCTGCAGGTCCGCAGTCGCTGCGCCGCCCGGCAGTGCTGATGTTTCTTGTGGCAACAGGCTTGATTCAAGCCAGTCATGGATACCTTTATAGTTTTGGCTCGATCTACTGGAAGGAAATCGGAATCAGCGCGGAAATGGTGGGCTTGCTTTGGGCATCGCCAGTGTTTGCGGAGATCGTTCTGTTCAATTCTTACCGTCGCATCTTTGGAAGGATGCGGCCTGAATCCATCCTACTGGTTGCAGGGGGAGTTGCGGTGCTGCGCTGGGCGCTGTTTCCGCTGATTGGCAATACCGGTTTCGGTTTCAGCGGTTTTTTTCTGGTTCAGCTTCTGCACGGATTTTCATTTGGCGCCACATACCTTGCTCAGCAAGCCTATCTGGCGCACGCGGTGCCGGAAGAGCAATCCGGCAGCGCGCAGGGTCTGGCTGTCTTTGTTCAAGGCATCATCATGGCCATTGTGATGTTCGCCTCAGGACCGCTGTATGATTTGACCAAGGGCGCAGGGTTTGCCGTCATGGCCTTTGTCGCGCTTGCCGGCGTCTTGCTTGGTTATTGGTTTTCGATCCTGCACGCCAAGGAGAGGTAACTAGCCCCAGAGATGGGGTTTGGGAGGAAACACAATCGAGCTATCGTAGTCCAAAGCAGGCTCGCGGTCGCAGGCGAGCAGAAGCGGGCCATCGAGGTCAACAAAGTCCGCGCCTTGTGCGAGGTAAAGAGCTGGGGCCATCGCCAGTGACGTTCCCACCATGCAGCCCACCATAATTTGAAAGCCAAAGCCCTCGGCCTGTGCGCGCATCTTAAGCGCCTCCGTCAGTCCACCGGTCTTGTCCAGTTTGATGTTAACAGCATCGTATAGGCCGACAAGCGGTTGAAGCGAAGCGCCCGTGTGGGCGCTTTCATCGGCGCAGACTGGCACGGGACGCTTAATATGGCGAAGCATGGCGTCTCTGCCCTGTGGCAGGGGCTGTTCGATGAGGACGATGCCAAGTTCGGCGGCCTCACGCATGTTTGCTTCAAGATTGGCTTCTGTCCATCCTTCGTTGGCGTCGAGGATGATGCGGGAGTTTGGCGCGGCTCCGGTGACCGCGCGCAGCCGCTCAATGTCGCCGATGCCGCCGACCTTGATCTTCAGCAGCGGCCGGTGAGATTCCGCGCGTGCCGAGGCCGCCATTTCCTCGGGCGTGCCAAGCGAGAGCGTGTAGGCGGTGGTCAGTGACGCAGCCTTGCCTTGACCAAGCAGCTTTTCGACACTCGTCCCCCCCCGCCTTTGCCTCAAAATCCCAAAGTGCGCAGTCAATAGCGTTTCGAGCCGCGCCGGGAACCATCAAAGTCCGCAGTCCTTCCCGGTTGGGATTTGCTGTGATTTCTTTGGCGCGCGACTGAATTTCATAAATCACACTTTCCACCGTCTCACCGTAGCGGCCATAGGGAACGCACTCTCCGCGGCCAACGACGGATCCATCAGATATGGTAACAGTCACCACATGCGCGTGGGTTTTTGCGCCGCGCGAAATTGTGAATTTGCCCGCGATCGGAAATGTTTCCGCAATCGCACTGATCTTGATTGCCATCCGCAAGGTATCCCGAGTCGTGGATAGTTAAGCTAACACAAGTGACAGGCGGCGGAACGCAGACTAAAGATTGTCCATGTTGAATCACTCGGCAGAATCTGGCGGCGCTTCAGCCGGTGAAACGAGGCCGCGCATCGCAAGGCACTCTGTCGACGGAACGATGACATTCTCGTTATCGGGCGCTTGGACCACCCGCACCGTCGGCCAAGTGGACCGTGAGTTCCGGACACTCGAAACGGGGCAGTACCAAAACATCATACTCAATTTGGCTCATATCAGCGACATGGACACTGCCGGCGCGTGGTTGATTGAACGGCTGTCGCGCGCCTCCACTGCTCGCGGGGCCAAGTTTTTGCTGCTTGGCGCCACAGATCGCCATCGCGTGCTTTTGCGAGAAGCGGCCGAGGTTCCGGTTCTGCATAGAGGAAAACAGCTTGGGGAAGGGCGTTCCCTCTTCTCGAGGGCATTTGAGTATCTCGGCCACTCCGCCATCGAATTGAAGCAGGATTTCGCACTTTCCATGCATATTTTGGGGGCAACCGTCAGCGGCGCTCAGATGAAGCATGGGCGCAGCCATGGTGTCTCCTTCGCCGCAATCGTGCACCAGCTCGACCGGATGGCGGTCGGCGCGCTGCCGGTGATTGTGCTCATGTCCTTTATTATTGGCGCAATAATTGCCCAGCAGGGCGCGTTTCAGCTGCGTTACTTTGGCGCAGAGATTTTTGTCGTCGATCTTGTTGGCGTCCTGGTCCTGCGGGAGATCGCCGTGCTCTTGACCGCAA
>JANMMM010000357.1:0-4084 GCA_031373225.1 Phyllobacteriaceae bacterium | reverse complement strand
GCTGAATTTTCTCAAATGGCTGCCGGGCTATTTTTACCCGTGGAACCTGATGTTCATGGCGCTGGCGGTGGTCTTCTGGTTCTATCTTACGCCAAGCGTTGAGACGATGAAGGAGCTGGCCCCCGGCTGGATTATTTACCTGCTGGTCCGCAACAGCCTCCTGGTTCTCGTCATCTACGGCGCGCTGGAGCTGCGGCTCTACATGAAGCGCGGGCAGGGCAACCGTTTCAAATATCATGGCAAGTTCCCCAGCGAGCAGCCGAGCGATGTCTTCATGTTCAAGAGCCAGAACATTGACAATATCATCCGCTCGTTCGGCACCGGCGTGCCGATCTGGACGGCCTATGAAGTGTTCGGCCTGTGGGCTTACGCCAACGGCTGGGGCATGATGTCAACCTTTGCCGAGCATCCTTACTGGTTCGTGATTTTCTGGCTGCTCTTGCCCTTCTATCACGAGTTCCATTTCTACTGCATCCACCGGCTGATCCATGTGCCGATCCTGTATAAATGGATCCACTCGGTGCACCATAATTCGATCAATCCGAGCCCGTGGTCGAGCCTGTCAATGCATCCGGTCGAGCATCTGCTCTACTGGTCCGACTCGCTCATCCATCTCATCCTGCCCTCGCACCCGCTGTTGTTCCTCTACGGCCTGCACATCACCGGCACGGGCGCGGTCGTCGGCCATATCGGCTTTGAGAAAATCGAAGTCGGCAAAGACACATGCGTCGACACCCATGCCTATGCCCATTACCTTCACCACAAATATTTCGAGGTGAACTACGCCGACGGCACCACGTCGCTCGACCGGCTGTTCGGCACCTGGCACGACGGCTCGAAGGAGGCGCAGGCCATGATGGAAGCGCGTTATGAAAAGAAGGTCGCGCGGGTGAACCAGAAATGACAATACGCGTGGGCTTGATCGGCGCCGGCATCATGGGCGCCGACCATGCGAAAATACTGTCACAGCAGATGCCGGGCGTGAGCCTGCATTATGTCTGCGACGCCGATGCAGGCCGCGCCAAAGCGGTGGCGGATGCGTCAGGCGCGCTGCATGTCACATCCGATCCGCACGCCGTCATCGCCGACAAGAACGTCGACGCCGTGCTGATCGCCAGCCCCGACCACACCCACGCGCCGCTGACCAAGGCATGCGTCGAACTGGGCAAGCCTGTCCTGTGCGAAAAGCCATTGTCGCAAAACTCAGCGGAATGTCTGGATGTCATCGCGGCGGAGGTGAGGGTCGGCAAACGCCTTGTGCAGATCGGCTTCATGCGCCGCTTTGATCCGGCCTATGTTGAGATGAAGGCCGCTTTGGACAAAGGCCTCATCGGCCCTGCCCTTATGATGCACAATTTTCACCGCAACGTCTCCGCCCCTGCCAACTTCACCGGCCAGATGGCGATCACCAACTCCGCGCCGCATGAGTTCGACATCGCCCGCTTTGTGCTCGACACCGACTATGCGTCGATCACGGTTTTCCGCCCGGACTTCCGAGATTCCGGCAAGACCGGCGCGCCGGTTTTCATGGTGTTGAAGACCGTTGACGGCCAGCTGGTCAATGTCGAGATCAACAACAACGCCGCCTATGGCTATGATGTGCGCGGCGAGCTGGTCGGCGAAAGCGGCTCGGTCTTCCTGCGCTCGCCCGCCGCCAGCGAACTGCATGTCAATCTACGGGCCATCACAAACTACGCCGCAGACTGGCGTCCGCGTTTTGCCGAAGCCTACCGCCTGCAGAACAGCGCTTGGCTGAAATCCATCGAGACCGGCGCGCCGGTTGGGGCCAGCGCCTGGGACGGCTATGCTGCCACGCTGATTGCCGAAGCTGGCGTCCAGTCACTGGAAAAATCGACGCCGATGCAGGTTGGTCTTGTTCCCAAGCCAAGTCTCTACTGAGGTCCGCCCATGAAAATCGGAATGGTCACGGACTCGCTGTTCCAATGATGGAGATGACAGATTGGCGGTTTGCCAGCGCGCCGCTGGTCTCAAAGAAGTTGACGGCCCCGCCAACGAAATGAAATGAACTGCTGACAAGAACGGAGAATTTACATGGCCGCCGCCAAACGCCCCACCGTCGCCGACATCCGCGCCCTCAAGGGCAAGCGCCAGCTCTCCATGCTGTTTGTCGACACGCTCGATGAGGCCCGCGCCGCCGCTGCCGCCGGCATCGACATGCTCTCCATCATCGACACGGTCTGGACGCCTGAAATGCGCGAGGCGGCGGGGAACTGTTTTGTGCAGGTCGGGCTGCTCTACGGCCAGCTTTGCACCTATGAGGACTATATCCGCGCCGCCCACCGCGTCACGATGATCGGCGGCGACTGCTGCTACTGCGCGGCCAGCCTCGACACGATCACCAGGCTCGCCGCCGAAGGCATTCCCGTCGTCAGCCATGTCGGCCTCATTCCGTCCAAAGCCACATGGACCGGCGGCTTCAAAGCCGTCGGCAAAACCGCCGCCAGCGCCATCAAGGTGTTTGAGGATGTGAAAAGGCTTGAGGAGGCCGGCGCGTTCGGCGCGGAGCTTGAGGTCGTGCCCGACCGGGTGGCCGCCGAAATCAGCAAACGCACCTCGCTCATCATGCTCGGCATGGGCGCGGGTCCGCACGCTGACGCGCAGTATCTGTTCGCCGAGGACGTGCTCGGCTACACGCGCGGCCACCGCCCGCGCCACGCCAAAGTCTACCGCGATTTCCGCACCGAGCTCGACCGTCTGCAGAACGAGCGCGTCGCGGCGTTCAACGAGTTCAAAGCCGACGTGGCCTCAGGCGCCTACCCGCAGGCCCAGCATTGCGTGCCGATTGAGGATGCGGAGTTTGAGGCTTTTATGAAGCGGATTGGGTGACGCGATTAGGCACTTTTGTGCGCCGGCCAAAGCAAAAACGCCGTCATTCCGGGGCCGCGCGGCGGAACCCGGAATCCAGAGATGGTGTGATGGTGATTGGGCAGGAATGACGGGCTTGGCGGAGGCAGCCGATACAAACTGAAATGCGTAGGCTTTGTTCTTCGCCACTCTGGATTCCGGGTTCGGCTGCGCCGCCCCGGAATGACGGCCCCGTTCGGGATTTCATTGAGAAAACCAAACGCAATTCGTCTGCATCAAGGTGAAGTGCGAAATGAGTGGCAGCGCCGAGGGTTGAAAAACAGTCAAGCCTCCGGCGGCACAACGCCCTTGCGAAACGCAAAGCACCCATAGAACCGCCGCTCGCCGGTTTGGATGACGCAATAGGCCTGCTTCGCCCGCTCATAAAACGCGAACCGCTCAATCGAGATCATCGGCCAGGTCTTGCCCTCGGCGGCGTCGATCACCTTTTGCACTTCGCTCTGCACCGGCGGAATCTCATTGGGTTTGCCGACAATCTCCATCCGCGCTGCGGAATCATCGACAAATGTGTCGAGCGGATAGAGCGACAGCACAGCTTCAATGGCTTTGGCCGCCGTCACATTGTCAATGCGCAAAAGCGTCCCAAGCCGCGTCTGCCGCGCGACGGAATCGGCGGGGAAATTCGTGTCGCAGATAATCAAATCATCGCCATGGCCCATGGCGCGCAGGGCATGCAGCACATCGGCGTTGAGCAGCGGACTGATGTTCTTGAGCATGATTTTCTCCCAGTAGTCAGCGACAGTAGATTTGAAAATTTTCCCAGCCTCGGAGCTGCCCCTCATCCGCCCTTCGGGCCCCTTCTCCCCGTAAGAACGGGGAGAAGGGGAAGCCTAAAGCCGCTTGCCGCTCCCGCCGTCGAACACATGCGCATACTCCATGCGCGGCAAAAGTTTGATAATCTGCCCGGGCTGGAAACTGTGACGCTCGCGGAACAAAGCTGTCAGCTCATTTCCGTCGTCTTTGCCGAAGCGCGCCACCACCATGGTCTCCGAACCGGTTGGCTCAATCACCGCGATCTTGGCCGGGAAGCCATTGTCCGAAAGAGCGAGATGTTCCGGGCGAACGCCGTAGGTGAACTTCTGACCATTCAAGAGCTTGACGCCGGCAGGCGCGGGAAACAGCTGGCCGCCGACGTTGACATTCGCCCCGTCCGCCTCGCCGTCCAAAAGGTTCATTGACGGCGAGCCGATGAAGCCGG
>JANMMM010000313.1:0-6849 GCA_031373225.1 Phyllobacteriaceae bacterium | reverse complement strand
AGCTTTTTCTTCAGTGCCATTCTGCCCGCGCGCGCCGCCGTCAATGCCGCCATGGCCAGCGTCCAGCACCACAGTGAACGGTTTCGCCGCATCTTCGCGCGGCTTGCCAATGCGGTCGCCCTTTGCAGTAATGGCGGTGGTGCCCCGCTTCTCGGACTCGTCATCCAGCAGGGTTTCGAAGGCGGTGTCGCTGGATGCGGACATATCGACGATCAGGCGCCATGTCTTGCCGTCATCATTCTTGCGAACTTCAAACAGATCGAGCGCAAACGGTCCTTTGGCGGTCATGACGATTCGGGATTTGCCCGCCTGCATCAGGCCAAAGCGCATGTCTGAAATCAGTCCGCGCGGCTTGAAACCAGCGCCATCAAAGCCGAAACTTGTTTCTGGCAGATCAATTACCAGCCGATAAGGATTGGAAATGACGAGGCGCGACAGGACCGGCTCGCGATCAAAGTTAAATACGGCGCGCACGCGCATTTCATCGCCCGCCATATCCCCGCTGAGCGCGACCAGAGGCCCGCTTGTAGGCGCTTCAGCCAGGCTGCCGCCTTGAAACAGCAGGGCCGAGCCGCCAAATGCGGCTAGAAACAGGCAGATTACGCGCAGTTTGCTCATCCGCCTTGCGGAAATAGCTCGCGCCGCGACACGCGCAAGTTTCCCCAATGCAGTTTCTATGCGGTTCATTTCAACACCAAACGCCATGCGGGCCATTAACAAAGCGTATCTTCTCATGGTTAAACAAGTCTTGATTGTTATGCCAGTTTGACGTTGCCTTGGGCAATTAAATCGCATCTTGCCACATTGAGCGGCAACCCATACAAGCGAATATGGGACGCCCCGGATTATGCGGCTAGTTCCCGCGCCTGCGACACGCTTGCGGATTGGTCCAGCGAGCGGCGCGCAGCAAGCGGTGAAAATTGCCGGATATTTTTAGTTCGAAGGCCGACCAGCTAATCTCTCTTAACCGGTTTGAGCCGGTTTGGAAGTTTACGGCGCGCACTTGCGCCAAATGTTTGTGTTTTCGCTGGCCCGTTTTGGGCCTTGTTTAGGTTGCCTGCACGCTGTGAACCCAGATTTTGCAACAGTTCTGCCGATAAACTGGCATTTCCGCATTCAAAGCGGCAATGCCACGCAGACTGTTGTGCGTCCACGCCGCGCAGGCTCTTTTTTATCCGGCCGATCAGATCCTTTCTCCATCGCTGCGCTATCCGCGCGCTTTGTGCATAAGGCCTCTGCCCGCGCCGAGGGGATATTCCATTATGGCGAACAAAATGCTGATCGACGCCTCCCACCCGGAGGAGACCCGCGTCGTTGTGGTCCGCGGCAACCGGATCGAGGAATTCGACTTTGAGTCGGAACATAAAAAGCAGATAAGAGGCAATATCTATCTGGCGCGGGTCACCCGAGTCGAGCCGTCCTTGCAGGCGGCCTTTGTCGAATATGGCGGAAACCGTCACGGATTCCTCGCCTTCAGCGAAATCCATCCGGACTATTATCAGATCCCTTTCGCGGACCGTCAGGCGCTCATCGAAGCTGAAGCCCGCGAACATGCGGAAGACGACGATGACGAGGAGAAGCCTGCAGCGCGGCGCGCCGAGCGCGGCGACCGGGGCGCGCGCGATGACCGGGACGGCAGGGACGGCAAGCGCCGGCGCGGCCGCCGGGACCGGACTGCCGGGCCGTCGGGAAGCGAGGAATCTGCCCCGGCTTCTGGTGAGGAAACGGTAGTTGCAGATACGGGCGAGGCGCAGGAAAGCCCACCCAGAGATTCTGAGCCGCAGGAGGAAATGGTTTCGGACGAAAGCGATCCGACAACGATCGCAATGTCAGTGGACGCTGATGTTGTTTCCGAAGAAATCGGCGAGGAAGCTGAGAGCAAGCCCTCTGCCGAAGCGCGCGGCGGCAAGAATGACGAAGATAATCATTCGGACGAGGACGGCTCCAACACTGAGCAGATTGAAGAGCAGGAGATCATTGAATCGGTCGGCGCGGGCGCCGAGGATTCGATGGAGGAGCTGCGCCAAGGCCGAAGGGTCGCGCGCCGCCAATACAAGATTCAGGAAGTCATCAAGCGCCGCCAGGTTCTCTTGGTGCAGGTGGTCAAGGAAGAGCGCGGCAACAAGGGCGCGGCGCTGACCACTTATCTTTCGCTCGCCGGGCGTTATTCGGTTCTCATGCCGAACACAGGGCGCGGCGGCGGCATTTCGCGCAAAATAACTTCGATACAAGACCGCAAGCGGCTTAAAGACGTGGTCAAGGACCTGGATGTGCCGCAGGGCATGGGCGTCATCCTGCGCACCGCAGGCGCCAACCGCACCAAGGCCGAGATTAAGCGCGACTATGAATACCTGATGCGCATGTGGGAGACGGTGCGCACGCTGACGCTCGAGTCACAGGCCCCCACCCTCGTCTATGAGGAAGGCAGCCTGATCAAGCGCTCGATCCGCGATCTCTACAACAAGGACATTTCGGAAATTCAGGTTTCCGGCGAGAACGGCTACCGCGAGGCCAAGGACTTCATGCGCATGCTCATGCCGAGCCATGCGAAAATGGTCCAGCCCTATCGCGATGCCACGCCGATCTTCGCCAAAGCTGGTATTGAATCGCAGCTCGACCGGATGCTTCAGCCGCAGGTGACGCTGAAATCAGGCGGCTATATCATCATCAACCAGACGGAAGCGCTGGTCGCGATTGATGTGAATTCCGGGCGCTCAACGCGCGAGCATTCAATTGAAGACACCGCGCTGCAGACCAATCTGGAAGCCTCGGAGGAAGTCGCGCGGCAGCTGCGGCTCCGCGATCTCGCGGGTCTGATTGTCATCGACTTCATCGACATGGAAGAGAACCGCAATAACCGCGCGGTGGAAAAGCGGCTGAAGGATTGCCTCAAGAATGACCGGGCGCGCATTCAGGTCGGTCGCATTTCACATTTCGGCCTGATGGAAATGTCGCGCCAGCGCATTCGCGCCTCGGTGTTGGAATCCACTACGCAGGTCTGCCCGACATGCGGCGGCGCCGGCCATGTGCGCTCTCCCTCGTCAGTCGGCCTGCATATCATTCGATCAATTGAGGAATTTCTGCTGCGCGAAACCGGCTTTGACATCTCCGTGCGCACGCCGACCAGCTCAGCGCTCTATGTGCTCAACCACAAGCGCTCAAGCCTTGCAGATCTCGAATACCGGTTCGGCGTGAATATTTCGGTGGAGGCCGACGAATCTGTGGGCGGCGCGCATCTCATCATCGACAAGGGGGCACCGTCGACCCGTGTGCCGATGGGACCGAAGCCCAGCGCACTGCCTGAATTTGACGAGAGCGACCCGGATGTGCCGCTCGACGACGAGGCGGACGAGGAGGTTCTATCTGAAGGCAGCGACGGCGACAACGACGGCGAAGAGCGCGACGCGTCTCTGGAAGCGCGGGAAGGCAGCGAGAAGCGCGGCAAGCGCCGCCGCCGCAGGCGCGGGCGCGGACGGGACAATGAAGGCGGGGATGCAAGGTCAGCCGAAGCCAATGGCGATTCCGCTTCAGAGGCCGCAGATGTCGGGGAAGAGAGCGGCGAAGAGCCAAACGGCGCCGCCGCGGAAACAGGAGACAAGAGCGACGGTGAGCGCAAGAAGCGCCGACGCGGCAGGCGCGGTGGACGGCGCGGCAAGAATGAGGACGGTTCGGAAGCGGGATCAGGCAGTGATGAGGTGTCCTTCCCAGGCGCGGATGAAGCCAATGCAACGGCTTCCGAGGAGGTAGCGGAACCAGTCGCGCCACTTGCACGCGCCGAAGATGGGCCAAAGCCCAAGCGCAGCCGCACGCGCAAGCCAAAGGCCGAGCTTGAGGCGGTGGTAGCTGAAGCCATTGCCAAAGAGGCCGCGCCTGTGGCAAAGTCGGAAGTTGCCGAGCCAGTCAGGAAGCCGCGCGCACGGAAGACGGCTGTCAATGCCGCAGCAGAAGCAGAGGTTTCGGCCATTGCGTCTGAACCAGTGTTCTCTTCGTCTTCTCCGGAGCCCGAGGCCAGCGACGGCAAGCCGCGCAAGGGCGGCTGGTGGCAGCGCAAGGGGTTTTTCTGATTTCTGGCATTTGGCTAGACTGAGAGATCAGCCTAGCCTGTCCTGCGGATGACGAAATTTCTGTTGACGCCGCAAGGTATTTGTTCCTATTTCGTTCAAATGCAAAAGCCCGTTGAGACTGTTGGAGAGGCCGCCGGCCGGGGGATGGTTCTGCGGATTGAGTGCGCCTGCGGCAAGACCGAATATTTCCTCGCCTGCGACATCGTCAAAGTCTGGGGCAGGAATCGGAGGCTCGACGGGCGCGGCTTCCGCTGCCAGCGCTGCAAGCCGCCGACAGTGACCATCACCGCGCTCGACCTTGATCGCGACCGGATACCGCGCGGACGGGTGATGCGGTTGAAACGCGAGGGCGCGACGGGGGCTGTTGACTGGGCTCCCGAGCGGTTCAGAGGGTAGTGCGACTGCCCCGGACTGCTCATATGCTGCGGCATTTCGTTGATTGCCGCAGGCTGTTCTCATGAAAGTCTGTCTCATTGAGCTGCAGTGTCCTCAGTTCGGCGGCCCTCCGAGAATCGGGCTTTATCATGCCTGAGAATAGGTTAAATGACGGCAGCCGCTCGTTAGTCAGGGCTGCCACGGGAACAAGTCATGAAATTTCTCCGCGCCATCCTTTACCTTATCGCCCTTGCCGCACTGTTAGGCGTTTTGTTCGGATATTTTGGTTCAGTGCATCCTTCGCTCGACTCGTTGGCGCATTTCCGGCTGCATCTGGGGGTGATTGCGGTGCTTGGCGGGCTGCTTTTAATGCTGGTTCGGCGCAAGGCGGCAGGGTTTCTGGTGATACTTTCGGCGCTGTTTTCGCTGGCGTTTCACACAGATCAAATCCCGAGCCCTCTGATCGGCAAGTTCCGGGAACAGATAAGCAGTCAGATCCAGATACAGATCGGCGACCGGCTCGGTCTGACGCTGACGCGGGAGGCGGAGCCGCAGGCCCAAGGGCCGCGCTACACGCTGCTGCATACCAATCTGCGCTTTGACAATGCCGACCCAAAAGGGTTTCTGCGGCTGGCGGGCGAGGTCAATGCGGACGTGATGACTCTCAATGAAGTGTCGAAGCGATGGCTGCCTGCACTTGAAACCTTGAAAGCCGCATTTCCAAACCAGCTGATTTGCAGTGCCGACAGCGCGATCGGCGGCGTTGCCATACTGTCGAAGCGGCCATTTGTGGACAATGCGGAAAACGGCTGTTCGAACGCGGGCGTTCTGGCGCTTCAGCATGTCGATTTTGGCGGGCGCGAGGCCGTGGTCGGCGCTGCGCATCTTTTCTGGCCTTGGCCGCACCAGCAGCCGCAGCAGATCACGGAAATGCGCGAGCGGCTGCGCGCCAACGGCAAAGCGGGGATGCCGATGATATTAGCAGGCGATTTGAACGCTGTGCGCTGGAGCCACGCCGCCAAGCGCCTCGCCTCATTTCTTGGCGCCAAGCGGCTGACCGTTCCGGGCGGCAGCTGGCTGTATCACACAATTCCGGCTGGCTGTATCAAATGGGCGGGCCTGCCGATTGACAATGTGCTGGCGCGCGGGATCGAGGCTTCAAACATTGAAACCTTGCCGCCGTTTGGGTCGGATCATCTGGCGGTCAGGGTTGAGTTCGGTCTGCCCGCCAAGGCCGAGTGAAACGACGCTCAGACATAGATTCCGCAAGCTGGCGCAACGCATTGTTTTTGAATCACATGTTCGGATAAACCGGCCCCTCGCCGCCCTGCGGCACCGTCCAGTTGATGTTCTGGTTCGGGTCTTTGATGTCGCAGGTTTTGCAGTGGACGCAGTTCTGGGCGTTGATGACAAACGTTTTGTCCGCGCCCTCGCCTGTCCATTCATAAACGCCAGCCGGGCAATAACGCGCGGAAGGCCCGGAAAACACGCCCCATTCCGAAGCTTTCTGCAGCGCGGCGTCCTTGACCTTCAAGTGGACCGGCTGGTTTTCCTCGTGATTGGTGTTGGACAGGAAGACCGAGGACAGGCGGTCGAAGGTGAGCACGCCGTCGGGCTTGGGATAGGCGATGGGTTTGAAATTGGCGGCGGGCTGCGTGGCCTCGGCGTCGCTCTTGCCGTGTTTCAGCGTGCCGAACAGCGAGAAGCCGAGCGTGTTGGTCCACATATCCACTGCGCCGAGCACGATGCCGCCGATGGTGCCGAATTTGGACCAGAGCGGTTTGACATTACGGACTTTTTTGAGGTCCGCGCCGATGTCAGATCCGCGCCAGTCATTCTCGATCTCGACAGGCTCATCATTGGCCTTGCCGTCCGCGATCCGCGCGGCGAGGCGGTCGGCGGCGAGGATGCCGGACAGGACGGCGTTGTGCGAGCCTTTGATGCGCGGCAGGTTGACGAAGCCGGCCGAGCAGCCGATCAGCGCGCCGCCGGGGAAGCTCAGCTTCGGCACCGACTGCCAGCCGCCCTCGGTAATGGCGCGCGCGCCATAGGAGATGCGCTTGCCGCCCTCAAAAGTCTTTGCGATGGCTGGATGGGTTTTGAAGCGCTGGAACTCCTCGAAGGGAGACAGATAGGGGTTCTTGTAGTTGAGATGCAGGACAAAGCCGACGGCGACCTGATTGTCTTCCAAGTGATAGAGAAACGAGCCGCCGCCGGTCTTCATATCGAGCGGCCAGCCGAACGAGTGCTGCACCAGGCCCTGCTGGTGGTTCTCCGGTTTGACCTGCCACAGCTCCTTGATACCAAGGCCGAATTTCGGCGGCTCGCGGCCTTCATCCAGCTTGTATTTCGCGATGATCTGCTTGGCGAGTGAGCCGCGCGCGCCATCGCCGATCAGCACATATTTGCC
>JANMMM010000309.1:0-2518 GCA_031373225.1 Phyllobacteriaceae bacterium | reverse complement strand
ATGGCCATCTTCCACGGCCCGAGAAAGCTCGCCACCTTCAGCCCGGACGGGAAGCCCGAACTTGAACCCATAAAGGCGGCGGCGTGAACCGCTTCGACGCGCGCCGTCCGGCAGACCAGCCCTCCAGTCGCCTACGGCTCCATGCGGGCCGGTCTGCCGGGCGAAACAGAAGCGGACAAATAATGTGGCACATAAACCGGACAGTTCTATTTGTTCTCGACAGATTGCGCCGCTTGTCGCTTCTTGTGCCAGTTGCCCCTCAAAACGGCATCTTAAACCCCGGCGGGATCGGCGGACCCGCCGTCAGCGCATGTGTCTTCTCCGCCATCACCGCCTCGACCTTGACTTTCGCATCGTTAAAGGCCGCGACAATCAGGTCTTCGAGGATTTCACCCTCGCCTTCGCGCATCATTGACGGGTCAATCGACATGCCGTTCATGCCGCCCTTGCCGTTGAGCCGCACCTTGACCAGCCCGCCGCCGGAGACGCCCTGTGCTTCGACCAGCGCCATCTCCTCCTGCATGGCCTGCATCTTGGCCTGCATTTCCTTGGCCTGTTTCATAATGCCGAGAAGGTCTTTCATGGATCGCTCCTAATTCAGTTGTCGTCTATCTCGTCATCCGGCGCGGCGTTTTCAATGATGGCCGCATCGTCAGAGGCTGTTTCGCTCAAGGCCGGTTCGCCCTTGATCTTCACATCAATGATCCGCGAACCCGGAAACCGCGCCAGAATGGCGGCGACGTCAGGATCGGCTTTGGCGTCGCTCATCAATCCGTCGCGCCGCTGTGTGGCTGCCTCTTCCAGCGTCTGGCTCAGTTTCTGCGCCGAGACGCTGACCATCCAGCGCTGGCCGGTCCAGTCCTGCAAACGCTTCGACAGGTCGCCCGCCAATGTCTTCGGCGCGCCGTCGGCGAGGTTGATGTCGAGGCGGCCCGGTTCCAGTTTGACGAGGCTGACATATTTTTCGAGCTGAATGCGGAAGGCGATGTCGCGGCGCTTGGCGGCAAGTTCGGCAATGTCGGCGAGCGAGGCGATGACGGCCAGAGGCGCCGGTTCGGAAGCGGGCGCTGAAACCGGCTGCGGCGGCGATATCGGCCGCGGCGCGCCGCCTGCGACGGATTTCAGCATGGCGGCGGGGCCAGATGGAGCGCCGCCTGGCGCGGGGCTTGAAACCGGCGCGGCGGCGGGCGCATTCTCCAAGCCCTTTACAACCTCGTCCAGCGGCGGCAGGTCGGCGGCGTGGGCGAGGCGGATCAGCGCCATTTCGGCTGTCGTGGCCGGGCGGTTGGAATCGCCGGTTTCCGTGATGCCCTTCAACAGCATCTGCCAAGCGCGCGACAGGGTCCGGGTTGAAAGGCTTTCGGCAAACGCCTTGCCGCGCTCCCGCTCGTCCTGCGTCAGCGAGAAGTCATTCGCCGTCTCCGGCACAAAGCGGATGCGGGTGACGAGGTGGCAGAATTCGGACAGGTCTGTGAGGATCGCCACCGGGTCGGCGCCGGAATCATACTGTTCGCGGAACTCGTTCAGCGCTTCGCTCATCCTGCCGGCCATCAGATGCTCAAACAGGTCGATCACCCGCGCCCGGTCGGCGAGGCCGAGCATGGCGCGGATCTGCTCCTTGTCCACCGCGCCATTGCCATAGGCGATGGCCTGGTCGAAAATCGACTGCGAGTCGCGCACCGAGCCTTCGCCGGCCCGCGCGATCATGGCGAGCGAATCGTCGTCAACCGCGACGCCCTCCTTTTCCGCGATCATCCGCAAATTCTGCACAATCGTCCCCGCCTCGACGCGGCGCAGGTCAAAGCGCTGGCAGCGCGACAGGATGGTGATCGGCACTTTGCGGATTTCGGTGGTGGCGAAAATGAATTTCACATGCGGCGGCGGCTCTTCAAGCGTCTTCAACAGCGCGTTGAAGGCGTGCCCGCTCAGCTGATGCACCTCGTCGATGACATAGACTTTGTAGCGCGCCGTCACAGGGCGGTAGCGGACCTGCTCGAGAATTTCGCGCATATTGTCTATGCCGGTGTGTGAGGCCGCATCCATTTCCATCACATCGATGTGGCGGCCCTCCATGATCGCCTGGCAGTGCTCGCCGAGTTCCGCCAGATCCACCGATGGCGCGTCCGTGTCAGCGGTCTTGTAGTTCAGCGCCCGCGCCAAAATCCGCGCCGTCGTCGTCTTGCCGACGCCGCGCACGCCGGTCAGCATCCACGCCTGCGCGATGCGCCCCGCCTTGAAGGCGTTGCGCAGCGTGCGCACCATCGGCTCCTGGCCGATCAGCTCGTCAAAATTCGCCGGCCGGTATTTGCGCGCCAGCACCCGGTAGGATTTTTCCGCCTTTGGCGGCGCGTCTGGGATGAGGTCGGACATGGGACAAGTCTAATCACGCCCCGCGCCGCATGAGTCAATGCGGGGCGGAGAAATGCTGACAGCAAAAAGAAAAGGCGGGAGGCTGGCACGGCGACCCGTGCCTGGCTCGTTGGGGCTGCTTCCTTCCGGACCTGACCCGGTTGGCGAG
>JANMMM010000306.1:0-1843 GCA_031373225.1 Phyllobacteriaceae bacterium | reverse complement strand
CCTCCCGTAGGAGTCGGGCCCGTGTCTCAGTGCCCGTGTGACTGGTCGTGCTCTCACACCAGTTACTGATCGCAGACTTGGTGGGCCGTTACCCCGCCAACTACCTAATCAGCCGCACAGCCATCTTCAAGTGATAAATCTTTAATATTAAAAAGATGCCTTTTCAATATACTATGGGGTATTAATCCAAATTTCTCTGGGCTATTCCCCGCTCGAAGGAAGGTTCTGTACGTGTTCCGCACCCGTTTGCCGGTCGCCGCCCATGTATTGCTACACTGCGCTGCCCCTCGACTTGCATGTATTAAGCCTGCCGCTAGCGTTCATCCTGAGCCAGGATCAAACTCTCCATTGTAAATGTTTTGTTTGATACTGACAGTATTAATCTTAAAAAAATTAATGTGTCAATTCGAAATGTTATTCGCTTGACTTACCTTTTGTTTCTCTCCGTTAAAAAACAGAAAGAAGTGCTATTGTTTCCCAACTTTCAAAGATCTTTTGGCTTTACCAGCCACCCGTTTTTTTGAACGGAGTGCAAAGGTAAGGGGCCAGTTATTACTACCAAAATTTTTATCGAAGATTTTCCGATCTTTTTGGCGTGATATTCAATTTGTTTTGTGAAGAACTGGCCTCGTTTTTTTGAGGCGGACGGCAAAGGTAAGGGTTTGTTACTTACCAGCAAATTTTTAAGGTCTGTTTTGTTCACATTTGCCTCACAGTGTATTCACAAAATCTTCAGAGAACTATTCCGTTTTATTTGAACGGGCGGCGAAGATAAGGGTGTATTAGTTGCCAGCCAATAAATTTGAAAACAAATATGTTGCTTATGAATAGAATGCAGTGCTGTAAAGGGTTTGAAAGGAATATTTTTTTTGAGTGAGTTTGAAAAGGAAATGATAGTTGTGGTGATCAATTTGTATTTGCTGAACAGAATTACTACTGCTGATGGGCTGCCGGATGGAAGTGGAAAGCCCGGTGAAGCTTTGTGGGCGGGCATTGTGCCGGACTTGAAACGAACAGCCGGGACAAAAGATGATTAAAATACTGCTGGTGACAGCTCCTTAATTAATCATTTTACAAGACTATCCGGATAGTTTACCTGTATTAGAAATAAACCGTGGGCGGGAACGGCGAAACTTGCTTTTGTACAATCTTTTGCTTCGATGATGGTTCTGAATTCATCCAGCGATATTTTTCCACGGCCTATTTTGAGCATTGTGGCTGTGAGTGCCCGCACCATTCCCCGCAAAAATCGGTTAGCTTTTACGTTATAAATCAAGCAATTATCTTCTAGAAGCCAATTACTTTCCTGAATGTTACAAATAAATGTTTTGACCTGTGTATTGCGTTTGGAGAAAGAAGTAAAGTCCGTGTATTCTTTTAGTATTGCTGCGGCTTGCTGCATTTTTTCTATGTCGAGCTTGTAGGGGAAGAAGAAAGCGATGTCTTTTAAGAAGGGGTCTTTATGACGATAGATATAATAGTTGTACTGTCGGCTGATAGCATCGAAACGACAATGAGCATCGGAGGAGACCTCTTTTATGCTTTTTATTACAATATCGGCAGGGAGAATTGCATTGAGCTTGTATATGAATTGAGGCTCTTTCTCTATATTACTCTCCGGGAGAAGCGGAAGCATACTATCGAAGTGAAAGAAATTTTGGCGGGCATGAACTCCAGTATCTGTTCTGGAAGAACCGGTCATTGAAAGTTTGCTTTTATAAATAATTTGATATGCCTTTTCAATTTCGGCCTGAACTGTATTTGCATTTTGCTGTGATTGAAAACCACTGTAGGCGGTGCCTTTATATGCAACTTCTAAAAAATAACGGGGCATAGCGATTTA
>JANMMM010000272.1:0-3342 GCA_031373225.1 Phyllobacteriaceae bacterium | reverse complement strand
CGGCGAAGTAGCAGATTTGGCGGAAGCGTGCGGCGCGCCTGCGTCCCGCTTCTGACGGCTGCCTTTCTCACACTCGCGCCAGCGTCGGCTCTGGCGCAGGCGGCGGACGCGGGCTGCGCCGATCCGGCGCGCGCCAGTGATCCTGAATGCGCCGCACAGGCGGGCTCGGCGGGAACGGTGTTCATGCCGCCGCTGATCGCAGACCTCTTCCGCTCAACCCCCCCGGACCAAGGCGGCCCCACTGCCCCGCTTGCGGACACCGGACCTCTGCCCGCGCCTGTCGCAGTCAATGGCGATTTTGTGCCTGACGAAGTCGTGGTCATTGTCGCGGGTGACGACGCGGCTGCGCGGCAGATCGGCGCGGCGCTTGGCCTGCAAGTGCGCGCTCTGCGCACAAGCTTTTTGCTAGGCACAAGCGTTGTGCGCTTTGGCATTCCCGACGGGCGTCCGGTTGGCACGGTGCTGGCGCAGCTTCTGCAGAATGGCGGTGTCAGCGACGCCGGCGCCAACCATATCTACACGCTGGACCAGACGGCGCCCGCCGACTTCACCTTCAAACAGATCGCCTTTGACGCCAGCGCGGCGAACGGCGCGGAAATGCGCATCGCTGTCATCGACACGGCAAGGGACAGGGAGCATCCGGCGCTCGCCAACATTGCCGCCGAGGATTTCGACGCGCTGCCGGACGTGCCGGTTGAAGATGCGGGGCACGGCACATCAATCATCGGATTGATCGCCGGGCAGAATGGGTTCCACGGCTTTGCCCCCGGCGCGTTCATCCTGCATGCGCGCGCCTTTGAAAAAGGCAAATCGAACGCCGACTCCATCCTCGCATCAATCGACTGGGCGGCGTCGCAAAATGCCCAGATCATAAATATGAGCTTTGAGGGGCCGCGAAACCGGCTGCTGGAGATCTACTGCAATGCCGCCGCCAAACGCGGCATCCTGCTTGTCGCCGCCGCCGGCAATCACGGTCCAGACGGCCCGCCGGCGTTTCCCGCCGCTTACGCCTCTGTCATCGCGGTGACCGCGACGGATGCGGACAATAGACGGATGGACAAGGCCAACACCGGCGCCTATGTGCGCATTTCCGCGCCCGGCGTTGGAATCATGGCGCCAGTCGCGGGCGGCGGGTTTGACCTTGTCACCGGCACGTCATTTTCCGCCGCGCTCTACACCGGCGTCCTAGCGTCGATGATGCGGAGCGCGCCTGCCTCAGATGGCGCGGCAATTGAAAAGCGTATATCCGGCACCGCACTGGACCTCGGCGCAAAAGGCCGCGACGCGGAGTTCGGTTTCGGCCTGATAGATGTGAAGGCGGCGCTCAGCGCCAAGTAAGTTTGCTTCCACCTCAGGCCGCACAGGCGGCGCAGACTCCCCTCACCTCCACCACCATCTTTGACGGCGAAAATTTCGCCTTGCCGCTCCAGCCCTTCAGCCGATCCATCACGCCATCGTCGGAAAACTCGGTCACCGAGCCGCACTTTTCGCAGATGGCGAAGGCGCTGGCGCAGTCGTCGTGGCAGTGTTTGTGGGCGCAGGCGACGAAGGCGTTGAGCGATTCCAGCCGGTGCACCGAGCCGTTCTCAACCAGTTTGTCCAAGGCGCGGTAGACCTGCAGCGGCGCGCGCAGACCGGCCTCCCGAAGCTTGTCGAGAATGGAATAGGCGCTCATCGGCTGGGCGGTCTGGCTCAGGGCGTCAAACACCAACTGCTGGTTTTTGGTGAGGGACGGCGCATGTTCATGATCTTCAGTGTGCGCCATGGTCATGTCCTTCCGGGTAGCTGCTCCGCGCTTTGCCCGCGCCGAGCGGAATGAGGCTCAAGACGAACAGCGTCAAAGCCGCCACGACAATCGACGGGCCGGACGGCGTGTTGAATTTCAGCGAGGAAAACAGCCCGCCCGCCACGGCGAGGCATCCGATGCCCGACGCCATCAGCGCCATGATTTCCGGCGAGCGGGCGAAACGCCGCGCCGCCGCCGCCGGGATGATGAGCAGCGCCGTCATCAGCATGATGCCGACGATCTTCATGGAGATGGCAATTACGCAGGCGACGAGGAACATGAAGGCGATGCGCGAACGCCTCGGGTTCAGCCCCTCGGCCTCGGCGATTTCCGGGTTGACGGTCTCGGCGAGCAGCGGGCCCCAGAGCTTGAATAAGGCGACTAGGATGAGCATTCCGCCGCCATAGATGACCGAAAGGTCGGCCACAGTCACCGAGAGGATATCGCCGAACAGAAGCCCCATCAGATCAAACCGCACCCAGGTCATGAAGCTCACCACGACCAGCCCGACCGCCAGCGCCGAATGCGACAGGATGCCGAGCAGCGCGTCGGTAGGCAGCGTCCGGCGCGACTGCAATGCCAGCAGTGACAGCGATACCAAAGCGGCGACGGCGAACACACCGATCATCACATTCAGATTGAACAGAAAGGACATGGCGACGCCGAGAAGCGCCGAATGCGCCATCGTGTCGCCGAAATAGGCCATGCGCCGCCAAACGACAAAACAGCCCAGCGGCCCCGCCATTAAGGCGATGCCGATGCCGGCCAAGAGCGCGCGGGTGAAAAAGTCATCCAGCATCGGGACGCTTTTCCTTCTTGGGCTCATATCTCAGCCGCACCTGAGCGGGACCGTGATCAAAAGCGGGGCCGTGCCCAATTTCGTGCTTGCAGTTCGGCCCATGCACATGATGATCGAATGAGAGCTTGCCGTCGCCGGCGGCGACGGTTCCGTCCGAAAGATGACGATGGTCGTGGTCGTGCGCATAGACGGCAATGGTCTGCGCTGCGCGCGCGCCGAACAGGCGCAGATATTCCGGATTGGAGGTGACCGACTGCGGAGTGCCGTGGCAGCAGACATGGCCGTTCATGCAGATTACCGTGTCGGTCTTGGCCATCACGACATGCAGGTCGTGCGAGATCAGGAGAATGCCGCAGCCTGTGCGCTCGCGGATGCGGCTGATCAGATCATACAGCGCAATCTCGCCGGTGAAGTCGACGCCCTGAACCGGCTCGTCAAGCACTAGAAGCTCAGGCCTGCGGATCAGCGCCCGGGCGATCAGAGCACGTTGAAACTCGCCGCCGGAAAGATGCTGCACCTCGGCCTTGGCGAGATGGGAAATATCGGTGTCCGCCAGCGCCGCCTTCATGGCCTGTGAACTTTGACGCCCTGTCAGCGACATCAGCCGCTCAACAGTCAGCGGCATGGTCCAGTCAATTGAAAGTTTCTGCGGCACATAGCCCACCCGAAGCTCCGGCTTGCGCGACACGCTTCCGGCGTCCGGCTTCAAAATGCCCAAAGCCACTTTCGCAGCCGTGCTTTTACCCGACCCGTTCGG
>JANMMM010000347.1:0-2368 GCA_031373225.1 Phyllobacteriaceae bacterium | reverse complement strand
CGTCCGCCCCGAGCGACACTTTTTTACCTTGAAAAACTGACGCTCACCGTTAATTTTGCAAGGTAAAACGTCCAATTCCCAACCCTCAAGCCCCGCGTATATCACTCTCCGGGTTCGCCCCGATATGATGGATCGACAGGTCCGCGCCGCGCATTTCCTGCTCTTCTGTCAGCCGCAGGCCCATCACACGGTTGAGAATGCCGTAGAGCGCAAAGCCGAGGGCAAGGGCATAGCCTGCGCCTGCCAGCGAGCCGATAAGCTGAGACGCAAAACTGACGCCGCCCATGCCGCCGAGCGCCGACTGGCCGAAAATGCCCGCCGCGATGCCGCCCCACAGGCCGCACAGGCCGTGCAGCGGCCAGACGCCGAGCACGTCATCGATGCGCAGTTTTTCCTGACACCAGTGGAAGCCTTTGACGAAGATCACGCCCGCCGCGCCGCCGACGATCAACGCCCCGATGGGATGGAACAGGTCCGACCCGGCGCACACCGCGACCAGCCCCGCCAGCGCGCCATTGTGCGCAAAGCCCGGATCGTTGCGGCCAACCACCAGAGCCGTCAAAATCCCGCCGATCATCGCCATCAGCGAATTCATCGCCACAAGGCCGGTCGCCGCCGCCACCGACTGCGAGCTCATCACGTTAAAGCCGAACCAGCCGGTGCACAGCAGCCAAGAGCCGAGCGCCAGCCAGGGAATCGACGAAGGCGGCGTGGCAAACGACTTCCCTCCCTTTCCATAGCGGCCAAGTCTCGGACCCAGCGTGATGACCGCGCCGAGCGCCAGCCAGCCGCCGACGGCGTGCACGACAATGGAGCCGGCGAAGTCATGGAAGGCGAAGCCGAAGCTGTTTTTCAGCGCTTCCTGCAGGCCGTAATTGCCATTCCAGACAATGCCCTCGAAGAACGGATAGATGAGACCAACAATAATCGCCGTCGCTGCGCCCTGCGGGCCGAATTTCATCCGCTCGGCGATGCCGCCTGAGATGATGGCGGGAACGGCGGCGGCGAACGTTGTCAGGAAGAAGAATTTGACAAGGCCAAAGCCCTGCAGCGGGAAACTTCCGTCAGCGCCGGACAGCGTCGCTGCGCCATGCAGGAAGTGGACGCAATAGGCGATGAAGTAGCCAATGGAGAAATAGGCCAGCGTGGAAATGGCGAAATCCGCCAGGATTTTCACCAGCGCATTGACCTGGTTCTTGTGCCGAACGGTGCCCGCTTCCAGAAACGCGAAGCCGCCATGCATGGCGAAAACCAATATTGCGCCGAGCAAGACGAAAAACACGTCGTTGCCGATTTGACCGTCAGCCATAGAAATCTCCCCAAACCGATCCGGGCGGATTGATTCCGCCGCTTGCTCTCAAAGCATTTGCCGCTTGTGCGGGCATTCCATGCCGCTTGTGCGGGCATTCCAATTATCGTGCCAGTTGGATTCACCGGTTATCCACGCCCAAAGCCAGCAGTCCCGCTTACGATTTAGGCAATCAGACGGGTCCTCCATGCATCTGCGTAAAATACAGGCAAAAAAAGAGCCCGGTCGCCCGGGCTCAGTTGCGCTTCTCACTTGGGGAGAGATGCGGCGGGATCAGTTATAGGCGCGCTCGCCATGCGAGGTGACGTCAAGGCCTTCGCGCTCCTGCGCTTCGGCGAGCCGCAGGCCCATTGTCATTTTGATGAGGTAGAGCGCGACGAAGGCCACCACGCCGGACCAGACGGCGGCGATCACCACGGCGGTGAGCTGCGTGCCGAACTGGCCGCTGATCGAATAGTCCGCGCCGCCGACGCCGAAACCGTTCAGCGCCGGAGAAGCGACGATGGCCGTGCCGAGAGCGCCGACGATGCCGCCGATGCCGTGCACGCCGAACACGTCGAGCGAGTCGTCATATTTGAACATCGGCTTCAGCATCACCACCGCCCAAAGGCAGACGAGACCGGCGATTGCGCCGAGGAAGATCGCGCCCATTGTGCCGGCAAGACCAGCGGCGGGGGTGATGGCGACAAGTCCCGCGACCGCGCCCGACACCGCGCCGAGGAGCGAGGCGTGGCCGCGCATGATCCGCTCGCCGAGCGACCAAGCCAGCGCCGCAGCGGCGGGGGCGGTGATCGTGTTGAGCAGCGCCTGCGCCGTCAGGCCGTTGGCCTCAAGGTTCGAGCCGGCGTTAAAGCCGAACCAGCCGACCCACAGAAGGCACGCGCCGATCAGCGTGAAGGTCAGGTTATGCGGCGCCATGTTCTCTTTCATGTAGCCCACCCGGGGTCCAACCACGATGGCCGCCACAAGTCCGGCGATGCCTGCGTTAATATGCACCACCGTGCCGCCGGCGAAGTCAAGCGCGCCCATGGCAAACAGCAGTCCGGACGGCGCGTCAGC
>JANMMM010000227.1:0-5093 GCA_031373225.1 Phyllobacteriaceae bacterium | reverse complement strand
GTTCCCGCCAGCAACAAGGCAAAAAGCAACTCCCGCCTCAGCATTTTTCGTCTCTCAATCCAGCCGCCATTGCTGGCGGCAAACTATTGCAAAAGTTTCAGCCAAGCCAGCGGCAGCGCCGCCGTCCAAGCTGATTGTAGTGGCTGAACTGCAGTCTGTCGCAGATCGGACGGCGGACCTGTGCTGCATTTGAGCCCGGCTGCGGCACGCGTATTGTGCGGCGCACATGGGTTCAGCCATGAATTGGCGCCTGCGCCGCCGGCACCACGCTGATCGACGTGATTGGCCCCGGATTGCGCTTTGCGTCGCCGCCATGCGGTTTGGCCTTGATCACCTGCGCGCCATTCATCTGGTCGAGTTCAATTTCGAGAACCCGGTCAAGATTGTCCACGACGGCAAGGCTGCCGTTTTGGACCCCGGCCAGATTTTCCGGCGTCAGCGTGATGATGGCGGATGGCCTTGCGGCTCGGCCGGCCTTCGAGGCTGAGGCGCTTTGGTTCTTGCTTGAGTCATCGCCGGAATCATCGTTCGAATCATCAACATCATCATCCGATCCCGAATTGTCGTCGTCGTCGTTGTTATGCCCGCCATGGCCGGAACTATCATCGCCATGACTGGACCCCGAATTGTCATCGCCGCCGCCATGGCCCGATCCGCTCGAGTCCGAACTGCCGCTGGATTCTGAATCGCGTCCGTCTTTCGCAATGGATGGCGTGGTTCCCGCAGCTGTCAGCGCCAAGGCTGTGACGCCGAGCATCAGAATGAAAATATTTCTGCGAAGCAAATTGGTCATGTCACTCTCCTGATTTGGTTTCGATGGAGGGAGAATGCCACAAACGACCTGACAGGAAGCTGACGCGGCCTGTCAGGGGAATGTCAGAATCGGGACAGTGCCAGCGGGCTAGCCGAAAGGATTATTTCGGCGACAGGACCATGGTCATCTGACGGCCTTCGAGGCGCGGCTCGGATTCGACCTTGGCGATCAGAAGCGTGTCTTCCTTGACCTTGTCGAGCACTTTCATGCCCAGTTCCTGATGCGCCATTTCGCGGCCGCGGAAACGCAGGGTGACTTTCACCTTGTCGCCTTCCTCAAAGAAACGGCGCACTGAGCGCATTTTCACTTCATAATCATGGATATCAATGCCCGGACGGACCTTTATTTCCTTGATTTCAACGATCTTCTGCTTTTTGCGCGCTTCGGCCTGCTTCTTCTGCGTCTGATATTTCATCCGGCCCAGATCGACGATTTTGCAGACCGGCAACTCGTCATTATGGGCGTTGCCGGCGATGACCACCAGGTCCATCCCGGCTTCCTCAGCCATGGCAAGCGCGGCGCTGGTGTCGATTTCTCCGTGATTGTGGCCTTCGGCATCAATGAGCTGGATGCGGGGAGCGCGGATGTCACGGTTGGATTGTGGCCCGCTTTTTTCGGCGGGGGCGGCTCTGAATGGACGGCGAATGGGCGTTGTCTCCTGGACTATTTCGGGAAATGCAAAATGTGACGCGCAATTTGCGTTTTGATCGGTTGTTGTCAATAGCACGGCAAGATGAAAACATCACCCCTTCATTCACATTTGGCGGAGACAGGCTGTTGGCGGTGAAAACGATCAAAGTGGACGGGTTGAGCATCGCTTTTCAGAAGCGGGAAGGCGCTGAGCCGGGGCTGGTCTGGCTGGGCGGCTACCGCTCGGACATGGGCGGCACAAAGGCGGCCTATCTTGACGCTTTTGCTGAACGGACCGGGCGGGCGCTGCTTCGGCACGATTATTCCGGGCATGGGCAATCGGAAGGCTCGGTGCATGACGGCACGATCAGCCAATGGGTCGAGCAAAGCCTTACCGTGTTCAAAGCGAATTCGTCCGGGCCGCAGATATTGATAGGTTCTTCGATGGGCGGATGGATTGCGCTGCGGATGATTGAAGAGCTTGGGAAAATCCGTGAACGCGGACGGATATCGGGACTGGTGCTGATTGCCCCTGCCCCGGATTTCACGATTGACCTGATTGAGCCCAATCTCACCGAAGCGCACCGCAGGGACTTGGCCGAAAAGGACTATTTCGAGGAAGGCTCGGACTATCTCGCCGAGCCGAACCGCTTCTCCCAAGCCTTTCTCGATGACGGGCGGGCGAACCGGGTGATGAAGGGAATCATCGAGACGCATTGCCCGGTTCATATTCTGCAAGGAATGCGGGACACGGATGTGCCGTATCAGCACGCGTTGAAGCTGGCCGCGCATTTTCCGAAAGACTCGCTGACAATGAGCCTCATCCCCGACGGCGACCACAGGCTCTCGCGGCCGCAGGACTTGGAGATGCTCGAACAGGCGGTCGAATCGATGCTCGCCCGCGCTCAACCGTCCTTGTAATAATAGCTGTAGCCGTTGATCGCCGGCGCGCCGCCGAGATGGGCGTAGAGGATTCGCGAGCCTTCCGGGAAGAAGCCTTTCTTGGCGAGGTCAATCATGCCCTGCATCGACTTGCCCTCATAGACCGGGTCGGTGATCATCGCCTCGGTGCGCGCGGCGAGGCGGATCGCGTCATTGGTCTCATCCGACGGAACCCCGTAGGCCGGATAGGCATAGTCGGGGTTGATGACGATCTCATCGTCGCGCACCTTGCGGCCAAGCTCCACCAGCTCCGCTGTGCCGTCAACAATCTGCCGCACCTGGGCGCGGGTCTGGGCGAGCGTTCCCGACGCGTCGATGCCGATCACCCGGTCGGCGCGGTTGTCCGCCGCGAATCCGACGATCATGCCGGCCTGTGTCGAGCCGGTGACCACGCAGACAATGATGTAGTCGAACTTGAATCCCAGCTCCTGTTCCTGCGCCCGCACTTCCTCGGCAAAGCCGACATAGCCGAGGCCGCCATATTTATGCACCGAGGCGCCGGCCGGAATGCCATAGGGCACGCCGCCCGCGTCGCGCACCGACTGCATCGCGTCCTCCCAGCTTTTGCGGATGCCGATGTCAAACCCGTCATCGACAAGGCGGCTGTCGGCGCCCATCAGGCGGGTCATCAATATGTTGCCCACCCGGTCATAGACCGCATCGAAATGCGGCACCCATTTCTCCTGGATGACGACGCATTTCATGCCGATCTTCGCCGCCGTCGCCGCCACCATGCGGGTGTGGTTCGACTGCACGCCGCCGATCGAGACCAGCGTGTCCGCGCCCGATTTGATCGCGTCCGGCACGATATATTCAAGCTTGCGCAGCTTGTTTCCGCCCATGGCAAGTCCGGAATTGCAGTCGTCGCGCTTGGCGTAGATTTGAACCTTGCCGCCGATGGCCGCTGTCAGGCGCGGAAGATGCTCGATGGGAGTCGGGCCGAAGGTGAGTTTGTAGCGTTCGAATTTGGCAAGGTTCATGAAGAGGCTCCGGAAGATGTGACTTCTTCCGGTTTACCTTTTTGCGCCGCGCAAGCCATTAGTTTTTAGCCCCGGTTCGATTTTTGCAGGCAAAATCAAACGCCACTCACTGACCCTTTTCCAGCTGTTCAAACAGCGCGGCTAAATTGGTCTTAGCCTTGCCCGGATTCTTAACGGCTTTGGCGGTGTCAAGATTCACAGGATTTCCCGCAACGATCAGCGCCACCATGCCCATGCCATAGTGCGGCAGGCATTTGACGCCGTAGACGCCTTCCTGAGCCAAGGTCAGCACCATCTCCTCGTTGACCTTGCCTTTTAGTGGCTCGGCAGCCTCAGGGATCATGCCTTTGATCGATTCGACATTGTGGCCCTTATCGACGATCACAAACTTGACCGTGTCGCCGACCGCAGCCTTGACGAAATCCGGCTCAAAAACCATCGAGCCCTTGGCGCCCTTGTTCAGCATTTTGATTTCGAACTCCGCCGCCCGGGAAGCGGTTGTGAGCATCAGCATGGCAGCGAGCGCTGCGGCAAGTCCGGTTTTGAGAGACATGTTTATTTCCTTTTCATTGAAACGGCCCGCCTTCCAGTTACCTGAACGGCGCAGCGGCGATTTGCGCTATCGCAAACTCCGCGATAGATGTTTGCGTACAAAATGCGGGGCGCGGCGGGTTTGGCAAATCTCGACAGGTCATTGATTTCGGCGCTGCCGGCATTTTCCGGGCTGAGCGGCGCTGACCTTGATTTCGCGCTCGAAGGCGCCCGCTCGTTCATTGTCAGAAAAGACGCAGCTGTTTTCGAACAGGACGGCGAGGCGCATTCGTTTTTTCTTCTGCTGCATGGCCATGTGCGCGTTGAGCGCCTGACGCCGGACGGGCAGAAGGTCGTGGCGCGCTATATCAGCGAGGGCGAGTTGATCGGCATCGCGGTGGCGATGGGGCGCGACACCTATCCCGCGTCAGCGGTGGCGGCGGTGGACTGCACCGTGCTCTCATGGCCGAATGCGCGCTGGGCGGCGCTGACCGCGCGGATTCCCGCCCTGTCGGGCAATACACTCAAGACCGTCGGCGCCCGGATGGAAGAGGCGCAGAACCGGGTGGTCGAAATGGCGACCGAACGGGTGGAACAGCGCGTCGCCCACACGTTGCTGCGGCTGCTGCGTCAGACCGGGCGCAAGGTGGAAGACGGCGTTGAAATCGATTTCCCCATATCGCGGCAGGACATTGCCGAGATGACCGGCACGACCTTATTCACCGTCAGCCGCATTTTGAGCGACTGGGAAGGCAAAGGACTGGTCAAAAGCGGGCGGCAGAAGATCACTGTGTTGCAGCCGCATCGTCTCTTGGTGATCGCGGAAGCGCGGAACTGACTTCGGTTTGCAGGGCGGACTCGAGCGGCTCGAGGTCCAAGTCATGCGCAAGAGCGGCCTCGCGCAGGGTGTGAAACCGCGTGACCGGGCAGCCGATGCACAGCATGTGAAACCGGATGAATACGGGCAGCGTCTGAGGCCAGACGGCAAGGATGCGTTCGACGCACAGGTCTGCGCTGAATGCGGGCGGCGTCATGATGTCAGCGGAGAAAAAAGCCGCGCAGCCGCTGCCATGACAGGAAACCCGGCTCATCGCGGACAAGGCGCATTCCCAGATGATCCGGCGGCGCGCCAACGGCGCAGCCGCCGGTTTTGGCATCCCGGACGAAATCAGTCATGTAAGCGCGGTGTTTTCCTT
>JANMMM010000197.1:0-5209 GCA_031373225.1 Phyllobacteriaceae bacterium | reverse complement strand
CTCGGCAATCTTGCGCTGATCATCACCGGCGCGCTGGTCGGCTCGTCCGGCGCGATTCTTTCCTACATTATGTGCAAGGGGATGAACCGCTCGTTCATCTCGGTCATATTAGGCGGCTTTGGCGGCGAGACGGCGGCGGCGATTGAGGATCTGGGCGACAGGACGGTCAAGCAGGGCTCGGCGGACGACGCCGCCTTTCTGATGTCCAATGCGGCACGGGTCATCATCGTGCCGGGCTATGGCATGGCGGTGGCACAGGCGCAGCATGCCCTGCGCGAAATGGCCGACAAGCTGAAGGCCAAGGGCGTTGAAGTGAAATACGCCATCCATCCGGTTGCGGGCCGGATGCCGGGCCACATGAATGTGCTGCTCGCCGAGGCCAACGTTCCCTATGACGATGTGTTCGAGCTGGAGAACATCAACTCCGAATTCGCCCAGACCGACGTCGCCTTCGTCATCGGCGCCAATGACGTGACCAACCCGTCGGCGCGCGACGACAAGGCCTCGCCGATCTACGGCATGCCGATCCTCGACGTCGACAAGGCCGCGACCTGCCTGTTCATCAAGCGCTCGCTGGCGTCGGGGTATGCGGGCATCGACAATTCGCTGTTCTACAAGCCGAACACAATGATGCTGTTTGCCGACGCCAAGAAGATGGTGGAGGATATTGTCAAGGCGCTGGAGCATTAGGAGGCGCGCGCAGATGAGGAAGTGTATGCCAGATCGGCGGGCCCTGGCTATTCCACCGCAGATTGACTTTCCGCAGGGGAAGATGTAGCCTTTCAATGGGCGCTTGTGGCTGGAGGGGTAAGTGGCAAAAAGGGCTGTGAAGTCCAAATCGGCAAAAGCGAGCGCTGAACCGGCGGCGATGCCTGAGCCAAGCCGCAGCCCCTCTGCGGCCCAAGCCAAGCGCAAACAAGCTGTTGTTGTTGTTCATGGTATGGGCGAGCAGCGCCCGATGGAGACGATGCGAAGTTTTGTTGCCGCGTTATGTGGCGTCAAACCCGTTGAGGCGGAACGCCTGAGCATAGGCGAACCATTCCACATCATTCCTGATCCGGCCGCAGGCTCTGGCGAGCTTGCACGCGTGAGGGTTTCCCGGCCCCCAACCGATCCAACCATTAGCTATGCATATCAATACCCAGATATGCGCACTGACTTTTATGAGTTTTATTTCGCTGACCTCCTAAGCGGCACGACTTTTGCAAACCTTCGCGTCTGGGCACAAAGCGTGATGTTCAGGTGGCCACATCAGGTGCCGCGACCTTTAGGCGCCTTATGGGCTACCCTTTGGCTGGTTGTGGTCGCGCTTGCCGCCTATATTGGCACCGAGCTCGATGGCCAAGTCTGGTCCAGGCTGACGAGCTTTCTAACCAGCGGGCTGAGGACTGGCGCCCCGGGTCCGACACCGACCCAGTTGCTTCTTCTGATCCTTGTCTGCGCTGCACTTGGCTGGCGTTTGTGGCAAGCGGCCAGAACTCATGTCGATGGAAATGCGACGCATCCGTCGGAAATCCGGACGCTGGCGGTCAATCTTTCGTATGCGGCGGCGCTGTTGCTACCTCTTATCCTGGGCTGTTTCGCTTATAATGTGTTTCCCTGGAGGGAATTGGCATGGTCAAGTGTAAATTGTATCGACGATGGCTTCTGGCGGTCCGCTTGGTGCGTAACCGTGTCGTTCATCAATCAGGCATGGATCAAACTTCTTGTCGGTGCCTGTGTCTGGTGGGCCGCCACCCATTTTGGTGTTGCTTACTTCGGAGATGTGGCGCGCTATCTGCACATGTCGCCGGATGCCGTTGCTAGCCGTGCCGCAGTGCGTGAAAGGGGCCTCAAACTTTTCACAGACCTCTCTGAGAAGAGGGCCATCGTTGATGGATCGGCAACAGAAAGTCCCGAGTATGTTCGTATCGTTGTGGTTGCCCACAGCCTCGGTTCGGTAATTGCGTACGACGTGCTTCGCCTCTTATGGGGGCGCGACAATGCCAATGCCAATAAGGCGCTTCCAGCAGCAGCCCTCACAAGTATGAAGGCCATGGTAGCGCTGGCACAGGCGAACGCCGGTAAGGACAGGGCGGCGCCGACAGATCGAGGCAAGCTGATCGAACTACAGAGGGCTGTTTCCGCCAACTTGGCGGGCGAACCGCACGGATGGCGTTTCAGCGACTTTATCTCGCTTGGATCACCTTTGGCGTTGGGTGATTTCCTTTTGGCGCGAGACTGGCCACGCTTCAAGCAATCGGTAGCCGAAAGATCGCTGCCGATTTGTCCGCCGCTGCTTGAAAAGAGCAACAACTCGTTTCTTTACTCCGGCGGAACTGTTCCGGGCGAAGCGCCACACCATGCGGCGATGTTCAGCGCTGTCCGCTGGACTGCTATTTTTGATCCTTATTTCTATCCTATGAATGGCGATTTCATTGGTGGGCCAGTCACACCGCTTTATGGATGGGGTGCCACCGAAGTTGCTGCGAGAATAACTCGCAACCGAATGTTCCTGCCCCGACTCTTCACGCACACTGACTATTGGGATGATAGGGTAACAGCGGCACTTCAAGATGCCTGCAATCTGCCTGACGACATTAAGCAAGCCGGAGCAGAAAAGCAGGCAGTTCTTGGCCTGCTGCGCCGCCTGATTTGGCCCGAGAAGGTGTCAATGCCGGTTTTGTCACCCTAAAGCGGAAAAAAGCGCAGCAATCTGGCGCAGAACCTCGACCGCGATTTGCTATTGCGCTGCCGCCGCCTGATCAGGCCTGCCACGCACCCGCTGCAGCCCATCCTGCGCCGGCTGATACGTCCCGTCCAAATTCACCGCGCGCTGGTACGACTTCTCCGCCTTCTTGAGCTCCTTGCGCCGCTCATAGACCAGCGCCTGGTTGGCCCAGCTTTCGGCGAGGTTGCCGTTCAGTTTGATCGCCTGGTTGAAGTCGGCGAAGGCGTTCACATCATCGTTGCGGGCAAGATAGGAGATGCCGCGGCCGTTGTATGGCTCCGGCGCGTCGGGCTGCAGCGAGATGGCCGTGGCGAAGTCTTCGATGGCGAAATCGTGCTGGCCGCGCGATTGATAGATCAGGCCGCGGTTGTGATAGGCGCGCGGGTCGGTCGTGTCGAGCTGGATGGCGCGCTCGAAATCGGCGAAGGCCTCGTTGGTGCGCCCGGCGTTGCGGTAAAGGTTTCCCCGGCCGATATAGGCGGCGTCATATTGCGGATTGAGCTGCAGCGCGCGGTTATAGTCGGAGGCGGCGTTGCCCAGCGCGCCGAGGCGGCGGTGGATCAGCGCGCGGTTGGCATAGGCCTGGTAGAAGCCTGAGTTCAGCTCGATGGCACGGTCAAAATCATTCATCGCGGCGCGGTAATTGCCGGCGCGCCCATAAGCGGAGCCGCGCACATTATAGGCTTCCGGATCATTTTCATTCGCCGAGATGACGTCGGAGAGCGAATTAATGTTCTCGCTCGAACCCTGCTCGCGGTCGATGGAAGTTGCCAATTCGCCGGTTTCACTGGTCACGCATCCGGACAGAGCCAGCGCGGACAGGCAGAGCGCGGCGAAGGCCGCGCTGCGGAATTGAAGAGCCGGTTTTGCCGAAACAAGGCGCATGCACATTCCTCACACTCCGCCTGTACGCGTTACAAAGGCGGGCGAAAACAAAAAAGCGGAGGCGAAATTATCGCCCCCGCGTTCGGCTATCGACAAAAAGAGACTAAAAAGCGGCGGCTGGGCGCGGCGGACGCGCGCCTGCCTCTGGCGCCACAATCTTCAGGCCTGGCAGCAAGCCTTCGCGCTGGGCGCGCTTGCGGGCCAGCTTGCGGGCGCGGCGCACGGCCTCGGCCTTCTCGCGGGCGCGCTTGACCGATGGCTTCTCATAATGGCCGCGCATCTTCATTTCGCGGAAAACGCCTTCGCGCTGCAGCTTCTTTTTCAGCGCGCGCAGCGCTTGGTCCACATTATTGTCACGAACGAGTACTTGCACGTGTCATCACGCCTTTCGGGTTGGAATTGAATAACGAAAATAGTTCTCAGCGCGGAGTGTGCGCGCAAGATTTGGGGCAATTAGCAGAAGGGGCTGGGGTTGTCTACTGTTTGAAGCGCGGTTCGGGTGATTTGGCCGGATTTCATGACCCGGGCCGGAATGCGCTTTTCTGAGGGTAAAGACGCCGTTTGCAAATGTGCCGGTCACCAGGCGGAGCTGTAGGCGCGCGCGGCCGGCTGCCGCAGCAGCGGGTTAACGGCATTTTGCGGCTCCTGAGCCACCTTGCCGTTTGCAAGCCTGACGACCCGGTCCGAGGCGCGGATGGTTTCGGGACGGTGGGCGATGACGACGCGGGTCATTTGCACGACGCGCAGCGCGTCATTGACGGACTTTTCGCGCGCCACGTCGAGATGGCTGGTAGCTTCGTCAAGGAGAAGCATAGCCGGCCAGCGGTAGAGGGCGCGGGCGATCAGGATGCGTTGTTTCTGGCCGCCCGACAGCATCGTGCCCATGTCGCCAATCAGTGTGGCATAACCCATGGGCATGGCGGCGATATCCTCGTGCACTGACGCGAGCACAGCGCAGTCCGTTATCAAATCCTGGTTCGGGCGCTCGGCGAAGAAGCAGATATTGTCTGCGATGGATCCGGCGAACAGATGGTCGTCCTGCATGACCACGCCGAGCAGAGCGCGGTAGCGGTTGAGGCCGATTTGTGAGAGCGGTGTTCCATTGACCAGAATTTCGCCGCGCGTCGGCTGCAGGAGGCCGGCCAAAATCTTCAACAACGTGGTCTTGCCGCCGCCGGAAGGGCCGACAATTGCCAGTGATTCATTTGGAAATATCTTCAGGCTGACATTGTCCAGTATCCAGGGATCCTGCTCGCCGTAGCGGAAGCTGACATTGCGCAGTTCGATCATCAGCGCCTCCGCAGCGAACGGCTGCTCATGCAAATCGTCTCGCCGCTCGCCCTCGGTGAGAGCAATGTCGGCGAGCCGTTCGGCGTGCAGGCGCAGCATGGTCAGATCCACCGCCTTGTTGATCAATTCGGTCAAGCGGCCCAGAAACTGGTCCTTGTAGGCGATGAACGCGATCAGGAGACCGACCGACATCGCGCCGTCGAGCACCTGGTTTGCGCCGAGCCAGATGACAAGGATGGCCATGAACAGTACGCCAAGCGTAGAGAAGCTCTTGATATGGAAGTACCGCTTGTCTTGCATACAGCCAGCCATGGTGGACGGATC
>JANMMM010000042.1:0-3608 GCA_031373225.1 Phyllobacteriaceae bacterium | reverse complement strand
CGCAATCTCACCGCCCGCAAGCGACAGGAGTCCGCCTGACACAATGGCGACTCCGTCCTGGACGCGTGCTTTAAGCCGCAGTGATTTGAGGGCAACAACCCCGCTATCGTTCATAGGCAGATTGAAGAGCACGCCCGCATCCAGCCGTCGGCGAAAA
The DNA here is from genome assembly GCA_031373225.1 of Phyllobacteriaceae bacterium. Lineage (GTDB taxonomy): Bacteria > Pseudomonadota > Alphaproteobacteria > Rhizobiales > Rhizobiaceae > JANOYJ01. The sequence continues at coordinate 3,451 of JANMMM010000042.1, read as the reverse complement.
TCTGCCAGCCCAAAGTTGCGCACTCCGCCACCGCTGGATTCCAGCTCAAGATCACCCTGCGCCGCAAGTATGAATGGCATGAAAGCGCCATACTTTCCTTCCGCCACAAAAGTGCCGCCAACTGGCGCGCTGATGACGGGGCCACCGGATTTACCAAAAAGCTGTGCGGGATCAAGATCGCTGAAGCGCAGGCTGACACTTGCGTCCGGCAGCCCAGCCGCTTCCTGAACCTTCAAGTCGCCCCTCAGCCGTCCGCCTGCGATGGCGGCATCGCCCAAGTCAAAATCGGCATGGCCGTCCTTGATTCGGATCGCCGCCGCCACCTCTGTCAAAGGCAGTGTGCCCGCATTCGCCTTGCTGGCGGACAGCCGTAGATCAAGGTTGATCTGCTGCAGAAAGTTGACGCCGGGCTTGGTCGAACCTGGCGCGATGCCCACCGAAAACGCGCCAAGAAAGGAGGCGAGGTCGAGTTTCTCAAACGCCAGTGTGCCCGAAAGAGCCGGAATCCTGCCGTCCGGCTTCAGTTCGAACACGCCGCTTGCGGGATTGCCGTTGAAGTTGATGACAGCGTCATCGAAATTCAGATGGTCATCCTTTGCCGTCAGTTTGGCGCTCAGGCCCATGCTGCCCATCGAAGTTCCTGGGTCAACCTTGGCTCCGATCCAGCCAAGAAGCTGGCCCATCGAAGGCGTCTCAAACTTCAAGTCGCCATTGGTGAAGAAGAAGTTTTGCAGATTGGCAAAGCCGACAAAGCTGAGCGACGCAGGGCCGGATTCGACCTGTAGTGTCACAGCGCTGTTATTGCCAGCCGCCATCGGAATCGGATTTTGCAGCCAAGCTGAAAACCGGGCCGCATTGCCGCGCCAAGTGCCGCCCCCGGTGAAGGTCAGGGGCGTGGCCGCGTTCGGCCAGTCAAGCATCATATCTGCGTCGCTCACCACCTCCGCGCCGCTGCGGCTGACGAAAAGCAGCCGCGAATTTGTCAGGCGCAGGCTGCCAATGTTGAAATTGGCGCTTTGTCCGGAATTGAGCGCCGGCGCACTTGCGTCCGCAGACCGCTGCTCCGCCAGAATGGCAGGCGCGAGCGGGCTGGCAATGCCGGCCGGCAGCCAGTTTCCCGAACTGTCGCTGACAAGCCGGACTTCCGCTACGTCAAGACGAAGCGCTGTGATCCGGAGGTCGCTTTTCAGCGCAGCCAGCCGTGACAGATCCACTTCCAGCGTTTTGGCTTTCATCGCGGGCAGGGTCGACACCCCGTACGAACCGATCTCCACGTCATGAGCTATAGCGGCAAAGCGCGGAAATAACGAAATGGACACCTCGCCCTTCAACGAAACAGGCAACCCGCTCAACGCCGTCAGTTCGCTGCGGATGCGCTCCTCAATGCCTTTTCGCGCAAGGAAATACGGCATTGCGCCCGCGACAGCGGCGAACACCGCAAGACACAACGCCAAGGAGACAAGTGCAGACTTGATGGTTTTTGAGGATAGGCTCAGTTTGGCGTTCTTTCGTTTTGCCCGCACTGGCGCGCGCAATTGGTTAATAGATGGTTTCGCTGAAATTTACCAAATATCTGAAAGCAGTATAGGCCCAAGACAGTTTGACCTGATTTGGTAAGGATTTGTTAAGCGGCAGCCCCTTATTTTTGGGCAAGATTTTACAGTGCCAAGAGGTTTACGCCCGACCCTTTCGCCAAACGCCATCATACAGCTGCTAACTGGCGCCGGTTTTTCCGGCGCTATTTTTTTGTGCTGCGCTCACCCGTGACAAAAGCATGACGGGCACAAGACCCGCTGCGATTATGAACAGCGCCGCGACCGCTCCTTCCTCCACGGCGGCCCGCGAGGCGCTTTCATAAACTGAAGTCGCCAGAGTGTTGAGACCGAACGGGCGTAAGAGCAGCGTCGCGGGGAGTTCCTTCAGCGTGTCAATGAAGACCATTAAAAACGCCGTCATGATTGCGGGGCTGATGAGCGGCAGAACCACACGCCTCGCCGCACCGAGTTCGGTTTGTCCGAGATTGCGCGCCGCATCGTCTAGATTGTGACTGATTTTTTCCAATCCGGACTGGAGGCTTCGCTCGGACAGGGTCAGAAACCGGATTGAGCAGGCCAGTATCAGGCCGAACGCCGAACCGGTCATCAACAGGCCTGAGGAAACGCCAAGCTGGGTGCGCAGCAAAGCGTCAATCCAATTGTCAGCCGCTGCCAGAGCAAACAAAAGGCCGAGCGCCAACACAGTGCCGGGAATGCAATAGCCAATTGAAGCGGCGCGGATGAGGAGTGCCGCCGATGGCCGTTTCATATTGCGCGCGGCATGGACCAGAACCATTGAAACAATGACGGTCAGCGCCGCGGTGGCAAGCGCGATGCTCACGCTGTTTACGAGCGCTGCTCCAAGCGCCGGGTCGGAAAACTGCGAAAGCCGCCGCGCAGCAAATCCTCCGATCACCAAGGCTGGAATTCCAAAACCCAGCACGACTGGCAAAGCGCAGGCGGCGCTTGCGGCGAATGCTTTCCAGCCATGCAATTTGACGCCGCGCCGCGCATCCGCCGCGCCGCCATGCCGTCCGCTGTGAAAGCGCTGCCGCCGCCGCGCAAACTGCTCGCCAGCCAGAAGCGCAAAAACAATGACCAGCATGGCACAGGCAAGCTGCGCCGCACCTGCCAAGCTGCCTTGCGCCAGCCAAGTGTTGTAGACTGAAAATGTCAGCGTCCGCACGCCGAGATATTCCACCGCGCCCAGATCATTCAGCGTCTCCATCAAGGCGAGCGAGACCCCCGCGGCAACCGCAGGCCTCGCCATGGGCAGCGACACTCTCCAGAAAACACGCAGGGGAGAAGCGCCAAGCGAGCGCGCCACATCCGCCTGGTGCCGGGACTGCATCATGAACACCATGCGCGCCGCCAGATAGACATAGGGGTAGAGAACCAGTGACAGGATCAGCGCCGCGCCTCCGAGCGAGCGGACGTTTGGGAACCAGTAATCCCGGGCAGACTGAAAACCGGTCAAGGCGCGCAGCGCCGATTGAACCGGTCCCGCAAAATGGAAAAACTCGACGAACGCGTAGGCAGCGATGTAAGTCGGAATCGCAATCGGCAGCACCAGCATCCACGAAAGCAGCCGCTTGCCCGGAAAGTCGAAATCAGCGATCAGCCAAGCAGAGACGACGCCGATGGCACCGGAGTTGAGCGCCACCAGCGCCAGGAGCTCGAATGTGACCAGCGCCGCGCGCGGCAGCACCGTCTTCACCAGCCGGACAATTTCGCTGCCGTCGCCGCCCAGCGCCAGCCCGGCCAGCATTGCGACCGGCAAGAGCGCCACTGCCGCCGCCAAGCCAAGAAATGCAAAAAGTCCCCGCCGGCCCGGTCCGGTCCGGACACGATTGCCAAGAGCCGCCGCCGCGTCCGTCATTTCACCGCCGCCAGTCAACAAAAGACGCGCCCGCTTG
>JANMMM010000174.1:0-7735 GCA_031373225.1 Phyllobacteriaceae bacterium | reverse complement strand
GAGGAAAGAAAAATCATTCAAAAGCATTGCTAATTGGCGAGACGATTTTCTGAAATATCTTTCAAATGAAGTAAAATACACTCAAGTAGACGAAAACGAAAATGTGAACGTTATTATCTCCGATGCAATTGATGTCCTAGTTCGTAATTTCAATTTCAGCTTTAACAAGCACATATCCACGGTTCAAAAATTCCTAAAGAGCAAAATGAATGGAATTTTGACTAAAGAACTGAATTTATTAATCAGCAAATTCAAACAAAAGAAATTTTCCGAAGGCGTCAACTCAAAAAAGCTACCGAATATCTATGAAAATATTGTAGAAACATATGCTACCGAGAGAATGCAAATACTTCAAATAAACATTGGTTCTATGAACAAAATTAAGGAGTATATTGGATACGTTTTGTCAAAAGAAGATTTGTCGTCGTATAGAACAGGCATTGTCATAGCAGGATTTGGGGACGATGAAATTTTTCCATCTTTATCTCACGTTGAAATTGACGGAATTGTTTTTGGCAATCTAAAGAAAGCTGCGAGGAATTACATAGATATCGACCGTCATGGCACACATGCGGAAATTCTAGGATTTGCGCAAGATGATATGGTGCAAAGTTTTGTCAATGGCGTTGATCCTCAATATAGAGATTACACTGTTAAATTAATTCGCGAAGCCATTGAAGAAACGGCAAAACTTGTTCTTACGCCTGTTTTGAATGACAAAAATAAAACTGACGAAATATTAACAAAAATTAATTCTGATTTTGAGAAGTTATCTGTTGATTATTCAAAAAAGTCTGATAATTTTATAAATAGCCGGTTTACCCAAGAGATCAAGAGCATGGTCAGGGCGATGCCAAAACAGGATTTGGCGACTTTGGCCGAGTCTTTGATTGAGATCACTTCCCTCAAGAGGAAGGTAACGCGGGCGCGTGAGACCGTCGGCGGCGATGTTGATGTGGCGGTAATTTCCAAGTCAGAGGGTCTGGTCTGGGTTCGTAGGAAGCACTATTTCCCTGCGGACATTAACTCTCGGTTTTTTTCGAGGCACTTCAAATAGGAGGCATAAGCATGGAAAAGCGTTTGATTGATGAGTCTCCGCACGAAAACGTTTCGGATTGGATGATCGACACGTATTTTGATCGTCTTTCTCCCTCTGAGAGGGCGCAGCGTGATGCTAAAGAGGTGTCTGAATCACACCGTGCAGAAATAGCTCGAAAAATATTGGAACTGACACATTCTGCTTGACCGTCAAGCATAAGTGTCATATTGAATTGAGCTATGAACAAGCTCAATTCGAAGTCACGCTCTCATATCCTTCACCTCCTTTGCGAAGGCCAGTCCATCCGCGCCACTACGCGCGTGACCGGTGCGAGCAAAAACACAGTTATCAAGCTTCTCATTGACGCTGGCAAAGCTTGTATGGCGTTCCATGATGAAAACGTCCGCAATGTGAAGTCCAAGCTTATCCAGTGCGACGAAATTTGGAGCTTCACCTATGCGAAGCAAAAGAACGTCGCGACTGCAAAGGCCGCGCCGGAAGGCGCTGGCGACACATGGACTTGGACGGCAATCGACGCCGAAAGCAAGATGATCGTCTCCTATCTCGTTGGCGGTCGCGATGGTGACTATGCGCTGACCTTCATGGACGATGTTGCTTCCCGGCTGGCAAGCCGCGTCCAGCTCACAACGGATGGTCACAAGTCATACCTTGAGGCTGTTGAAGGCGCGTTCGGCGCTGATATCGACTATGCCATGCTCATCTAGGTTTACGGCGTTGCGCCGGAAGGCTCCAAGGGCCGCTATTCGCCAGCCGAATGCACGGGAACGCAAAAGATCAAGATCGAAGGCAACCCGGAAAAGAAGCATGTCAGCACGTCCTATGTGGAGCGCAACAACAAAACCATGCGGATGCATATGCGCCGGTTCACCCGCCTTACGGATGGCTTTTCAAAGAAAGTCGAAAACCACTCTTACGCCGTTGCGCTTCACATGATGTATTACAATTTTGACCGCATTCATTCGACACTTCGCATGACACCGGCAATGGCCGCCGGTGTGTCTTCCACGCTTTGGGAGATTGGCGATATTGCCGCGCTGGTCGAAATAGACGAAGCTAAGAAAGACATGAAACGCGGCTCTTACAAAAAGGGAGAAATAGCTTGAATTATTGGGTTGCCTTCGCCATCGGTGCAATTTTGGGATGCTGTTCGTTAGGGTGGTCGCTTTTGAAGCGCCCAATCTACAACGGTTACCCGTTTCAGGCGTTTACTTTTGCAGCCGTATTGGGCGGTCTCGTTTTCGGAACAATCATTTGGCTTATCGCCAAGGCGTTCTAACCAATTTCAAACTGACCCACTACCTGATTTGAGGATGCTGCTTACCAGATCAGAACCCTGCGGACCGGACCAAATGATCAAAACGGTTCCAAGCACTGGCAGAAGCGCGGCGACACCTCGAAACGGAGTAGTGTCATTGAAGCCGAAAACGGCGGTGCAAATCACTATGGCTCCAACGTATCGGCACCAGATCGCCAATTTTTCGGAAGGCTGACCGGCCAATCCAGCGGCAAGCGCGCTCCCCGCAAGAAGCTCCCAGAAACGCGCGAGCGAGTTATAGAATGCGCTGTTCGCATCGCCATTGAAGACCAGACGAGCGGAGTAGGCGAAAGAAATGACCGCCATTGTGGCGAGAGCTGTCTTCAATGCAGACGGCAATCTGTGTTTTAACAGGATCAGGATGGTTGGGAAAACAATGTAAAATTGTTCTTCTATTGCCAGCGACCACATATGAAGAAGAGGCTTCGACAGCGCCTCACCATCGAAATAGTCGATACGGGAATAGAAAAACCAATTGGATGACGCCGTGAGCACAGTTATCATGCTCTGCGCGAATTCTTCGTAATGATTGGGTTCAAGCAGGATCGTGGCAGCGATCCAAGTTGCGAGAAGCATCGGTATCAATGGTGGAACCAGCCGGCGGATGCGCCTCTCGTAGAAACGCAGATATGAAAATGTCCCTGCGCCTATCTCTTCAATGATGATTGATGTGATCAAAAAGCCGCTGATCACGAAGAACACGTCCACGCCAACAAACCCACCGCTCCAAGTTTGCAGCCCTGCATGAAAGAGCACGACAGGCACAATTGCAACTGTGCGAAGCCCGTCAATTTCAGGTCTGTAAATGTGGCGGTTCTTCAGGTCGCTGTTCCTTGCAAGCTCGGGATTTGCACAGCTGAATATCATTTCGCCGTGTAATCGTAAACGTGCTTACATTGCGTGTAATTGCCCGACTGTAGACAGCAGCGCTCTGGTGAAAAACGCCCAAATCAATGGCACGGGTCATTTTTGGCAAGAACAGCCTCAAGAAATCGCATCCTCTCCCACTTCGGAGAGAGGCAATGCCCGCCACCTTCGCCTTTCCATGTACCGTTGGTTTGAACCCGATGGCGCAGGGCTTTGCCTCCCTTGGTGGGGGGGGAGACGCGCGGAGTAAGCGGGCCCGCCGCGCCACCCGTTCCCCAATCCCCAATCTTCCGCTATCCTCCCCACCAAAGGAGCCCCTGCCCACATGAAAATCGCCACATGGAACATTAACGGCGTGCGCGCCCGCATTGAGAACCTTCTGGCCTGGCTGAAAGAATCCGCGCCGGACATTGTCTGCCTGCAGGAGATCAAGACGGTGGACGGGGATTTCCCGCGCGGCGAGATCGAGGCGCTCGGCTATCATGTCGAGACGCATGGGCAGAAGGGCTTTAACGGCGTCGCGCTCCTGTCCAAATCCTCACCGCTCGAGGTGACGCGCGGGCTGCCGGGGAACGATGAGGATGTCCAGTCGCGCTACATTGAGGGCGTGTTCGCGCTCGGCGGCGGCGTGGTGCGGGTCGGCGGGCTTTATCTGCCCAATGGCAATCCGCTCGGCACGGAGAAGTTTCCCTACAAGCTTGGCTGGACGGAGCGGCTGATCGCCCACGCGAAGGCGCGGCTGGCGCTGGAGGAGCCGTTTGTGCTGATGGGCGACTATAATGTCATTCCCGAGCCAGAAGACTGTTTCAATCCCAAGGCCTGGGAAGGCGACGCGCTGTTCCAGCCGGAATCGCGGCAGGCGCTGCGGCGGCTGCAGGCGCTGGGGCTCACGGATGCGGTGCGGGCCGTGACGGATGCGCCGAAGACCTACACTTACTGGGATTATCAGGCGGGCGCCTGGCAGAAGAACAACGGCATCCGCATCGACCATGTGATGCTGTCGGCCGAGGCGGCGGACCGGCTGCTTTCAGTCTCGATTGAAAAACATGTCAGGGCTTGGGAAAAGCCGTCGGATCATGTGCCGGTGGTGGTGGAGATAAGGGAGATGTGAGAAGGGTGATGGAAGAAGGAAGAAGGAAAGAGGAAAAAGTGATCATTTTTCACTTCTTACATCTCACTTCTTACATCCCTACTCATTTCCCTTCAATATGCTCTCCGACAGCGCCATCGCCGTGCGCCGGTCGGCTTCGCCCGCGACGGCGAACGCGGACTCTTGCAATTCCAGAATCCAGTCGCGGTCCTTGGCCTCGGAGCGCTGCAGCGCCGCCGTCAGCATGGCAAGGCCGCGCACCTGTTTGCCGTTCTGGAACAGGAGATTGCCGAACATGGCCTGGCTGCCCGAATGGCCCTTGTTGGCGGACAGGCGGAACAGGTTATAGGCCTGTTTGACATCCGCCTCGCCGCCCTCGCCGATCAGATACATGCGGCCGAGCTCGAACTGCGCGGCGGGATCGCCGAAGCTCCAGGCGGCCTGCGCATAATAATCGCGCGCCGCCGCCGGGTCGGACTTGACCGGTGAGCCGGGAATACCGCGCCTGATATAGTTCGCCAGCGAATTCAATGCGTTGGAAACGTAGGTTCCGTCTTCCGAACCCGGGTCGATGCCCTGCCCGACCACTTTCTGAAAGAATTTGAACGCTTTGTAGTCATCTTCGACAACGCCGTCGCCGTCGGCATACATGCGCGCCAGCTTCCACTGCGCCCCGGCATGGCCCTTCTCGGCGGCATATTGATAGGCTTCAAGCGCGTCGTTCTTGTTGCCCTTCTTGTAGGATTTGAAGCCGAACTTAAACAGGTCCCACGGGCTGGACTCCGTCGTCACTTCATCAGTGTCGAACGCAAAAGCGGTGCCGGACGCGCTGGAAAACGCCAGCGCGGCGGCAAAGCAAAGGAGGATTGGGCGATTATATATCCGCATAACAGTGCTTTTCTTTGGCCCCGCCCGGATGCGTCAGCGCGCCATCGCGCGCCGGGCCGACCTGCTGGGCATATTTCCAGAGCGCGCCGGACGTGTAGTCCGTCTCGCGCGGTTTCCACTCTTTAAGTCGCGCCGCCAGCTCGTCATCGGTCAGGCGGATCGAGAGCGTGCCTTCCTCGCCGTCGAGATCAATAATGTCGCCATCGCGCACCAGCGCGATCGGCCCGCCGACCGCCGCCTCCGGTCCGACATGGCCGACGCAGAAGCCGCGCGTCGCGCCGGAAAAGCGCCCGTCGGTGATCAGCGCCATCTTGTCGCCCATGCCCTGCCCGTACAGCGCCGCCGTCGTCGACAGCATTTCGCGCATGCCGGGGCCGCCCTTGGGGCCTTCATAGCGGATGACGAGAACCTCGCCTTCCTTGTAGCGCTTGTTCGACACAGCTTCGAAACACTCTTCTTCGGAGTCAAAGCAGCGGGCCGGGCCGGAGAACTTCTGGCTCTTCATGCCCGCGACCTTCACAATCGCGCCTTCGGGGGCGAGATTGCCTTTGAGGCCGACAACGCCGCCGGTCTTGGTGATCGGATTTCCCGCCGAATAGACGACGTCCTGATCCGGATTCCATTGCACGCTGGCCATGTTTTCAGCGATGGTGCGGCCCGTCACCGTCATGCAGTCGCCATGCATGAAACCATGGTCAAGCAAGGTCTTCATCAGAAGCGGAATGCCGCCAACTTCAAACATGTCTTTGGCCACATACTTGCCGCCTGGCTTGAGGTCGGCGATGTAAGGCGTGCGCTTGAACACTTCGGCGACGTCAAACAGGTCGAACTTGATCCCTGCCTCATGCGCGATGGCCGGCAGATGCAGCGCTCCGTTGGTCGAACCGCCGGTTGCGGCGACAACGGCTGCGGCGTTTTCCAGCGCCTTCAAGGTGACAATATCGCGCGGGCGGATATTGCGGGCGAGAAGCTCCATCACCATTTCACCGGCGGCGAAATTGAACCGGTCGCGCATTTCATATGGCGCCGGCGCGCCGCAGGAGTACGGAAGGGAGAGCCCGATGGCCTCGGCCACCGTCGCCATCGTGTTGGCGGTGAATTGCGCGCCGCAGGAGCCGGCGGATGGGCACGCGGCCATTTCGATTTCCAAGAGGTCCGCATCTGAAATTGCGCCGACCGAATGCTGGCCGACCGCCTCAAACACGTCCTGCACGGTGATCTGGCGGCCCTTGTAAGTGCCCGGAAGTATCGAGCCGCCATAGATGAAGATCGACGGCACGTTGAGGCGGACCATCGCCATCATCATGCCCGGCAGCGACTTGTCGCAGCCCGCAAGCCCGACCAGCGCGTCATAGCAATGGCCGCGCATCGTCAACTCGACCGAGTCCGCTATGCACTCGCGCGACACGAGCGAGGACTTCATGCCCTGATGGCCCATGGCGATGCCGTCGGTCACCGTGATGGTGCAGAATTCGCGCGGCGTGCCATTGGCGGCGGCGACGCCCTTCTTGGCCACCTGCGCCTGGCGCATCAGCGAAATGTTGCACGGCGCGGCCTCATTCCAGCAGCTCGCCACGCCGACTAAAGGCTGGGCGATTTCCTTCTCCGACAGGCCCATCGCATAAAGATAGGACCGGTGCGGGGCGCGCGACGGACCGACGGTCGTGTGGCGAGAGGGCAGGTTTGCTTTTGAAAAAGTCTTGGCGTCCAATTTTGTCTCCCAACCGCGCCTGTATGGTTAACGTCTTGTTTTTACAGGCTGCCTTGTTGGCTATGCCACGCGGTGCGCCGCGATTGTGACGGGAAAGCGGCGTTTTTTGCGTGGCGCGGCACGGCGCGGCGACTCGTCAGACGTGTGTTGCGCAAACGTCACAAACTGGCTGGGCGCAGGCAAAGAAAAACCCGGCGCAATGGCCGGGTTTTTAATCTGTCTAAGTCAAGTCGGCAGAGGCTTACCATTTAACCTTGTAAGATGCGCCCGCCGCAACGGCCCAGCCCGCGGAAACAGCCGAATTAATCGGCGCGGCATACTGCGTTTCCGCCGCAGCGGCGATGTAAGTCACGCCGCCGCCAAACTTGAGCTCACCGCCCATGTCATCCTTGTACGATCCGCCCGCGCCAAGCGTCCAAGTGGTGCTGGACAAATCAAAGCCCGTGCCGACGCCGCGGTCATAAGTCAGGCTGACCGCGCCGGAAAGCTTTTCATTAAACGCGTGACCGACGCCGGCGGTGACAGTCCAGCCGTCGCGCCAGTTATAAAGGTTCTGCCGGAGCACGCCCGGCGCAAGATAAAGATCCAGCGACTTGGTGACTGACCAGTCCGTCCACTTCACGCTGCCGAATGCCAGCCAGCCCGGAGCTATGCCGGACTGAAGCTTCAGCTCAACGCTTTGTGGAAGAGTTCCGTTGCCGCTGGCGACGGGCGCAGCGACACCAAGCGGCAGCGCCAAATCAAGTCCAGTGCCCGTCGGCCCGAGCCGTGTTGTCGTCCCGGTCGCGTCGTAATGTGTGCCAG
>JANMMM010000164.1:0-4619 GCA_031373225.1 Phyllobacteriaceae bacterium | reverse complement strand
TGGCGGGCGACCGCGAGGCAGGTGAGGTTCGCCATAGAACCGCCGCTGACAAACAGACCGCCCGCCCCGTCCGGAAAATCAAACAGCTGCCGCAGCCATTCAACCGTGACGATTTCGATCTGCGCCGCCCCGGACGGCCCTATCCACGCGCCGCAAAAGACATTGAGCGCCGAAGACAGGGCGTCCGCCATCGCTCCGACAAAATTACCCGGACCCGGCACGAAGGAGAAATTGCGCGGATGGTCCTGATGCGTCATCTCGGCAAAGACAAAGCCGCGCAGCTGCGCCAGCAAATCCGTCACGGGCGTCGGAGAAACGGGCAGCTTCTCGCTGAGGCCGCCGCGCAGATTGGCGAGCGTCGACGGTTTCGTCACCGGCCTTTCGCGCAGATTGAGATGGTGATCGACGATCATGTCGCCGACCTCGCGCATGATGGCGCGCATCTCGGCTTCGGACAAAGTGAGCGGCGGCAGGACTGGCGTTGACATGAAGAGCCTCGATGCATGTGGCCGCCGAGGCATAGGCCGGGAAAGTGTAACCTTCCAGTGCGATTGCGGGCGCGCGGCGCGGCTAAATCGATTTTGTCAGGCGGCAGCCTTCCTGCGCCCTGAAATTGTCAGCGCCGCAAGCGCCGCCAGACAGATGAAGACGACCGGAAAGATCACGCCGTTGACCGTATTCCAGCCATAGTCATCGAGGACTTTCCCGGCAAACAGCGATGAAAGCGCGACGGAGCCGAACAGCACAAAGTCATGAAATCCCTGAACTTTGCCCTTTTCCGAAAGCCGGTAAGTTTCAGTGAACAGGGCCGTCGAGCCGATAAAGCCGAAGTTCCAGCCAAGGCCAAGCAGAACCAGCGACGTCCAGAAGTGCCAAAGCTGAATGCCCGCCATCGCCACTAAGGCGCAGGAAATCAGGATCAAAAGGCCCGTCGCGATGATCTTCTCCTTGCCGAACATTTTAATTAACCTGCCGGTGAAGAAGCTCGGGCCGAACATGGCGAGCACGTGCCATTGAATGCCAAGCGTCGCATTGTCGATAGAGTGTCCGCAGGCGACCATGGCAAGCGGCGCGCCGGTCATGACGAAGCTCATCAGCGCATAGGAGCCGACGGCGCAGATCAGCGCGATGACGAATTTCGGCTGCGAGACGATTTCGCGGAACGGGCGCGCATCATTGCGGTCCGCCAGCTCTTCTGAAGCGGTTCTGACCTTGGCGAACCTGATCGGTATCAGCACCAGCATGCCGGCGAGCGCAAAGCCAATGATGGCGACATAGGCACCGGCGAACAAGACCGGCGCGAAGGCCTCGCGGGTCTGTATCACCGCCTGCGGCCCCAACACCGCCGAGACAATTCCGCCGGCCAGAACCCATGAAATCGCCTGCGCCTTGAATTCCGGCGGCGAATTGTCGGCGGCGGCGAAGCGGATCTGTTGCACAAACGCGCCGCCAAGGCCGAGAATGGCGAGCGAGAAGACAAAAAGCCAGAAACTGCCTTGAAACAAGGAGGCTGCGGCGCACGCCGCGCCGAGACAGGTCAGGAGCGCCCCCGACATGAAACCGAGCTTGCCGCCGAGTTTTCTCAGGAGCCAAGCCGCCGGTATCGCGCCGAGCGCGACGCCGACATTGAAGCCGGTGACCGGCGCGGTGGCGAGCGACTTGTCCGTGGCCAGCAGATACTGCCCCGCCAGCGCGCCCATGGAAATGGCGATCGGCGCGGCGGAGCCGAGCACGGCCTGTGCTATGGAGAGGAGGAGCGCGGTGCGTTTGGCGCTAGAAAGCGAAGCGTCCGTCATTGCTTGCGGCTGTTGTTCTTCGCGATCCGGTCCAGCACCGCATTCACAAGCTTCGGCTCATCGTCGCCGAAAAACGCCTTGGCTATGTCCACATATTCCGACACTGCCACAGCGGGCGGCACATCCTTGCGGATGACAAGCTCATAGGCCCCTGCCCGCAGCACCGCGCGCAGCGTTGAATCCAGCCGCGACAGCGGCCAGTCGTCGGTCAGGGCATCGTGAATCAGCGGATCGAGCCGCTTCTGCTCCGTGACGACACCCGAAACAATGGCGCGGAACCATTGGGCGTCGGCCTCCAGATACTGCGCGCCGTCAACTTCCTTGCCGAGCCGGTGCTCCTCATATTCGGCGACGACTTCCAGAATGCCCGTGCCGACCACATCCATCTGATACAGCGCCTGCACGGCGGCAAGCCGGGCGGCGCCGCGCTTGTTGGCCTGTTTGACGGATGGCTCATTAGAAGCGGTCAAGGAAGGCTCCGGAAAAACAGGATTGAGAAGTGGCGCGGGATTAGGCTTGTTTCAGGGGATAGGCAAGCAGCGCAGCCCGCCGCTATTCCTCAGCCTTGGACGGCGCGGCGTCGATCTCGCTTAAGATTTTCTGGAAATCCTCGGGAGAACGAAAGTCGGAATAGACCGAGGCGTAGCGCACGAAGGCGACGTCATCGAGGCCCTTCAGCGCCTCCATCACCAGATGCCCGATGTCGCCGGTGGAAATCTCCGCCTCGCCGGAGCTTTCCAGCTGGCGCACAATTCCCGACACGGCGCGCTCGACGCGTTCCAGGTCCACCGGGCGCTTGCGCAGGGCAATTTCGAACGACCGGTGCAGCTTCTCGCGCTCGAACGGCACTTTGCGGCCGGTCTTCTTGGTCACCATCAATTCGCGCAGCTGCACGCGCTCAAACGTCGTAAACCGCCCGCCGCAGTCCGGGCAGATGCGGCGGCGGCGGATGGTGGAATTATCCTCGGCGGGCCGGGAATCCTTGACCTGCGAGTCCGGCGATTGGCAATAGGGGCAGCGCATGAACTTCCTTCGCGAGTGAGTCGCCGCCCTTATGCCAGATGCGGGTAGAGCGGGAAACGGTCCGTCAGCGCGATGACTTTCGCCTTCACCGCCGCTTCCACCGCTGCGTTGCCTTCGTCGGAATTGGCAGTTTTCAAACCGTCCAAGACTTCAGTGATGAGCACGCCGATTTCAGCGAACTCGCTCGCCCCGAAGCCGCGTGTCGTGCCGGCGGGGGTGCCAAGCCGGACGCCGGATGTGACAAACGGTTTTTCCGGGTCGAACGGGATGCCGTTTTTGTTGCAGGTGATGTTGGCGCGGCCGAGCGCCGCCTCGGCGCGTTTGCCGGTGGCGTTTTTCGGGCGCAGGTCCGCCAGCATCAGATGATTGTCCGTGCCTCCGGAAACCACGTCAAGCCCCTGTTCTTTCAGCGTTTTCGCCAATGTGCGGGCGTTCGCCACGACATTGTGCGCATAGGTCTTGAACTCCGGCCGCAGCGCCTCCTTGAAGGCGACGGCTTTCGCGGCGATAGCGTGCATCAACGGGCCGCCCTGCAGGCCGGGGAAGACGGCGGAGTTGCACTTTTTGGCGATCTCCTCGTCATTGGTCAGGATCATGCCGCCGCGTGGGCCGCGAAGCGACTTGTGCGTCGTCGTCGTCACAACATGGGCGTGCGGCAAGGGCGAAGGATGCGCCCCGCCCGCCACGAGGCCGGCGATATGCGCCATGTCGACCATCAGATAGGCCCCAACCGCATTGGCGATCTCGCGGAACTTCTGCCAGTCCCAGACGCGCGAATAGGCGGTGCCGCCGGCGATGATGAGTTTCGGCTTATGCTCATGCGCCAGCCGCTCGATCTCCGCCATGTCGAGGAGATTGTCGTCCTTGCGCACGCCGTAGGACACGACCTTGAACCATTTGCCCGACATATTGACCGGCGAGCCATGCGTCAGATGGCCGCCGGAATTGAGGTCCAGCCCCATGAATGTGTCGCCCGGCTGTAAAAGCGCCAGAAACACCGCCTGATTCATCTGGCTGCCGGAATTCGGCTGCACATTGGCAAACTTGCAGCCGAACAGCTCCTTGGCCCGCTCGATCGCCAGCGTTTCGGCAATGTCCACATACTGGCAGCCGCCATAATAGCGCTTGCCCGGATAGCCTTCCGCATACTTATTCGTCATCACCGACCCCTGCGCCTCCAGGACGGCGCGCGAGACGATGTTTTCAGACGCAATCAGCTCAATCTCATGCCGCTGGCGGCCGAGCTCGGAGCGGATGGAGGCGAAAATCTCCGGGTCGGAGGATTCGAGCGGCTCGGTGAAAAACGGGCTGGCGGCGTTTCCGGATTGGGGCACGGGAAATTCCTTTCGGGGGCGGAGCATGGGAGAGGCTGAGCGGGCACTACACAATTCCCGGCGGCTTTCCAAGCACGCTGCCGATGAAAAAGCGCGGCAGTTTGTCATTCCCCCGTATTCTGACACTCCCTCACCTGTCTTGCTGCGCAAGACTGTCCTCTCCCCGCGGGGGAGAGGCGAAAAGGGCGCCGCCGCTCTTTCCCCTCTCCCCTGCGGGGAGAGGACAGTTTCGCGAAGCGAAACAGGTGAGGGAAAGTCAAAAGAACCTGCCGCCAAAACACACGTGCGCCAAAGCCCCGCCCGCCTGACACGACGCGCGCTGAACTCCGCCAAATCTGCCAAAACCCTCATGACGTGTCAGGCCTGTCCCACTTCCCCCAAGCCTCCTGCGCAAAATAATGGACATCGGAAATAATGCGGTCGATCTCGCGCTTGTCGGTGCGGTGATAACCCGGCGCAAAGCCGG
>JANMMM010000163.1:0-24858 GCA_031373225.1 Phyllobacteriaceae bacterium | reverse complement strand
GCCAAAGACATCACCGAATATCTCGTCACGCTTGACCTGCCGGAGCCCGTCAACAAATCCAGCCTCGAAGTCGCCTACCATTCCGCCTGCTCCATGCAGCACGGCCAGAAAATCACCAAGGCCCCGAAGCACCTGCTCAAGCGCGCCGGTTTCATCGTCAAAGACCCCGCCGAAGGCCATCTCTGCTGCGGCTCGGCGGGGACTTACAATATTCTCCAGCCCGACATCGCCAACACGCTGCGCGACCGCAAGGTGAAGAACATCGAGCGCACCGGCGCGCGGGTTATCTGCACCGGCAATATCGGCTGCATGACGCAGATCGGGGCGGGGACGGAACTGCCGATTGTGCATACGGTGGAGCTGCTGGACTGGGCGTTTGGCGGAGATAGGCCGAGGGGGATTTGATGTTTGCAGCCAAGACTCTCCCTCACCTGCTTCGCTCCGCGAAGCTGTCCTCTCCCCGCAGGGGAGAGGCGAAAGATCAGCGGCGCTCCTTCCCCTCTCCCCCACGTGGAGAGGACAGCCTTGCGAAGCAAGGCAGGTGAGGGAGAGTCAGAAATGCGGGATCGAATCAGACGTCAGAAAAAATAATTTCGTTCAATATCAATATCTTGATTGAAATGCGCAACACATTCCATCCACGCGCTGCGGACTTGCCGCATACTTGCCGCGCTGCTCTCATGGGGCCGGGTGATCAACCGGCATTCGGGAGAGCGGGCGGCCTATGGCAGCCGGGTGTGGTTATCCCGGTGGGCGGAGTCCCTCAGCCGTGTCCCTCCTGGCCTTCGCATGCTCTTACCGGAGCGTCCCATGCGCCAGCCCGGGCAAAAAGCCGTGCCATTCTTCATGCTAAGAGGGGGCGTGTGGCGAGCCACACACTCAATCAGTTCCAACCGGCAGGACCACACGCCCTGTGCGTCCCTTGGAATGCAAAGATTCAGACCGGAAACGGGGCGTGATAAGGAGGGAGGCTGATCTAAAAATAAAAAGCGGCCCCAGTCCCCCCGGAGCCGCCTTTCTTTCGCAGGGCAATTTTATTTTTTGCTGTTTGCCCCACCCCTCGTAACTTGAAAACTCACATGACGATGACTCGCGTCCCGACCTTCACGCGCTCGTAAAGATCGACCACATCCTCGTTGCGCATCCTTATGCAGCCGGACGACACCGCTGATCCGATGGTCCAGGGCTGGTTGGTGCCGTGGATGCGGTAGAGCGAGTTGCCCAGATACATGGCGCGTGCGCCAAGTGGGTTTTCCGGCCCGCCTTCCATTCTGTCCGGCAGGATGCGGCCCTCTTTCGCCTTAACGCGCGCTTTCATTTCCTCCGGCGGCGTCCATGCAGGCCATTCCGACTTGCGCGCGATGCGTTCGGTGCCGGACCATTCAAACCCGGCCTTGCCGACACCAACACCATAGCGCCGCGCCATGCCGTCCGCGCCGACCAGATACAAGAAGCGCTCCTGTGTGTTGATGACGATCGTGCCCGCAGCCTCGCCGCCGCCATAGGCGACTTCCTGCGGCAGGAATTGCGAATCAATTGAGCCCTTCTTTGATTTTCTCGGCTTCAGCATTGATGCTGGCTGCACCAGCCCGTCCGGGCCGATTGTAATTATATTGCTGTTCTCGGGTTCAAGCTGCTGCGCTTCGATCAGCGGGCGGCGCTTGATTTTGCGCGTGTTGACGCTCGCGCCGATGATCGTCTCGTGCTCAATGGTGACCGGCGAAGGCAGCGTCCGGCGCATTTTCACGCGCGGCTTGTTCAGCTGCATCACCCAAGGGGCGGTCAGGTCCGGCGAAATGATAACGCCTGGACGCGACGCATAACGGTCCTCGGCCATGGCTGTTCCGGCAAGCAGGGACGCTGATACCAAACCACACACAAATACGCGCTTCATTCATGCACTCGCATTGATCCCGCTGCTATATCCTGACAGCCAATGGCAACATTCTGCCTACATTTCGCGAGGAAATGGTAAACCGCCTTTCATAAAACTTGATGGATCGGCTAAAGCGTTTGCTGTGGTTACCAATTGGTTTCCCCGCGTGGTCAATGAAAGGTGAAGGTGGAAAATGCAGTTGGAAAAGGGCCTGATCGCTGGACAAGACGGAAAAATCCGCTGCTGGTGGCCAGGCGGCGACCCGTTTTATCAGGCCTATCATGACAATGAATGGGGTCAGCCGGTCAGCGCCGACATCCGCCTGTTCGAAAAAATCTGCCTTGAAGGCTTCCAGTCCGGCTTGTCATGGCTGACGATTTTAAGAAAGCGCGAAAATTTCCGCGCCGGTTTCGCCGGCTTCGATTTTCACAAAGTCGCGATGTTCAACGATGATGACATCGAGCGCCTGCTTGCCGATTCCGGCATTGTCCGCCACCGCGGCAAAATCGTCTCCACCATCAACAACGCCGCCCGCGCCATCGGGATGAAACAGGAATTTGGCTCTCTGGCGGCCTATTTCTGGAGCCATGAGCCGCCTAGAGACGAGCGGCCCGCTCAATTTGACCATGCCACGCTCATGGCCCAGTCCACAACGCCCGCCTCACTGCGCCTGTCCAAGGATCTGAAAAAGCGCGGCTGGACCTTTGTCGGCCCCACCACCTGCTACGCCTTCATGAAGGCGATGGGGCTGGTGAACGATCATCTGGAAGGCTGCTGGTGCCGCGCGCCGCTGGAAAAGACCAAAGCTGATTTCAAACGCCCGGGAAAATAGACGATGCGCCCATTTACGCACGCCCCAGTGCAAGCCAAATACCAGACCTATGATCCTGTCATGCGCGCCAGACTGCTGCGCCTGCGCGAACTCGCTTTCGAGACCGCGCATTCGCTCGACCTCGGCCCGCCGAGGGAATCGCTGAAGTGGGGTCAGCCGAGTTTCGGCATGCCGGATGGCAAGGGCAGCACCTTCCGGCTCGATGCGGTGAGGAACGGAGGCGGAAAATATGCGTTGTATTTTCTGTGCCAGACCACGCTGATCTCAACCTTCCGGGATCTGTATGGCGGACGCTTCACTTTCGAAGGAAACCGCGCCATCATATTCGCACCGGACACGGACTATGACGAAGCCGAGATTGCACATTGCATGGCGCTGGCGATGAGCTACCGGCGCTGACTCCTCAAGCGCGGCGGGCTTTCGACAATATCGCCAAGGCGATTCCGCCGAGAATGACGGCTGAACAAAGGGCAAAGCGCAGCGTCAGCGGCTCGGCCAGAAACGCAATTCCGCCCGCCGCCGCGATCGCCGGCACCGACAGCTGCACCAGCGCCCCTTGGACAGATGTCAGGCCTTGCAGCGCGCGGTACCACAGCGCATAGCCGAGGCCCGAAGTGATCGCGCCCGACATGAGCGCCAGCGCCGCGCCGTCCAGCGGCATCGAAAACTGAGACAAGGCGAGAGCCGACAAACCGAGCGCCATCGGCGCGGCGCGCAGAAAGTTTCCGGCGGTTTCCTGCAAAGGGTCCGCCGCGCTCCTGCCCCTGAGCGAATAGACGCCCCAGCAGATCCCCGCCAGCGCCATCAGTGCTGAACTCCTGATGTCCGGCGCTGCGATGCCGGGCGACACCAGCCAGACAAAGGCTGCGAACGCAGCGACAAGCCCGAACCATTCGGCGGCGCCCGGCCGGTCGCCGCGCCAAAGTCCCCAGCCGATCATGGTGATCTGCACGCAGGCGAACAGAACCAGAGCGCCGGTGCCCGAAGGCAGGTTCACATAGGCAAAGGAAAAAGCCGCCGCATAGCCGAACAGGGCGGCGGCGGAAAGCCAGCTTCCGCCGCGCGGCGCGGCGCGGTTCGATCCCATCAGGGCAATGACCGCCAGCGTGGCAGCGCCTGATACAAGACGGATCAGCGTGTAGCTTGCCGGATCAATCGCCGTCGTCAAAAGCGCTGCCCGCGCCAGCACGGAATTGGCGGCAAAGGCGGTCATGGTCAGCGCGGTGAGGAGAAATATCTGCAAGCCGGCGACCCCGTTTTGGCATTGTCTACCATAGGCAGACGGCGGGCAGTCTAACAAAAAATGACCGGCGCGGTTTCCCGCACCGGCGCTTTTGTCACTTGGCGTTCTTGGCGAGCCATGCGTTCATGAAAGCGATTTCGCTTTCCTGCGCCTTGATGACGCCTTCGGCCAGCGCCCGCAGCTCCGGGTCTTTGCCGAACTCAAGCTCGATCTTCGCCATTTCCACCGCGCCCTGATGGTGCGGGATCATGCCCTTGGCAAAGTCGGCGTCGGCGTTGCCGCTGAACTCGATGTCCATCGCCGTGTGCATGGCGGCGTTGGCTTTAGCGAAGGCTTTCGCCGCCGCGCCCTGGTCGCCCTTTGGCTCGCCCGACATCGTCATGCCGCCGCCCATGGCAGAATGGTCCATTTTGGACATGTCCATTGGGCAGTCAGCGGCTTTTTCCTGTGCGAAGACGAAGGTTGAGATTATTCCTGCGGCCAGCGCAGCGCCGATCATAAGAGTGCGTTTCATGACATTTTCCTCTGCATGAATGTGTGGTCGGGCGGCGACATGCCTGCCCGGAGAAAATCAGGTCAGTGGAAATGTCAGCTTCGGGGAGGGGGCAGCAGCGGGATGGCGTTCAAACTGTCCGGCGCGGCAATTTCCGCGAAGGCGATGGTCTCCGCCAGCGGCAGCCGCTCCGCAAGCGCCGCGGACGGCGCGGTCACGCCGACACAAGCGGCGCAGACCATTACCTTCAAGTGCGGCGCGGATTTCTGCGGCGACTGCCCGTGGGAATGCTGATGCGTCGCAACCTCGTGTCCGCCCATCATCCGCGCCATGCCCATCGGCGCGCCGAGAAGCGCGAAGGCGAGGAGGAAGGCGAAAATGCGGAGAAAGTTCTTCATGGATCGCAACTAGTGCCGTCAATCCGTCCAAACAAGAGCGGCGGCAGTCAAATCAATTTGAACTCTGATTTGCCTTCTTGAAACCCGGCGGCATGGGATGCGGGAGCCTGTACCGGCATATTGCCGGTCTTGGAAGTCCATCTCGCCTGTCATGTGGCCGCGTGCGCCGCCGCGGGCGCTTGCCGTCGCCGCAGCCAAAGGATACGCAGAGCATAAATATGCAGCAAAATTCCCAATGGCGGCCCTAGGAACAGCGGGATTGTGTTGATTGGAAAGTCCACCAGCGATGCAGCCCCATAAATGCGCGAGGATAGTCCCGCATTGATCAAATCGCCGATCCCGAACAGGCACCAGGCCACGACGGCGATCTGGTAGCCGCGGGCCTTTTTCCAGGCCAGCCAAGCGACGGGTGCGGCAAGCAGCCCGGTCAGGACATCGCCCGTTCCTGCATTCAGCGCAAATCCGCGAGTCAGAACGCCGGGGCCGAAATAGAGGTAGAGAAAAATAAATCCAGCGATCCGGTAGATCTGAATGGCGATGAGATGGTGCAGCTCGATGGCGCCAAGCAGCTGTCTTCCCCGCGCGGAGAACGAAAAAATGCCGCCCAAAATCAGCGGCGCGGCCACCATCGGCGGCAGTATCCGGAAATTCAGGCCAAACACCGCGCCAAAGCTGATTGCAAACGCCGCCCAGCCGATCAGAACCGCCGCCGCCCAACGTGCCGTCTGCCTGCCTGTGTCATCCAGCTTTCGCGCCGCGCTGCGCAGCGTGAGAACAATGGCGCAGAGCGCAGCAGTGATCGTTCCAAAAATCAATGCCGACGTGAACGCCAATTCAAATCCAGTCATAACCTTCTCCTAAATGTGTATATACATACATATGTGTGGACTTGTGATCAAACCTGTTGCATTCACACCTCCGCAGACAGTGTTTTCAGCGCCTTGCGCACGCCATGCCACTCGTTCGGCGGCATACGGCCAAGGGTGAAACTCTGCGCTTTCTGCCACAAAGGCGCGGCTTGTCCGTACAGCTTGGTCCCGTCTTTCGAGATGGAAAGCAGCCTGCCGCGCTTGTCGTCCGGGTCCGGCTGCACCGAGATCAGCGCGCGTTTAAGCATCAGCGCCGCCAGCCGCGTCATCGTTGTCTGCTCAAAGCCGAGAATGTCGGCCAGCATGCCCTGCGGCACTACGCGCCCGCCGCCCAGCGCCTGCAAAATGGTGAACTGGCTCGCCGTCAGATCGACAGGCCGCAGCGCCTCCTCATAACGCCGCGTCACCAGCCGCGCCGCCCGGCGCAAATTCTGCGCCACGCAGTCAAACTCAATGGAAGGCGTCTGCCTGATCTCTGTCATAAGAATTATCATGCATATACATATAAATAAGTAAAGCCAATTCTTCCGTCCGCCGGGACACTTGCGGCGCGAACCCCTGTCGATTAGGACAGCGCCAACTGAGTTCAGGACCTTTCCCAATGGCCGAAAGCCCCAAAAAGCCGCAGCGCCTCCGCGCCCGCCAGCCGCGCGGCTTCATCGACCGCTCGCCGGACGACATCCGCGCCACGGACAGGATGGTGGCGGAAATCCGTAAGGTTTATGAGCGCTACGGCTTTGATCCCATCGAGACGCCGTTCTTTGAATATACCGACGCGCTCGGCAAATTCCTGCCCGACAGCGACCGGCCGAACGAGGGCGTGTTTTCGCTGCAGGATGAGGACGAGCAGTGGATGAGCCTGCGCTACGACCTCACCGCGCCCTTGGCGCGGCACTTCGCCGAAAACATCAACGAGCTGCAGACGCCCTACCGCACCTACCGCCAGGGATGGGTGTTCCGCAATGAGAAGCCCGGCCCCGGCCGCTTCCGCCAGTTCATGCAGTTCGACGCCGACACGGTCGGCGCGCCGGGCGTGCAGGCCGACGCTGAAATGTGCATGATGATGGCGGACACGATGGAGGCGCTGGGGATTGCGCGCGGCGATTATGTGATCCGGGTGAATAACCGCAAGGTGCTGGATGGCGTGATGGAGGCGATTGGCGTCACCGATCCGGGGCAGAAGCTCGCGGTGCTGCGGGCGATTGATAAGCTGGACAAGTTTGGTGTTGAGGGCGTGCGGCGGCTGCTCGGCGAAGGGCGCAAGGACGAGAGTGGGGATTTCACCAAGGGCGCGGGGCTGAATGAAAATCAAACGAATTTGATCATCGGAGTTTTCGCCAATTCAACAGCAAAGGGCGTGGCGCTTTCTGCCGATTCTGGAGTACCAAATGTCACCGCTCCCGGTGCAATATTCACTGTAGATATGAAAACAGGTGACCAGACCGCAGAAAAGGTCATCTCTCCTTTCACAAATTTCGACACCGTTGACTATCTTGCATCGCAAACCATCACAAACCAATCGTTTGTCTCGGGAATTGGCGAGCTTCGAGATGTTGCGACACTTTGTGACGCAGCGGGCTACGGCAAAGATAGGATTCTGATCGACCCCTCCGTCGTCCGAGGCCTCGAATATTACACCGGCCCGGTCTACGAAGCCGAGCTCCTGTTCGACGTCACCAATGAAAAGGGCGAAAAGGTGCAGTTCGGCTCGGTCGGCGGCGGCGGGCGGTATGACGGGCTGGTCAAGCGCTTCACCGGCCAGGACGTGCCCGCCACCGGCTTCTCCATCGGCGTCTCGCGCCTTATGACGGCGCTGAAAAACCTTGGCAAGCTGCATGTGTCCGACGTCGCCGCGCCGGTCCTCGTCACCGTCATGGACCGCGATGTGGAGAGCCTCGGGCGGTATCAGAAGATGACGCAGGAACTTCGAAATTCGAAGAATGAAAAAGGCGAATACGACATCCGAGCAGAAATGTATCAAGGAAACCCAAAGGAGTTTCCGAAGCAAATGAGGTATGCCAATCGTCGTGGCTGCCCGATTGTGGTTATCCAGGGCAAGGACGAGCGCGAAGCAGACGGCGGTCCTGTTGTCACAATCAAGGACATGATTGAAGGCATGCAAATCGCCGACGGCATGACTGACAACGCTGAACTGCGCAAGGCGCGCGTGGCGCAAGTCACTGTTCCCGACACTGAGCTCGTGGAGACAGTGAGGAAAATGTTGGCGGCGCAGAAGGCGGGGCGATGAACGAAGGTTCGGCGCGAGGCGCCCCTCTCTGCCTGTCGGCATCTCCCCCGCGAGGGGGGAGATCGCTCACCACCGCTTTCCCTTTTCCTTCAATGGTGCAGGCAAACGCGAAAGCGGCGACACATCGATCTCCCCCCTCGCGGGGGAGATGCCGACAGGCAGAGAGGGGCGTCTCGCGCCGGACTTTCGCGGGCCTCGCCCCATGACCCGCGCCCCGTCCTCCGCCCGCGCGCTCACCGCCTACCTCTCCGCCCGCGCGACGCTCACGACCATCCCCGTCATCCAGCCCGCCGAGCCGTTCCTCGACATGGCGGGCGAGGACCTGCGCCGCCGCATTTTCCTCACTGAATCCGAGACCGGCGAGCAGCTTTGCCTGCGCCCCGAATTCACCATCCCCGTCTGCCTCAGCCACATTGCCGAGGGTTCAAACACTCCCGCGCGTTATGCCTATCTGGGCGAAGTCTTCCGCCAGCGCCGCGCAGGCGGATCGGAATTCTTCCAGGCAGGTATCGAAGATTTGGGCGACGATGACACCTCCCGCGCCGATGCTAAATCGCTGACCGAAGCGGTGGAAATGGTCCGCCTCGCCGCGCCCAGCGCAGGTCTCGAAATCCTGCTCGGCGACCAGACCATCTTTGAAGCCGTGCTCAAAGCCCTCGGCCTGCCGCGCGGCTGGCGGATGCGGCTGGCGCGGACATTTGGCAATGAAGGGCTTTTGAAAGAAATGCTCAAGGATTTGTCGGACGAGCGACCCAAGCCGAGTCTCTCGCCCGAAACGGCGGCGCTTTCTTCCAAAGCAGATGCCGCAGGTCTCGCGGCAGTCATCGCTGAGGAAATGCAGGCCACCGGCTTCCCCGCCCATGCCGGCCGCTCGCCCGAAGAGATTGCCGCGCGCCTCATCGAAAAATCCGAACTGGCCTCCGTCAGGCTCACGAAAAAGCAGTTCGCCGCCCTCACCGAATTCCTCGCCATCCGCGAGCCGCTGAGCAAAGCGCCAGAGCATCTCAAGCGTTTTTCCCAAGCCGAATCCATCGATCTTGGTGCAGCGCTGGACGCCTTCACAGAGCGCACTGCTCAGATTGCAAAGCTCGGCCTCGACACCTCCTCCGTCACCTACGACGCCGCTTTCGGCCGCCCGCTGGACTACTACACCGGGCTGGTCTTTGAAATCCGTTCCAAAGACAAAGACCTCGGCGCTCTCGCTGGCGGCGGGCGCTATGACCGGCTCCTGACTTTGCTCGGCGCGTCAAAACCCATTCCCGGCGTCGGCTTCTCGCTCTGGCTCGACCGGCTGGAGGCGCTGGCATGAGCATCCTCCTCGCCATCCCCTCCAAGGGCCGAATGAAGGACGACGCGGTTCTGGCGCTGTCAAAAGCCGGTATTGAGACCGAACCGTCCAAAGACGCGCGCGCCTACCGGCTTAAAGTGAAGGGCCGGGATGACATAGAAGTCGCCCTGATGTCGGCTTCAGAAATCGCCCGCGAACTGGCGGCGGGATCCATCGATCTCGGCGTCACCGGCGAAGATCTGGTGCGCGAGTCGGCGGCAGATTGGGAAACCAAAATGTCCATCGCCGCGCGCCTCGGCTTTGGCGAGGCCGATGTGGTCGTCGCGGTTCCCGATCACTGGCACGATGTCGAAACCATGGCTGACCTCGACGATGTCGCCGCCCATTTCCGCCACCGCCATGGCAGACGGCTCAGGATCGCTACGAAATACTGGCGGCTGACGCAGGGCTTTTTCTCCCAGCAGCATGGCATTCAGGTCTATCAGATCGTCGAAAGCCTCGGCGCCACTGAAGGCTCGCCGGCGGCGGGGCTGGCGGACCTGATAGTGGACATCAGCTCGACCGGCTCGACGCTGACGGCCAACAGGCTGAAGGTTTTGGCGGACGGCGTGATTCTGAAATCGCAGGCTTGCCTTGTTCAGTCGGTGAAACAGCGCAGTGAGGCGGAAGCGGCGTTGCTGGAGGGCGTGGTCGTGGCGGTGAACAAGAGCTGAAAAGCGTGCTGGAGAGCAGCGGGACTTTTCGCTTTCCCTCACCTGTTTCGCTACGCGAAACTGTCCTCTCCCCGTGGGGGAGAGGCGAAAGAGCAGCGCCCACTCTCCCCTCCGGGGAGAGGACAGTCCTGCGAAGCAGGACAGGTGAGGGAAAGTCCAATTCCCTAAACAAAAAAACAGCCGGCTTTCCCCGGCTGCCTTCAGTCTTTAAGTGAAGGGTTCAGGCTGCGGCAAGCCCGCGCTTGGCATCCACCGACCACGCGCCCGCGCCCGCTGCCGCAAGCGCCAGGAAGCCGCCGGCGAGGCCGATATTCTTGAACAGCATGATCTGCTGCATCTGGTCCGCGCCGCCATGGAAGAAGAAGCCGGTGAACACGCAGAACGCCGCCAGCGCCAGCGCTGCATATCTGGTCTGGAAGCCGACCAAAATGGCTATCCCGGCCACTACCTCAAATATTGCGGCGGCCCATGCGAGCGCCGTCCCGGCGGGAAGGCCGACGGAAGTGATGTAGCCGGCGGTGCCTTCGATGGCGGTGAATTTCTGCAGACCGGCGGGAATGAAGACAGCGGCGAGAAGGACGCGGCCGAGAAGCGAGAGGATGGCGTTGGACATGGTGAATACCCCGTTAAGATTGTCAGAGGCCCTTAGATCAGCAAGTTGTTAAAGGAAACGGCCCCTAGAAATACACTTCGTTCTGTAATAGTGAACAATCATCCCGGCCGCGTCATATTGGCTGGCACGACCAGCGCCTCGTACTCGGCCTCCGTGACCAGTCCCGTCGCCAGCGCCTCCTCGCGCAAGGTCGTGCCGTTCTTGTGCGCCGTTTTGGCGATTTTCGCCGCCGCGTCATAGCCGATCTTCGGCGCAAGCGCTGTCACCAGCATCAGCGACCGGTCCAGCGCCGCCCTGATATTCTCCTCCCGCGCTTCAATGCCCGTGACGCAATTGTCCGTGAAGGACACTGCCGCGTCGCTCATCAGCTGCACAGACTGCAGGAAATTATAAGCCATCAGCGGGTTATAGACATTCAGCTCAAAATGCCCCTGGCTCCCTGCAAAAGTGATCGCCGCATTGTTGCCGAACACCTGCACGCACACTTGCGTCAGCGCCTCGCACTGCGTCGGGTTGACCTTGCCCGGCATGATCGAAGAGCCAGGTTCATTCTCCGGCAGCTGCAGCTCGCCCAGCCCCGAGCGCGGGCCGGAGCCGAGGAAGCGGATATCGTTGGCGATTTTGAACAAAGCCGCCG
This sequence comes from Phyllobacteriaceae bacterium, assembly GCA_031373225.1. Classification (GTDB taxonomy): domain Bacteria; phylum Pseudomonadota; class Alphaproteobacteria; order Rhizobiales; family Rhizobiaceae; genus JANOYJ01. Next base: position 13,648 of record JANMMM010000163.1, on the reverse strand, counting down.
CCGCCGCATTGATCGCGCCATGCGAGAACACCATCGCGTCATGCGCCGCCAGCGCCTCGAACTTGTTCGGCGCAGTGGTGAAGGCGAGCCCTGTGATCGAAGCGATCCGCTCCGCCACTTTCTCGGCAAAACCAACCGGCGCGTTCAGCCCGGTGCCGACCGCCGTGCCGCCCTGCGCCAGTTCCATCAGGCCGGGAAGCGTTATTTCGATGCGTTTGATGGATGAGGCGACCTGCGCCGCATAGCCGGAAAATTCCTGCCCCAATGTCAGAGGCGTCGCGTCCTGCGTGTGCGTGCGGCCGATCTTGACGATATGGGCGAACTCCCTTGCCTTTGCGTCCAGCGCCGCATGAAGATGCTTGAGCGCCGGGATCAGGTCATGCACCGTCCGCTCGGCGCAGGCGATGTGCATGGCGGTCGGGTAGGTGTCGTTCGACGATTGGCTCATATTGACATGATCGTTCGGATGCACCGGCTTTTTCGAGCCCTTGACCCCGCCCATCATCTCAATCGCGCGGTTTGAAATCACCTCATTGGCGTTCATGTTCGACTGCGTGCCGGAACCCGTCTGCCAGACCGCGAGCGGAAAATGCGCGTTGAGCTTTCCGTCAATCTCCTCCTGCGCCGCTTCGACAATCACCTTGCCGAGCGAAGCATCAAGCTGCCCCAGAACCATATTCGTCTCCGCCGCCGCGCGCTTGACAATGCCCAGCGCCCGCACGATCGACAGCGGCTGCTTTTCCCAGCCGATCTTGAAATTTCCCAAAGACCGCTCCGCCTGCGCGCCCCAGAGCTTGGAATCGTCCACTTCGATGGGGCCGAATGTGTCGGTCTCGGTGCGGGTCATGGCGAGGCTCCTTTTGGCAGACATATGGCGGGGAACGAGCGAGGGCGCAATATTGTTTGTGTTGCGGCGCCCTCCTGCACGGCGGATTATCAACCTCTCAGCTCCGTCATCCCGGCCAAGGAGCGAAGCGACGCGAGCCGGGACCCATTCCGGCGAAGAACGTCATTCTGCACCTTTTTTGCAGCATCACCTCTCTGGAATGGGTCCCGGATATCGCTGCGCGATTCCGGGATGACGGCCTTCGGGGGGCTGTTTGAAGTTGATGTGACTTTCGGCCAGCGTTCATTCACTTTGGCCGTCAAAACATATAACCGCTCATTCGAACCGGATGCGAAAACGCATTTGAAAATAGCGGGCGGACAGTTTGCTGACATTGCTTTCCCTCTTCGCCGTGGCGTTCGCCTCCGCCACCATCCTGCCCTTGCAGTCCGAGCTGATGCTGACGGCTCTCATCGTCGGCAATCAATATCCGCTGCCTGCCCTGCTACTTATCGCGGGAGTCGGCAACACGCTCGGCGCCGTTGTGAACTGGTGGCTGGGGCGCAAGGTTGAGACTTACAAAGACCGGTCCTGGTTTCCCGTCAGCCCTGAAAAACTCGCTTCGGCGCAGGCCCGTTACCGGCGTTTCGGCAAATATTCATTGCTCTTGAGCTGGCTCCCCATCGGCGGCGACGCGCTGACCGTCGCCGCCGGCCTGATGCGCGAGAGCCTGCCGGTGTTCCTCTTTTGGGTCGCCATCGCCAAATTCGGCCGCTACGCCGTCCTGGCCTATTTCGTCACCAGATTGTCCTGATTAAGCGCCCCCCGCAGCGCCGCCACCTGTGCCGCAGAAGTGGTGCGCCGCGTGGCTGCGGCGAAGCCGAAAACCAGCGCTTTGGCGTCGCTCTCAACGACTTCAACGCTGCACGACCCATGCGCCTCGCTCACATCCAGCCGCGCCAGAAGCGCAGCAGAATTGCGCGCATTGACCCCGCTTCCCGGCATGACCGAAATCCGCCCCGCCGCCCGGTCAATCATTCCTGCCAGCCCATCCATTCCTTCCAAAGCAGTCTTCCTTCCGCCTGAACTCAAAATCCGTTCGAATTTGAGGTCCGCTGCAAGGTCCACCGCCTCCAAGAGGTCGGGAACAAGATCAATGGCTCTGTGCAGCGTCGCCCCAAGCCCCGAAGCATGCGCCTTCAGCTTCCTAAGCCCTTCTTCTTCCAAAGCCCCATTTTCCGAACTGACGCCCAGAACCACGCCCGCCAGCCGCGCCGCGCGCGCTGCGTCAATATCACGCCGCATCTGGTCAATTTCGGCTTCGGAAAACACAAAGTTCCCCGCCCTTGGCCGGATCATTGCATAGACCGGAATTGCCGCTTTGGCAGCAATTGCCATCAGCCCCGGCGAAGGCGTCAGTCCACCCAGCTCCAGCGCCGAGCACAGCTCGATCCGGTCGGCCCCGCCTTCAATGGCCGCCGCCAGCCCGTCTGCCGAATCCACGCAGACTTCAAGAAGCACGCGCGTCACGCAGACAGCCCCATGATCGCCGCGCCGATCAGCCCCGGCTCGACGGTGCACTCAGCCTGCACAATCAGCGGCGTCCAGCGCTTCTGCAAAATCTTTTCCCGCACCGCTTCGTCCAGCAGCGCAAGAACGTCCGGCGCATTGGAAAGCCCGCCGCCTGCCGGAATCACATTGGCCCCCACGGTGTTGACCACCATGGCCAGCGGACCAGAGACAAGCTCCGCATAGAGCGCCAGCGTCTCTCCAGCCCGCGCGTCTCCGCTGCGCCAGTTTTCGACAATCTGCGTGCTCGGCAGTTCGGGGCCATGCAGATGCTGGTGTATCCGCTCCAGCCCGCGCGCGCCGCCCACCGTGTCAACGCACCCCGTCTGGCCGCAGCCGCATTTGAAATGCGGCGCGCGGCGCGGCGGGTCGCCGGCCCAGGCCGGGATGACCGGCCCGTGTCCCCATTCTCCGGCAAACCCGCCCGCGCCGCGCACGATCCTGCCATTGACCACCAGCCCGCCGCCGACGCCGGTGCCGAGAATGATCCCGAACACGACTTCATTTCCGCGTCCCGCGCCCAGTGTCGCTTCGGCGAGCGCAAAACAGTCCGCGTCATTGGCAATCTGAAACGGCAGACCAAACCGGCTTTCGAGCTCTGCCTGCAGCGGCGCGCCGTGGATGCAGGGAATGTTGGCGACGTTAATGCGCCCGTCCGCCGGGTCGATGACGCCGGCGATGGAAATCGCCACGTTCTCCGCGCCCGGCGCCCGCGCCAGAAGCGACCCGATGGCGTCTTGAAACCGGGCCTTGTCATGGGCCGGCGTAGTGATTTTCTCGAGCGGCTCAATCTGGTCCGGCGCATGCGCAAGCGCCCCCTTAATCGCCGTGCCGCCAATGTCGATGCAAAGAATCATGGTGGTCCGCTCTGAAAAAGAATGCTGCGCCGCGATTCGCAGTCCGCAACACATTCGCACAGACCAAGCGGCATTTGGAAGACGGCGCAGCGCTCAGCCATCATTCTTGGCTGAACCGCTTCGCCGAAATGTTGATGTCGCCGCACTCAACGAGAGGGATTTCCCCGTCCGCGCTCCGCGCGTCAACGACCGCCCATCCATCTGAGCGCAGTATCAGGGCGGCGGGATGGATCAGCCGGGGACTACCTGACCGCGCCTGAATGCGCACGATTTTGCCCTCCCGCACTGCCATCGCGAGGGCTGCGAGACGGGGATCGCTCTCAACGGGTTCCGCCGGCGCATAACGGAACTGCCGAAGCCCGCGCATGATTTTCTCCCGAACCCCTTCGGGAAAGGATTCCAGAAGCTTGCTCCGCGCCCGCCCGCCCGCCGCGCGCATGCCGAGCGCCTCCAGCTCCGGCATGGGTTTGGACAGGACCAGCGCCATCGCCTCCGCCTCGTCCGCCGCAAGGCCCGTGAGCCGGGTGCGGTAGTTGAAGCCGAGCTCAATGCCGCCGCAATTGCCTTGAAACACGATAATCGGCAGCCCCGCTTCCGTCATGGCGTCCACATCGCGTAAAACCGTCCGGCGCGTCACTTCAAGTTCGCGCGCCAGCTGGCCGCTGGTCATCCGGCCCCGGTTCTGCAGCAGCAGAAGCATCTGCAAAAGTCTCGCCGCGCGCATCCATGCCTCCAAATATGACAATAGATGTCACATTAGAAGCGCTATGCCCATTGCCAATGGAGGGAAAATGCCATGAAGTTTGAAGTCACGCGCATCATTGCGGCAAGCGCTGAAAAAATCTGGCTGGTGCTGACAAATGCCAGGACTTTGCAGAACGGCGCCTTCGGCGTCACGCGGATCGAAGGTGACATCAAGCCCGGGGCGCGCATTAAAGTCTGGTCGGAAGTCAGCCCCGGCCGCGCCTTTCCGCTCAAAGTCACAGAATGGATACCGGGCAGCAGCATGACTTGGGAAGGCGGTATGCCATTCGGCCTGTTTAAGGGCACGCGCCGTTTCACGCTTGCGCCCGCGCCGGGCGGCGTTACGTTTCAGATGCAGGAGACCTATTCGGGGCTTCTTTCTGGATTGATCACAAAGTCCATTCCAGACCTTGGCCCGTCGTTTGAAAAATTCGCCAACGGCCTCAAAGCCGCATCGGAAAGGACAGCGGGATGAACATGGTCACCTATGGCACGGGAACACCGGACGATCCGTGGATACTGAAAACCCCGCCGCAGACATCGGACTTTCAGGCCTGGCGCGATGAAAGCCTCTCGCCGCCCGCCCTTGTCGTGCAGGTGGGCACAACCAAACTCTCATATCAGCTGCGCTGCATTGAGGACGCGCACGCCATGCTGAAAAAGCACGGCGGCTGGATGCCGCTCGGCAATGCCGACGAGGGCAAGCCGGTCAATGACGGCACGCTCGAAGCTTGGGCGCGAGATGCGGCAAATCCCGCCGGCGGCTATTACGGCCTGCGCAAAGGCTATAGAGGCCGCTTCGCCACTTATGTGCCGCCTGTGCTGGAGCTGCTTGGGCTGGTGGAGCTTGAGCACAATCCGCGCAGCAACCGGGTGCGGGCGCTTTGAAATGCGGGCGGCTTAAGCGCTCTAATCAAGGCGCTTATGTGACGCTGCGTCATCACGATTGCGTGCAGACAATCGCGCTCACGTCATCGTGCAAAAGCCGTCAGCCGAGCTGATTTTCAAGTGATTTGTGACCTGGGCAACCCGACGTTAGCGTTCAACCGGGGATGCAACAGGAGCGAACAAAATGGCCTTCACGACACTCGAAGCCAATATTTTCAGAATTTCTGGTTCAATCGGACCCGGCGGCGTCATCAGCGCCGGAACGGCGCTGCAGAGCGTCAGGCTGACCACAATTGACTTTGATTCAGGTCCGCCCGCGCCCATTTTTGGCATTGAGCGGCCGAACTTTGATCCGGGCCAGCTTGCGATAGGTGAAGCCGCATCATTTCGGATCAACGGTGCGCAAATTCTCTCAGAGGCGCCAAACTCCTATCTCACAACAATCAGCACAAATGCCGGGTCGTTCCAGGCGCTGGTGTTCAGCGCGGGCGGCAGCACTTATATTATCCCGCAGGGGTCAGCCAATGTCAGCGCTGCGACACTTGTCACTGCAAGCTCCACACTGGGCACGCTGGCCGTGAGCATTGGAGCAGCCAGCTCAAATCTCATTCCCGAGAACGCCAACACTTTCTCTGGGCAGGTTTACACTGAATCAAGAGAGCTTAACACCTTGACCGACCAGGGTGTCAGGAATGCGTTTGTCTATGACGCCGATCTTATCAGGGGCAATGCCGACAGCATCGGCGAAGAGGCGGCGGTGTTTGCCAATGGAGGCAATGTCTTTCCGGGCGTGTCGAGCGAAATATTTGCCAATATTCAGTTCAATGATGGCTCAGTGCTCAACAGCGTCAGGGGCGTGGCCGGTGTTTCGGCAGGCGGCTATTCTTCTTTTTCCACCTATCTCTTCGACGAGGCGGCGCTGGCGGCGTCCGGACACACGCTCAGTGACATCGCGCTGGTGCTTTCAACAAGCGCGGCCGACCATAATCTGAACTGGGCAAGCCTGGGCTTTGATCTCACGCAGGCTGGCGACGGCGGGCCGGTGACGCCTGATCCTGTGCCTGTTCCCGTCTTCAAGGAAATCTTCGGCAACGCCCGGGCCAACACGATCAACGGCACGGCGGGCCGCGATGCGATCCATGGCCTCGGCGGCAACGACCAGATGAACGGCGGCGCGGGCCGGGACGTCTTCTTTTTCGGCGCCGAAACCCGCGATGGACGCCGCGACACTGACACGATCAGAGGTTATGAGGCCGGCCTCGACCAGATCGCGTTCGAAGACGCGGCAGCCATCCGCTCCGTCACCAACATAACCGGCGGCGTGCGCATCACCTTCGAAGGCGACCGCGACGTGGTCAATGTGTTCGGCGATGGCCTGAACACATCCAATGTCGGCATTTTCGCCGATGAGCTGATTGTTTGAGCAAAGGGTGAAATGTCCTCGCCGCAAAAAAAAAGCCCCGGCGTCTCCGCCGGGGTTCGCACTTCTCGCGGAAGCAGCGCGGGGAACTTTAATATCTGACCTGCCGTCAGCCGCCTGTTTCCGCATCATTCCGCCGCGCGGGCAGTGCCACCGAAACGAACAGACCCGGATCCCCATTGGCTACAGTGAGTTTTGTCTTGTGGCGCCGGGCAATTGCCGCGGCCAGCGCCAGCCCGAGGCCCGTTCCGGAAGAATCATAACTACGCTCAAGTCTGTAAAACGGCTTCTCAAAACGCTCAATCTGGGACTGAGGCAATCCCGGGCCGGAGTCTGTGACTCCGAGGATGAGCGCAGCCCCGCTCGCGCTCACTGAAACTTCCGCATTCGGTTTTTCACCAGAGTGCTGAAGGGCATTCTCCACAAGATTAGCGATCAGCTGTTGAATGAGATTTTGATCGGCGTGGACAAATGCCGCCGTCGCCCCCTTGTAAGTGATCTTCCCATTCGCGTCGCTGAATGACGGTTCGAATGCCTCAACAACATCTCTTGCCTGTTGCGCCAGATCGAGTGTCCGCCAATGTTTTTGATCCGCCGTGTTGTCGACCTCCGCGAGCCTCAGGAGGGCCGAGGCCAATGACAGCAACGCATCCACTTCAGCGGTCAGCTCCGCCGCCAGCGCGGAACCCAGACGCCTTTGCCTTGTCTCAATCTTGTTTCTCAGACGGGTCAGCGGCGTCCTTATGTCATGGGCAATCGCGGAGCCGGAATGTTTGTGAGCCTCGATCAGTTCCCGCTGCCGGTCGAGCATCGCATTGAAGCCGCCCGCGACGCGGTCAAACTCGTCCCCTTGATGCGTCAGGGGCAAGCGGGCATTCTGGTCGCCATCGGCGATGGATGCGGCTGTGCTTCGAATTGAATCGAGACGGCGCAAATAGTGTCCGCTGAGCCGCCGGCCCGCCGCAAGCGCGAACAACAAAGCGGCCAGACCGCTGCCCAGAAATCCCAGTTGCACACTTGTGTTGGTGTCTTCGATCACATCGATGTCTGAAGCGGCGGTGATCCGATATCCCTGACCCTCGGCCGCGCAGGCTCTGAAAGCGTCGCCGCGCCGGCCGTCTTCGGGCATGTCCGCAGCATCGAAAGACTGACATTTCGTGATCGAAGCGGGTATTAATGTTTCGCCATGGGCGCTGTGGCCGTCGAGGCGATACAGAAACTCCTTTGATTCCGCCCGCTTCCGTTCCAACTCGGCTGTTGCGTTAAGTTCGCTCCTTGATGATTGAATTATGTCAGCGGCGGCTTCATTCAGTCGCGAGTCCAGCTGCCCCAGCAGAGTTTTGTTGAGCAGGGCCAAGACTGTCCAGCCAATGAACAACATGCAAAACAGGAACGACCCGACATAGGCAAGGGTCATTCTCCAGACAGCGCTACCTGATCTCGTCGATGACATATCCCGCGCCCCTGACAGTCCTCAGATGTTTTTCGGCCTTTCCCAACTTTTTGCGCAGGCGGCTCATATGCGTTTCAACAATGTTGGTCTTGGGGTCGAAGTGAAAGCCCCATATCTGTTCGAGCAGCATCGTGCGTGTGACAAGCTCGCCTTTGTGCAGCAGCAGGAAGTCCAGAAGCATAAATTCTTTCGGAAGCAGATCGACCGCAGCGCCATTCACCGTGACCCGCCGTTTCAGGCGGTCCACGGCGAGCGATCCCAGCGAAATGTTTGGCGGGGCGGCATTCAGCGCCGGCCGTCTCGCCAAGGCGTTGAGCCGCGCCAGAAGTTCGGAGAATGCGAATGGCTTGACAAGATAATCGTCGGCGCCCGCTTCGAGGCCCTCAACTCTCTGGGCGACAGCCGATAGAGCGGTCAGCATGAGCACAGGCGTCGCGTTCCCGCCCGCCCGCGCCTGCCGCAGCAGGGTGACGCCGTCAATGTCGGGCAAGAGCCGGTCAATGACCGCCGCGTCGTAACTCCCGGTCGTCAGATGATGCAGGCCATCCTGACCACAAGGCCAATGGTCGGCAATATGGCCCGCTTCCATCAGGCCGCGCCTGATGAAGTCCGCGATGTCTTTGTCATCTTCTACGATGAGGAACTTCATTGGCGTCTACTTGCAGGCATCCTTGGATGAATTCTTGACTTGACGTTCGAGCAGGTCAACAGCGGCCAGCTCAAGCGCCGCCAAATTGTCAAGCCAGAGAGCGTCCTGAGCCTTTGCGGCGCCTATCAGGCCGCGGTGGATTTCATCCATCAAGTCCATGGTCGCCGTATCCTTCATGTCTGCCTTGACCGCCTGCCAATGAGCATCCGCCGCTGCGGCTTCATCGGCAATGGCTTTCCATTGCGGAGCTTTCATCATGGCTTTGAGCTTGAACCCGGCATAGTCCAGCATGGCGACATGTTCACCGCTTGGCAACTTTGTTCCGGCCTCCGCCGCAATGGCGCTGTAGATCTTGAGCGCCGCAAGCGCGGCGGCTGGGTAGCCGGCCTTCGAAACAGCGGCGTCAAACTCTGCTTGAGCGGCCGCGGCGGCGTTGAATGCCGCGTCCGTCAAGCTTGGCTTGACGCCCTTGAGCGAAGCGGCGACGTCCTTGGCGCCTTGCTTCAGCGCGGCAGCGTCTTCGGCCAGTGCGAACTCAACAGCGTCCTCTGCTGCGGACAGAGCCGTTTCAATCGCGGCGCAGTCCATTCTCCGCGCTGCTGCGGGGTTTGCGCCTGCCAGGCCTGATATGATCAGAACAAGGGCTATTTGGGGAACTCTCATGATCTATCCCTTCGTTGGTGTCTGTGACACCCTTGGAATAGACAATGCAAGTTTGCGCCAGCCTGTCTTGAAAATTGAATTTTTGCAATGTGAGCTGCGCCCGCACCAAATGCAAAGAACGGCTCAGGCGACGCGCCGCAGCCTCGCGCCGCCAGCGCCCGCGAAGGCGTTCACAAATTCCAGCGCATCGCCCGCAATACCTTCCCAGCCCGGCTCTTCAAGCAGCCAATGCGCATGGCCGTCATATATATGCGCTTGAACACCCAGCTTCGCCGCAGTCCATTCGACGAGCTTCACCGAGACAATCCTGTCATTGCGCCCGCCCATGACCATGACCGGGCAGGCGATCCTGCCGAAATCGATCTTGAACGTCCCGAAAATCATCTCGCGGTAGACTTTGCCGGATTCATGCACCAGAGTTTTGTGAATCGCGGGCCGCGCCTCCTTTGGCACTTCGTTCAGCGCAATTGTGGAACAGCCCTGCGGCGCGGGTATGATCGGCAGGCCGGCGAGAATTTTGGGCATCATTGGAATGTAAGTCGGCAGCGCCGCCGCCTGCGCCGTGAGCATCGCGGCGGGGGCGGGGCAAATCAGCACGGCGGCCCGCGCCCTTCCCAACTCGGCGATCTTCTGCGCGATCAGCCCGCCAAGGCTGTGTCCGATCACAATCGGCGTCTCGCCGAGCGCCTCAATCACTTTGAGCGTGTCATCGACATAGTCGGAAATGCTTAACCCCTTGGCGCGCACAGGCCCGATTCCTGCGCGCCCGCGCCGCGACGCCGCAGTGCAGCGCCAGCCCGCATCGCCAAAAAACCGCAGCCAGGGCGCAAATGATTCATGCCCGACGAAACTGCCGTGAATGAACAGGAGCGGCGGCCTATGTGCCGAGCCTTCAGTCGTCATCGCCGGGAAACCGGCAATAGCGGCGGATGTCAATTGATGATTTTCCATTTGATCCTCCTGATCCGGAAATTACGTGTCGGCGGCTTGATCCCGTCAGGCGCCTTGCCTATATTGTCAACCTGCTTGCCTAGTTTGTCAACCTGCTTGCCTAAATTATTTTTGGAGGAAAAATGAGCGAACCGGAATTCAGGGCGAAGCGCGAGCAGATGCTGCTGCGCCTGCTGCTGCGCATGACCCAATCCATGTCCAATGAGACCGTCGCCAGGATGAACGCGCGCGGCATCGTTGGCATGCAGCCCGCCTATCCACGCCTCCTCGGCAATCTCGACACGGACGGGACGCGCCTGTCAGCGCTGGCAAGGCGCATGGGCGTCACGCGGCAGGCGACGGCGCAGCTTGTCGCGGAAATCGAGAGGAACGGCTTCGTTTCGCGCAAGCCGGACCCGGACGATGGACGCGGCATCATCGTGTTCTTCACCGAAAAAGGCCGCGATGCGCTGGCTGCGGCTGTCGAGGTCATGACCGGCATTGAAGCCGATTATGTCAAAGTCATCGGCGGCGACGGAATGGCTGACATAAAGCGCATGCTCAAGGCCATATTGGACCGCAGCGACAAGCCGGGCGAGTTCGGGATGGACTGAGGATTGCGGTTGGGACCGGACTTCGCGGCTGGGCGAATCCGCTATGTCGGCGCGCGTTTCCGCAATAAGATGCCATCTGGCGATATCTTTATTGACTGCGGACTTCGCCTGGGACCCATGCCATGGCTCAAGACGAGAAACCCCTCCGCGTGGCCGACCTGATCTCCTCGCTGTCTCTGGCGCTGGACATCGGGCTTGGCCTGCCGGTTGAAACCCTGCTGCGCGGGGCGCTGGTCTCTTCTCGCCTCGCGCAGGCTGCGGGATTTTCCGACGAAGAACGCCGCGCGGCCTATTATCTGCCGCTGGTGGCAATGGTCGGCTGCACAACGACTTCTCTGAGCGACGGCGCGATGATGGGCGATGAGCTGGACGCCGCTGAACTTATATGGGCTGACAAAACGGATGGCCGCGTCATGCTGCCGGCCCTGTGGCGCAACATAGGCAGAGACCGGTCGGCCCCGGCGCGCGCCGCCATGATCGGCGGGTTGATGATCTTCGGCATGAGCGGAGGTATGAAATCACAGCACGCCATGCACTGCGAAGCCGCAGCCATTCTGTCGGAGCGCCTCGGGCTTGACGCCGAAACCTGCGCCTCCGTCGCGCACAACAACGAACGCTGGGATGGCAAAGGCACGCCCCACGGCATTGCCGGCGAGGCCATAAGGCTTCCTGCCCGCGCCATGCATATTGGAAGACTGGCGGCACATTTTTATGTGGAAGGCGGCATTGAGCGCGCCCTGGAGGTCGTCGGCAAGAGGGCGGGCGCGGAGTTCGATCCGGCCCTTGCCAAAGTCATTGCCTCTGATGCTCCGCAGATTTTTGCGGATCTTTCGTCCGGCGACATCCGTGACCTGGTGCTGGCGCAGGAGCCCGGCATTCCCCTGACGATTGCCGCGTCGGAAACGGACAGGGCGTTTGCCGCAATCGCCGACTTTGCTGATTTCAAAACGCCGCACATGCTGGGCCATTCGCGCCGCGTCGCGGGCGTCGCCGAAGCTGCGGCCAAGGCGTGCGGCCTGCCCACCGCCGATGTGGCGCTGCTGCGCCATGCGGGATTTGTGCATGATCTCGGCCGCGTCGGCGTACAGGCGGCCATCTGGATGAAGCGCGGAACCTTGAGTTCAGGCGACCGGGAGCGGGTGCGGCTCCACACCTATCTCACCGAGCGGGTTTTCGCGGACTCAGCCTTGCTCAAGCCGGTTGGCGCTCTGGGCGCCCTGCATCATGAGCGGCTGGACGGCTCAGGCTATCACCGGGGCTTGGCGGGCCCCGCTCTGTCCTCCACCGCGCGCATTCTCGCCGCCGCCAACGCCTGGTGCGCGCTGACTGAGGCGAGGCCGCACCGGCCGGTGCACACGGAGGCAGAAGCCGCGAAAGTCCTGAATGGCGAAGTGAAAGCCGGCCTCTTGGATGCGCGCGCCGTCGATGCGGTGCTCTCCGGCCAGGGTCAGAAACCGCACGCGCGGCGGTCTTCCGCCATCACCTTGAGCGACCGCGAGATGGAGGTTCTGCGCCTCGTCGCGCGCCAGCAGTCGAACAAGGCAATTGCGCGCTCGCTCGGCATTTCACCCAAGACAGTGGAGCGCCACGTCACCCATGTCTATGACAAGCTGGGCGTCATCTCCCGGGCAGGGGCGACTTTGCACGCATCCGAAAACGGCTGGCTTTAGTTATTTTTCTTTTCACGAATGGGGGTTTTGCCGGATGTGAGGGGCCGTCGGCCGAACTAGTTTCGGACATCTCAGAAGCAAAGGAGAATGAGATGTCCACCGAAACTAACAAGAAGCTGGTTGCCGAACTTTATGTGGCCATGGATGCGGGCGATGCCGCCAAGGTGCGCGGCCTTTACAGCGGTGACGCGAAATTCACCATGTCGGGTGTTCCCGGCCCGATGGACTTCAACACCTTCATGCAGGCGGCAAGTCCGTTCTTCACTGCCTTCAGCCAAGCGCGTCACGTCATCAAGACACAGCTCGCCGAGGGCGACCGCGTCTCGACCTATCTGGAATGGCACGCCGTGCAGACCGGCCCGTTCAACGGCATTCCCGCCAGCAACAAGCCCGTCAAAGTCGAGGCCATCGTGCATCACCGGGTCAGCAACGGCAAAATCACCGAACATGTCGCCATGGTTGACGCCATAACCCTGATGCAGCAGATCGGCGCCATGCCTTTGGCGGCGTGAGGCTCCGCAGGCGGCTGCAAAACCGCCACGAAGCAAAAAAAACCCCGGCGTCTCCGCCGGGGTTCGCATTTCCCGCAACAGCTAAGGGTTGGACCTAAAAATCCATCCCGCCTCCGCCCTTGATGACGGCAACGGAAAACAAAATTGACTTTCAAATATTTGTGGCTACATTATTGTAGCTCCAAAATCGGAATTGCGATGAACTGGCTATGAAATGAGCAAAACAGCCAGCTCAACAAACAAAAGCATGGCTTGAGGTTTGAAACTGCGCAGGCGGTTTTCGACGACCCAATGTGCAGGAGCCGGTTGGACTTCTACCCGCAGGAAGAGCGCTGGAAGACAATTGGCTTGATTGGTCCGGTTTGCGTAATCGTTGTTCACACTCTGCCGGCCGACGATAACGAGAGAGCCCTTGGCCGCATCATCAGCGCCCGACGAGCAACCAGACATGAAAGGAAAGAATATGAAGAAGGCAGGTTTTAGCGGACTTTCACAAGAGTCGCGAGCGGAAATCGCGGCCCTCGCCGCCATGGCCGAAGAAGACATCGACACCAGTGACATCCCGGAGGTGACGGACTGGACCGGCGCGAAGCGCGGCTTGTTCTACCGGCCCGTCAAACAGCAGCTGACGCTTCGGATTGACGCTGATTTGATTGACTGGTTTCGGCAGCAGGGAACAGGTTATCAGTCCCGGATGAATGCCGCGCTGCGGGAATATGTCAATCGAAACGGCGGCAAAAACGCTGCATAAAAAACCCCGGCGTCTCCGCCGGGGTCCATATTCTTCGCAACAGCTGTGCAGGCCGGATCAGAAATCCATCCCGCCCATGCCGCCGCCGCCCATGCCGCCGCC
>JANMMM010000155.1:0-13861 GCA_031373225.1 Phyllobacteriaceae bacterium | reverse complement strand
ACGTCTGCTTCGCCACCCGCAAGTCGCCCGGATTCACAAACTGAATCCACTCCGGCGACCACCGGCTCTACCGCACCTGCCTCTTTCGCCGCCGCAGCCGCCTCTTCCGCCGCGATCTGATTGGCGCTTTTTGGCGTTGTGTCGGTGAGCGAAATGACTGTGCCCTTGGCGCTTACCAGACAGAGCGCATCGCGCACATCCGCCTTCATGCGCACAGCCGTTGAGCCGCCTTGCGGGCTCGCGCCCAGCAGCGTGACGCGCTCTGGCCCGATGAAATACTTCGCCATCGCGGCTTCCGTGCATGGATCGCCGACGGCCGGGTCAACCGGCGCGGGCGCGGGAATGGCGAGCGAGCGGATCGGCCCGGCTGAGGGAATCTGGCAGCCTGCAACGCCAAGGCCAACAAGAAGAAGCGGCAGGATGAGTTTCGAATTTCGCATGATTTTCCGGAGCTTTTGGCAATATCCAGAGTTTCATAGGCAGCATTTTATTAAAAGTCGAGTGTTCGCAGCGGCACATTGTCCGAAATAGCTACCGCCCGGCCAGCATCAGATTCAGCGCCAGCCGCCAGTCGCTCATGCGCACGGGCGTGCCGTGCGAGCCTGTTTCAAAGCGGTGCAGCCAAACCGGATAGCGGGGCGAGGCCTTGCGGATCGCGGCGTAGAAGGCTTCCATGCCTTCAATAGGCGAGGTTTTGTCACCGCCGCCATGGCCGACGAACAGCGGCCGTTTGCTTTTGAAAAAAGCCGACTTCTGGAAATTCGGGTCTGGAAACGATCCGAGCAGCAGCATGCCAGACAATTTCGGCGCAAACTCTGAATCTGCCGCCAAGCGGTGGCAGATAAAGCCGCCCATCGAACCGCAGGCGACAAACACTTTGGCGTACGGCGACTCTTTGATCGCAAATTCCAGAACCGCCTTGACCTCATCCTTGCCCCGGTCGCCAAAGTCGGAAAAATCCGGTGTGACATAAAGCCCGCCGTTTGCGAGCATCAGATTGCGGATGCGGTTGAAATTGCCGCCGAAACGGGCGTCATTCTGCCCCTGTTTCCTGTCCCCGCCCTTACCGTGCAAATAGGCGACGATAATGGACGCGCCGATTGGCCGGCCAACCTGCATGAATTTGAGCGGCTTGCCCGCAATGTTGATCGTCACATCCTGTTCCGCGCCGTTTGGCAGCGGCAAGACATATTGCCGCCGCACATGCCGCTCCGGCTCGGTGTCGCGGTCATTGATGTCGCGCAGCTCATTGTAATTGATCACGAGGCGGCGGCCGCCGTCAGTCTGTTCGAGAATGGCGGGATAGGCGAAGAGCGCATCTTTGAAGGGGGCGACTTCGGCACCGTTAGTGCACGTCGCACCGGCCAGCAGGACGGAAATAATAAAAAACAGCCTGAACATTGGCAAGACTTGGATGCAGTGGAGACAAATGGCAAGCCTTCCATGTTGAATCACTTTTGGAACCCAAGCAAATACGGACTTGCCGTGTAACATGTTACATGTTAATCTGCGATCATGTCCACAAGCTCAGCAAAGTCCGGTCGCCCAAATGCTGCGAGGCGCATGAGCGCCTATCGGGAACGGCTGCGCGCGTTGGGGCTGAGACCGGTGCAGATATGGCTGCCGGACACGCGAAGCACTGATTTTGCCCGTCAATGCGCAAAAGAGGCTGCCGCAATAGCCTCAGGCGGCGCGGGCGAAGGCGAGTTGCAAGCATTTGTTGATGCCGTTTCCGATTGGCCCGCCGCCTGATGCAGCGGGGTGATTTCGTCTTGGCCGCCGTTCCTGGCGATTATGGCAAACCCCGGCCCGCCTTGGTCGTCCAGTCCAGTCTTTACGCCGGATTGCCTTCAGTGGCGCTATGCCCACTGACCAGCGACTTGCGCGACGACGCGCCAACGCTTCGCATTCTCGTGCTGCCCGATCAGAAGAATGGTCTTTTGATGCCGTCGCAAATCGCCGTCGACAAGTTGACAACCGTTTCCATGACGCGGCTGCGCGATGTGATCGGGCGCGCCGACGAAACGCTCATGCTGCAGGTCACGCGCTCGCTGGCGGTGTTTTTGGAAATCGGGACGTCAGCGCCGCAGCCTTGACCTATTACGGCGCCCAGTACTGAAAGTGGTCCCCCGACCCTTCCACGTCATACAGCCGCCGCAGATCGACCAGCGGCGCGCCGCGTTTGGAGACCGATTCCAGCGAGGCGAGATCGAGCTGCTGTTTGAACACGTCATGAGCCGCAGTGACGATAACGGCGTCATAGGGGCCGCCGGCTTCAATATCATCGATCACGACTGCGCCGCGACCGCCTTCAAAATGATCGTCTTCGGCGATCGGGTCGAAGGAATAGACATCCGCGCCGCGGTTCCACAGCGTATCCATCAGTGAGAACGCCTTGGAGTTGCGGATGTCCGGGCAATTGTCCTTGAAGGCGCGGCCCAGCACCAGAATCTTTGCGCCGCGCAAACTCTTGCGGCCCTCAGCCAGCATTTCGGTCACCTTGTCGGCGAGGAAATAGGCGGTGCGCTCATTGGTGGCGCGGGCGGCGGCGACGACTTCCATCGACAGGCCAACCGCGCGGCCGGCATTCAACAGATAGAACGGGTCAACCGAGATGCAATGCCCGCCGACAAGGCCCGGAAAATACGCATGAAAGTTCCATTTGGACCCGGCTGCCGCCAAAACTTCCGAAACCCTAATTCCCTGCGCGTCGAACAGCTGCATCATTTCATTGACGAGGGCTATGTTGACGTCGCGCTGGGTGTTTTCCAGAATTTTCGCGGCTTCCGCCACACGGATTGACGAGGCGCGGAAAAGTCCAACCTTGACGATGCGCGCATAGAGCCCTTCCATGAAATCCAGCACGTGGTCCGAGCGGGCCGAGATGATTTTCTTGATATCGGTGACGCGCCTTGTGTGTTCGCCGGGAGAGACGCGCTCCGGTGAATAGGCGATATGAAAATCAACGCCCTCGATCATGCCTGAGGCTTCGACCATGACCGGAAGGCAGCGGTCTTCGGTGGTGCCGGGATCGACGGTGGATTCAAAAATCACCACAGCGCCGCGCTTCAAATTCTGGCCGATAGCGCGGGATGCCGCGATCAGCGGGCCGTAATCGGGACGGTTGGCGTGGTTGACGGGGGTGGGCACGCAGACGACGACGACGTCGGCTTTATTCAACGCGCCTGCCGCGCTGGTAAATTCAATGTTGTCATGCGCAAGGTCCGCGCCGTTCACTTGGCCAGTCGTGTCCTCGCCGTGGCGCAGCGCGCTGAGCTTGCGCTCGTCAATGTCAAAGCCGATGGCCTGGCCGCCCTTGGCAAAGCCCGCCAAAAGCGGCAGGCCCACATAGCCGAGGCCGATGACCGCAACGCTGGCGCTGGCGGGATTTGGCAAGGTTGGAAGGTCTGAAACAAGTCTGATCACCGCCGCTCTTGGCGCGGCCGCCGCCTGCTGGAAAGACATTTAGTGCGCCCCGTAGATTTTTTTGTCGTTGGGCGGATTATCTCACAAACACCTCTGAGAACCGTAAAAAGTCACGGTTAAGCGCTCTATAACGGCCTGCCAAAATTGCGCTTGTCTGATTCAGCCTTGGTTAACCACGCTTCTTAAACGGCCCTAAAGCACGTCTGCCTATAGTCAAACCACGACGCCGGGGGTCCGGCTGGGGACGCTGTTGGGGAACAGCACTATGATGGGTTTGAACGCAATTTCGTGGCTGTTTGCCGTGCTTGTGCTGATTGTGTTCTGCAATCGGTACATTTTCGGCTCGATTGCCCGTTTGCTTGATCCCAGAGCCGAAGCGGGCTTCGGAAACGATCCGGATATCTGGCCGCGCGTGTCGATCATCGTGCCGGTGTTCAACGAAGGCCGCCACGTGCTTGCAACGGCGCTGTCATTTGACCAGCTCGACTATCCGAAGGACCGGCTCGAAATCGTCTTTATCGATGATTGCTCGACCGACAACACGTACGAATATCTGCAGATGGTCGAGGCCTCCTACCCGCACATGCGCGTTTCCAGAAATCCGCGCAACATGGGCAAGCGGCTCGGCATCAAGCGCATTGTGCAGGAGGTGACGGGCGAGCTTGTTCTTTCGGTCGACAGCGACGTGATCGTCGACGCCGACGCGCTGAAACAGCTGGTGCGCCACATGCATTCGACCGGCGCGGACGGCGTCGGCGGCTGTGTTTTCGTGTCAAACGCCAATGAAAACTGGCTGACGCGGATGCAGGCGGTCAAATATTGGGTCGGGTATCAGTTTCTGAAAAATGTCGAGAACGCCTTTGACCATGTCATGTGCCTGTCCGGCTGCCTGACGCTCTACCAGCGCGAGGCGCTTCTGGCCGTGGACGAGGATGTCGCCGACCGCAGGTTTCTCGGCGAAGAGGTCAAATATGGCGAGGACCGGTTCCTGACGCGCAAGCTGGTTGAGCGGGGTTTCCGCACGCGGCTGTGCTTTGAGGCGCGCTGCTTCACCAAAGCGCCTGCGACGATGGCCAATTATCTGTCGCAGCAGCTGCGCTGGCGCCGGTCGAACCTGATCGACCAGATTTCCGCCCTGCCCCACCACGCCAAGTTCAATCCCTATGTCCTGGTGCACTACCTTTCCATGGGCATGCTGCTCTTCTTCTATCCGCTGTTTCTGGCCGCAGAGATTTTCCAGCTCGGCTTCGTCATGCCGATGCTGGTGCATGGCCTGGTGACGACATTTTTCGCGCTCGCGTATGAGCTGAACAAGCGCAAGCTGCCGGAATTTGCCCAGACATCGGGCATCTGGTTCCTCGCCATGGCCATCGTCTTTCCGGTCCTTTACATGACCATGACGCCGCTGGCGCTGGCAACGCTTGCCACAACGTCCTGGGAAACCCGCGGCCATGGCAAGAAGCTGCCGGTGAAGGCGGTGGCTGCATGAACGCTAAACTGCAGCCTGAATGGATCGAGCGCAGGGCCAATATCGATCCTGAAACCGGCGCGCGGCAAAAGCGCCTGCTTGTCATCGGCGAAGACGCCGAAAAGATGTCGTCGGCGTTTGCCCGCCTCATGCCCAACTGCCATATTGAAGCTGCGGCGCGCGCGGATCATGCCGTGCTGGCGATGGCTTCCGGGCATTTTGACGCAACGCTGGTCGACTGCCGCGGCGACGAGCGCTTTCACCGGCTCGCCATTGTCGCCGCGCGCCAATTCAAGGAGGGCCGCGTCGCGTTGCTCGCCTCCGACCATTTTCTGCCCGACGAGACTGCTGTTCTCGACAATCTCGAAATTTTCGGCAGCCAGGACGACAGCGCCAAGCTGCTTGATTCACTGCGGCTGATGGCGCGCAAGCCTGCGCCGAAGACGTCTGCGCTAGGGGCCGATGACTTCGAAGCCGCGCTGCGGGCGGAGCTTGAAGGGCTGCACAACCGCGCGGTGCCCGCGGCTGGTGACTTGCGCGAAGCGGAAGCCGCCCGGGCTGATATTCCTGCGGCTGAGCCCGACCTTTTGCAAGGCGCTGTCAGCGATGTGAGATTTGCGGCGGGTAGCTTTGACAATGCGCTGCAACTTGTTGAATCCGAAGAGCCGGATCTGTTTGCGGACCTTATTATTGGGCTTGAGGAAGCGCTGCTTGCCGATGAGACGCCCGCTGCTGCGCAATACTGCGCTCCCGCGCCGGAACCTCAGGCCTGGATTAAGGGCTGCGACTTGTTCGGACATCCGGTTACAGAGCAGAATGAGTCAGTTAGACTTCAGGAGATCAGCGGCAGCGCGGAACCCGCCGGCCTTTTTGGCGATCCCGACCTCTTCACCTATGCCCCTGCCGCGTCGCAGAAGGCAGAGACCCTCCGCGCTTCGCTCGAGCCCGGGAACGTCGGGAAATTTGATCTCTTCGGTTTTGTGATTGAAGAGGATGTGCATGACTGCCAGATCAGCGGCGCTGAAGGCGCAGAGAGCCCTGCAACGCTCCCCGGCGGCCCCGATCTCTTCAATTTTGCCGACAGAGCGCCGGAAACGGCAGCCGCCGTAGCCCAGCCATTGGACAGAGAAGATTTCTTCAATTCCGTCGGATCGCAGCTTGAGGCGATAGAGCTTCCACAGACCCTTCAGCAAGCATTGCCCTCAGGCAATGCCGCAGAGAAGGCTTTCAAACCGGCTGCAAGGCCGGAAACCGCGCTGCAGAGCCTAGAGTTGAAGGCGGCGGAAGACGCGCTGCGCGCTTCCCTGCCCCAGATCGAGAATCTGCCCAAGCCTTCGTCAAAATCCTCGCTCTTGAGCTCGACAAGCTGGCTCGCGAATCTTCTGCCACGGCTGACTCCGGTTTATTCGTTGATTTACAAGAACTTGGCGCTGGTTTTTCTCGGTGCTTTGTTCGCCGCCTTTGTCTCTTTTGGCGTCATGATCACGTTCTTCCTGACCTCGAACAAATGGTCAGCGCCCATCACCCTGTCGCGCGGGCACGAGCTGGTGACAAAGGTCGAGCGGGAGCTCAGCGACTTGAATGTGCGCAAGAACCAGATCAGCGAGCAGGCGGATGACGCGGCGAAGAACCTGAAATCCGCGCAGGATGAGCTTGGCCGCGCCCGGGCGCTGGCGGGGATGATTGAGGGCACGATCAGCGCTGAAATCAAGAACCGCAGCGAATTGAGATCTGAGACCGTAAAACACACAGAGGCGCTGCGCAGCGTTGCGGCGCAGTATGGCAACGACACGCTCAATCCGCAGTTCAAGGGCGACCTTGCCCGCGAATTTGACCGGCGCCTGATCAACCGCAACATTTTCGAGGCGGGAAAGCTGGCGCAGCTGGAGGCTGCGCACCGGACCGCCCTGATCCGCAATGAGATTGCGGGAAACGAAGTCGAAATCAACAGACTCAGCTCAACGCTTGCAGCGCTCGGTGCGCTCTCCGGCCATGTGGAAGGCAGTCAGACGCCGTCGGCGGGAATGGGCGGCGCGGACCTTGTGCCGCTGCTCAACCAGGTCATCGAAGTGCGCAAGGGCGCAGCTGAAGCCGCGAGCGAAATGAAGGCGGCTGAAAGCCGGGGCGCGCTGCTGCGCAACTCGCTCGACACTGTCAAGTCATCCATCGCCCAGATTGAGGCGACGCCGCTTGCCCGCGCCATCAAGGGCAGTGTCACGGTGCTCTTCGTGCCTTATGAAAACGCCGGCCAGTATGAAAAGGGCGCCAGCCTCTATTCCTGCGCCATCGGCATCTTCTTCTGCTCCGAGGCCGGCAAGGTCGGCGACGTCATCGAAGGCGAGACTGTCGCCACCCACCCCTTCTTCAACAAGCCGGTCCGCGGCTCCTTCGTCGAAGCGGACCTGACCGATCAGGACGCCGCGAGAAAAGAGATCATCCATGTCAAACGCCGCCCGCTGCTCTTCTAGGCGCGTCAGCGCAGGATTGGCCGCCGCGCTCGCCTGCGGCGCGGCATCCGGCTGCAACACGACCAGCGCCCTCACACTGGCTGAGCCCTCCATCGCATCGCCTGCGGCAGCGGAGGACTTCGCCTATTCCAAGATTGAGGCCGCCGCAGTTCCGGTCCCGGGCAAGATGCCCGGCCGGCCTGAAGCGTCGGCGGTCGACACGAAAATAACGACAGCAGCGGTGGCGGAGCTTCCCCAGTCCGATCCCGCATGGTGCCGTTATCTCGCCGCAGATGCCGGAGCGGAGGCGTCCATTCTCCGTTCCCCGACGCTGAGCGCTTCGGCATCTGACGGCGGCTCAAAATCCGTCGGCCTTGGCATGAATCTGGTGGATTTCGCCAAGGCCGATGAGATTGAGAAGGCCGCTAAGCTGCGCTGCGAGCAAAAAATTTCTGAAGGCAGCCTGCAGGCGGCGCTGCTTGTGGCAGACCTGTCGGTCGCCGCCCTCGGCTCCTCAGCCAAAGCTGACACGCTCGGCAAATCGCTCGGACGGCTGGACGCAATTGCTGCACAGAGCAAAGCGCGCCTCAATGAGGGCGCTATCACCTCGCCGGAACATGCATTGATCGTGACGCGCATTGCGCTTGTGCGGCGGGCGCAGTCCGAAGCACGCGCGCAAGCGCTACAGCTGAATGCGGCAGAAGGCGGGAAATCGCTGATAATCGCCGATGCCGCGACAAGGCTGCAGCAGGCCGAGGAAGCGCTGCAGGCGTCGAATGCGCGGATGCGCTCGCTGAACGCGGTCAGTCTGAATCTTGAAACCGGCTGGACGCGCAAGGACGACGCGCTTTTGACCATTTCCTCGGGCGAGGCCAATTATTATGGCAAAGTGTCCGTAGGTGTGCGGCTCGGGGCGCTTGGTCCTGCACGGCGCCGCTATGAAGAAGAGGCGATGCGCGCGCGCTTGGAAGCGCTGAATGAGCCCTACACGGGCATTGTCTGGCGCGCGGCGCAGGGCGAGGAGAACATCAAGACGAACCTCAAGACGCTGCGCGCGTCGCGCCAGGCCATCGCTGCCGCGCTTGCGAGCGCGCGCGGAACGCTCGGCGAACTGCGCGGCACCGACCGGATCGAGCTTGCCGCCGCGCGGCTGATTGCCGAAGTGGACGTGATATCGCTGAGCGGGGAACTTGCCGCCATTGACGCCACGCTCGCCTCGCTGCGCGAAAACGCCGAGCTGACTTCTGACGTCAACCGATAGCGCTGTGTGCCGCGCGGCGCGGACTTCCGGACGTTTCTCAAAACAGATAAAATTGCGCGCATTGCCTCAATACTTCTTTTAACATATTGAATTCATTGCAATTTTAATCATAAACTAAACACGGGTTTCAAACTTCCCCTGTATAGGATGACCCACAAGTGTGAGTTCACGTCCTATCAGGGAAGAAAAAGAATGCCCGTAATAAATGGCACAAATGCCAATGACACGATTTTGGGGACCGCGTTGGCGGACACGATCAACGGCCTCGACGGCAATGATGTGATCGATGGCGGCGTTGGCAACGACATTATCTATGGCGGCCTCGGCGACGACATTCTGACGGGCAATTACGGCACCGACAAAATGTATGGCGGCGACGGCAATGACATTTTCCTTGCCGAATGGGACGAGGGCAACGGCGACTATTATGAAGGCGGCGCCGGCATCGACACGTACAAGGTCGACGGCACCATTTTTCAGAACTACGCCTTGAAAATCGACCTAGCCACCGGCACGTCGCAATACAAGGACACGTTCATCAGCATCGAAAACCTCATCGGCGGCTCCGCCAATGACGAATTCTATGGAGAGGCGGGCCGCAACCAGTTCTGGGGCCGCGGCGGCAACGACCAGCTCGACGGGCGCGGCGGCAATGACGACGTGTACGGCGAAGAAGGCAATGACAAAGTCTATGGCGGCGACGGCGGCGATCTTGTCTCCGGCGGCGACGGCAATGACGATGTGTTCGGCGGTGCCGGCGCGGACAATCTGTCCGGCGACGCCGGCAATGACGTTGTCAACGGCGGCGACGGCAATGATGTTGCCGACGGCGGCGATGGCCACGACACGGTCAATGGCGATGCAGGCAGCGACATTCTGCGCGGCGCGGCGGGCACAGACGTTTTGAACGGCGGCGCGGGCAATGATGTGCTCGAAGGCGGCGCGGACAATGACAAGCTGAATGGCAATGACGGCGATGACGTTCTTGAAGGCGGCGCGGGCAATGACCAGCTCGACGGCGGCGCGGGAACCGACACGGCCAAATATCTCGGCTCTGACGCCGCAGTGAATGTCAATCTCCTGACCGGCGCAGCGTCCGGCGGCCATGCCGCTGGCGACAAATTCTCTTCCATCGAAAATCTGTATGGCTCGCTGTTTGGCGACTCGCTGTTCGGCAACGCTTCCGCAAACACAATTTGGGGCGATGCGGGCAGCGATTTCATCAATGGCGGCGACGGCGTCGACATTTTGTTCGGCGGTCTCGGCAATGACAGCGTCAATGGCGATGCCGGCGACGACCAGCTGTTTGGCGGCGATGGCAATGACTCGATGAGTGGCGGCCTCGGCAGCGACGTTGCGGACGGCGGCGCAGGCGATGACAGCATTGTTTCCGGCGCTGGCGACGACACGTCGACCGGCGGCGCGGGCAAGGACACTTTGTCCGGCGAGGCTGGCGCGGATGTGCTGCGAGGCGAAGACGGCTCCGATACGCTCAAGGGCGGTGACGGCGGCGACAAGCTCTATGGCGGCGCAGACAAGGATTTCCTCACCGGAAACTCGGGCGCAGACCTTTTGGACGGCGGCGCGGCAAGCGACGACGTAGCCGAATATGTGGACTCGGCAACGGGCGTTACTGTGAGCCTTCTGGCGGGAACCGGACTCGGCGGCGATGCTGAGGGCGACACGCTCATCAATATCGAACATCTGCACGGCTCGATGTTCAACGACGTTCTGACTGGCGACAATGGTGTCAACCGCCTCGTCGGCCGTTCTGGCCTCGACAAGCTCTATGGACTTGGCGGCGACGATATGCTGCTCGGCGGCTATGGCGCTGACATTCTCGACGGCGGCAACGGCATCGACACAGCCGATTACACATCTTCCGACTATGGCGTGACCGTCAATCTCAAGCTCGGCGTCGGCCTTGGCGGCGAAGCGCAGGGCGACACGCTGTTCAATGTCGAAAACATTCTGGGCTCTGCCCTCAACGACAAGCTCACCGGCAGCGCCGGCGACAACAGGCTGAACGGCGCGGCGGGTGACGACGTGCTTTCCGGCCATGAAGGCAATGACATTCTGGTCGGCGGCCTCGGCGCGGATGTGCTCGACGGCGGCCTCGGCGACCGCGACGCGGCTGACTATCAGGGCGCGGCGGAGCGAGTCGTGGTCTCGCTGGTTGACGGCGGCCAGGAAGGCGAAGCCAAGGGCGACACTTACAAGAATGTCGAATATGTCTACGGATCCAAGTTCGGAGACGTGCTCACCGGTGACACCAAGATCAACCGGCTGGTCGGCGGCGAAGGCAATGACGAATTGCATGGCGGCGCGGGCAATGACTACCTTGTAGGCGGCGTTGGCAATGACCAGCTCTGGGGCGATGCGGGCCAGGATGTGTTCGAATTCGCCGGCACGGTCAATGACGATGTGATTTACGGCTTTGAAGCAGGCGCCGGCCGCACCGACCGCGTCTGGCTGATGAGCCAAGGCGTCAGCGGCTTTGCCTCGCTCATGGCGGGCGCAACCGACGACGGCTCGGGCATCACCTTCCATATCGATGGCGGCTCGATCCACCTCGACGGCGTCCATGCCGCGAACCTGAACGCCGACGACTTCATCTTCTAAGCAAGACCAAAAAGAAGGAAGCAGCATTGGCCGCCCGAAGGGGCGGCCTTTGTTGTTTTCGCCGCGCGGGGCGCTATGGTTGAAAAATGCCGTCAAAACCCAAAAAAGCCGATCTCCCCGCCAAACCCTGCGCCCATTGCGGCAGGCCGATGGTCTGGCGGAAGAAATGGGCTAAGAACTGGGAAGAGGTGAAATATTGCTCGGAGCGGTGTTCGGGCGAGGCGAAGGCGGGGCGGCGGTCAGGGGCTTGAGACGCCGCCTGCCGCGCGGATTGCCGCCTCTGTGTCCACATCCTGACGGGCAGCCGCGCCGATCTCGACATCGATTACCCTGCCCTCGAACCCTTCCACAATCGGCTTGGCCCCGACATCGCCGCGCAGCTTGAGGATCTCCGGGAATACGGCGCGCGGCAGGATGACCGGATTGCCGCGCTTGCCATGGTCTGTGGCGCGCACGATGGCGCCGCCGCCGGCGCGCTTGAAGGCGTCTGTGAGCTTGGCGATGTCGGCGGCGGTCAGCGCGGGCATGTCGGAGAGCATGACCAAAACGCCATCGGCGTCCGGGCCAAGCGCCTGAATGCCCGCCTGCAGGGACGTGGACAGGCCATCGGCAAACAGCGGGTTGAATACTGTCGCGACCGGCAGGGAAGCGAGCTGGGCGGCGAAGTCTTCGTGTTCGTAACCCAGAACAACGAGGGCATTGGAAAATCCCGCCTCAATCACCATCCCGCACGTTCGCCGCAAGAGCGGCACACCGCCAAAAGTGGCGCGCAGCTTGTGTGTTGAACCCGAGCGGCGGGATTGTCCGGCGGCGAGGATCAAGGCCGCCACATTGATTTTCCTCACCGCCTTTGCAATCTCGCGCGGCTGGGGACGGCTTGGGATTTCCATCAAAAGCCCGCCGACGCCCATGCCGGTGATATCCTGCGGCGTCACTGGAATATTTGCCAGCAACCGATTCAAAACATAGTCAAATCCGTTCTCCTTCGGACTGCGCGCGCAGCCCGGCGCGCCGATGATTGGCACGCCGCCGAGCTGGCCGAGCACGAGCAGATTGCCCGGGTCCACCGGCATGCCGACATGTTCGACCGCGCCGCCAGCGAGGCGGATGGAAGCTGGAATGACATCGTCTGCGTCCACCACGGCCGAAGCGCCGAAAACAACGATTAGTTCGCTGCCTTTGTCCCGCTCTTGAAGAATGGCGTCTGCCACCGCCTGCTCCTCGTGGCGCACCCGGACATCGCCGGACAGCGCCGAGCCCGACGCCGCCAGCCGCGCCTTGAGCACGTGTAGCGTCTTGTCGATGACGCTGGGCTTCAGGCCGGGAAGAAGGGTGGAGATGACGGAGATCATCCGCGGCGAGAAGGCGGCTATCTTGATCTTCTTCAAGGCCAGTGCGGCAAACTCGGCCTCGACAGCTGCGGTCAAAGCCCCGCTCACCGCAAAGGGAATGATTTTTACCGTCGCCGCCATCTGTCCCTTTGCCACAGGCGAAAACTCTGGCAGCGTCGCAAACGTGATGCCGGGATCAAGCCGGTTCAGCTTGTCAACGCTTGCTTTGTCCACGACGAAAAGCCCGTTCGCTTTGGCGTAGAGGTTGACGCGGCCAGTCGCGGCGAGTGCGCATTCAATGTTGTCGCCGCTAACGGCTTTCGAGAGCCGCGCCGCCGCCTCGTCTTCGCTCAGATCGCCCGGATCAAGCCGCGCCGCGATCACATCAGAGATGCCATTAGCTTTCAGCGCCTCGATATGGTTCTTGGCAAGCCGTGTGCCCTTTTTGATTTTCCCCGCCCCCGCCATGGTGCCATGCGCGAGAATGCAGCCTTCCGCCTCATCAACGGGAACCGGACCGAATTTCAATTAGAAAGGTCCCGCTTGCGGAAGGCCGAAATGATCTGCGCCATGGTGGCGACGGCGATTTCGGCGGGACTTGAGGCTCCGATGTCGAGGCCGATGGGGGCGTGGATGCGGGCGATATCCGCCTCCCCGATCCCGGCATCCTTCAGGCGCTCAACGCGCTTGGCATGGGTCTTCCGGCTTCCCAGCGCGCCGATGTAAAAGCATTTGGTCTTGAGCGCCGCGATGATCGGGAAATCGTCGATTTTCGGATCATGTGTCACGGCAACCAGCGCCGTGTAGGCGTCAAGCGGCTTGGTCTTCAAAACACCCTGCGGCCATTCCGCGCTGAGCGCCGTCCCAGCGAAGCGCTCCGGCGTCGCAAATGCGGTGCGCGGATCGATGATTTCAAGGTCATAGCCGCTGATCTTGGCAATCGGCGCAAGGGCTTGGGAAATGTGCACGGCGCCGATCACGACGATCCGCGGCGGCGGCAGGTGGACGTTGAGAAAGAATTCCTTGCCGTCCACGGACGCAACGCCTGATTTTCCGGAGCGGAACGCATTTTCAATAGCGGCGCCCAGCTCGCCCGCCACTTGATCGCCCTCGCGCACCACGCGGTCGCGGCTTTCAGAAAATTCGGTGACGAGCACGGCGGCGATGCGTTCGCGGCGGGCGGCATTCAGCTTCTTGAGATTGACGGGTTCCATTTATTGGCCCGCTTGACTGAAAGCGCAGGTTCTCATTCCAACCTCGGAGCTGCCCCTCATCCGACCCTTCGGGCCACCTTCTCCCCGCAAGA
>JANMMM010000097.1:0-11960 GCA_031373225.1 Phyllobacteriaceae bacterium | reverse complement strand
TGTTCGGCATCCCGTCGGTGAACGGCGTGTTTTTCGGCCATGATTTCATCACCGTCACCAAGGCCGACGGCCCGGAATGGCAGCATCTGAATCCCGCCGTGCTCGGCACGATCATGGAGCATTTCATGTCCGGCGAGCCGGTCATGGTTTCCGGCTCTGTCATGACGCCAAAGACATCGGACGCCGAGTTTTTCGATGAAGGCGACACCGAGATCGTTTTGACGATCAAAGAACTGCTGGAAACGCGTGTGCGCCCCGCCGTGGCGCAGGACGGCGGCGACATCACGTTCAAAGGTTTCAAGGACGGCACGGTTTTTCTCAACATGAAAGGCTCCTGCGCCGGCTGCCCGTCGTCAACAGCGACGCTGAAGCACGGCATCCAGAACCTCTTGAAGCATTTCGTGCCGGAAGTGCGCGAGGTTGAGGCGGTCTAACCCTATTTGACGATCACTTTCGCCCCGACCGAGGCGCGCTTGTAGAGATCGATAATGTCCTGGTTCAAGAGCCGGATACATCCGGACGACATAGCTTTGCCGATCGACCACCATTCCGGCGTCCCGTGCAGCCGGTAGCCTGAATCGCCGCTCTTGTTGAACAGATACATGGCCCGCGCGCCGAGCGGGTTTTTCAGGCCCGGCTCCATGCCGCCCGCAAATTTGGCGAGGTCCGGCCTGCGGCCGATCATTTCCTTCGGCGGCGTCCAGGTCGGCCATTCGCGCTTCAAGGCGATCCGCGCCGTGCCGCGCCATTCAAAGCCCTGTTTGCCGACGCCGATGCCGTAGCGCATCGCCTTGCCGTTCGTCATGACAAAAAACAGGTGCCGCGCGCCGGTGTCGACAATGATCGTGCCGGGCTTTTCCTTGGTGGCGTAGTCAACTTTCTGGCGCTGATATTTCAGCGGCACCTTGCCGGTCGGGATCGAAGGCAGATTATACCCTGCATCCGTCCGCGCCCCATAGTTCGCGCCGAGAAAGCCGGGGCTTCCCGATGTCGAACAGCCCGACAGCGCCGCAGCGGCCAGCATCATTCCAGAAAAAAGCAGTTTCCCGCGCATATTCGTCCCCGCATGGTCCGGTCAGATTCAATGCGGGTGTGATAGCGCGGGGCGGTTAACGGGCGATTAAGCATGTTTGTTAGGGGATTGGTAAGGAACAGCTCGCGTGCATCGTCATCCCGGACGGCGAAGCCGATCCGGGACCCATTCCAGAGTGTTGACGCGCTGGCGCGGCGCTGGGATATAACGGGATAGGTTCGCGGAGTGGGTCCCGGATATCGCTGCGCGATTCCGGGATGACGGCGCCCACGGTGTTGGGCACCTGCGGGAAGGAGACTGGCAATGGACGAAGTCAAAATCAAAGTTGAGAGCAGGGAGGCGTTTTTCGCATCTGCCGTAAAAAGGGCGGTGAAGATTGACAAGGGCGACTTTTCGGCTGGACCGGCGACAATTTCTTACGAGACGATGGAACAATTCCTTCGAATCATCACTCCTAACCGCTGGTCGCTGCTGCGCGCGCTTCGGCAGTCGGGCGCAAGCTCCATCAGAGCGCTTTCGCAGCTTCTGGGCCGGGATTGCCGGGGCGTCCATGCGGATGTCACAGCGCTCATCGATGCGGGCCTCATTGAGAAGCAGGCAGACTCAAAAATCCGAGTGCCGTGGAAAAAGATCACCGCCGAAATGGACTTCGAGTTAGCCGCCTGATCCATGCCCATTATCCTCCCCGAGCGCCACAACCCTTTGATCGACGGCCGGCAGTCCGAGCGGGCTTTGACCGTGCGGCGCGGCGTGCAGCGGCTGCTCTGGTCGTTTGGCCATTCCATGCTCGCCGAAATGCCGCTCACCAGTGGGCGCCGGGCGGATCTGATTGCGCTGACGCAAAAGGGTGAGTTCTGGATCGTCGAAATCAAATCCTCCATCGAGGATTTCCGGGTCGACAATAAATGGCCGGATTACCGCCAGCACTGCGACCGGCTGTTCTTCGCCACGCTGCCCGACGTTCCGGCGGAGATTTTCCCGCAGGAGTGCGGCTTCATCCTCTCCGACGGTTACGGCGCGGAGATCATCCGCGAAGCCCCGCACGAGAAGCTGGCCCCCGCCACCCGCAAGGCGCTGACGCTGCGCTATGCCCGACTCGGCGCCAACCGGCTGACGCTGGCGGAGCTGGCGGGGGTGGAGATACCGGACGTGCCGGAAGGGCGGGAGTGACTATTTCGGCGCGCGCTTCGCCAGTATCCGCTGCAAGGTCCGCCGGTGCATATTCAGCCTGCGCGCCGTCTCTGAAACATTGCGCTCGCAAATCTCGTAAACCCGCTGGATATGCTCCCAGCGCACCCGGTCGGCGGACATCGGGTTTTCCGGCAGCTCCGCCCGCTCGCCGGCCTTTTGCGTCAGGGCGGCGAAAACTTCGTCCGCGTCGGCTGGCTTGGCGAGATAGTCCACCGCGCCGAGTTTCACGGCGGTCACGGCGGTGGCGATGTTGCCATAGCCGGTGAGCACGATGATTTTTGCGTCAGGCCGCTTTTCGCGGACCGCCTCTATGATTGTCAACCCGTTGCCGTCGCCGAGCCGCAAATCGACCACTGCAAAGGCCGGCGGCAGGGCGCGCGCAGACGCGACGCCGGTCTCGACGCTGTCCGCCGCGCGCACGTCAAAGCCGCGCGCCTCCATCGCCCGCGCCATCCGGGTCAGGAACGGCTTGTCGTCGTCCACTAACAGCAGGCTGCGGTCTGCGCCGATTTTTTCAAGGTCAAGAGTGCTTGTTTCAATCATCATAAACCTCATGTAGCGCTGCGGTTCGGCATTACTACCGCAAATCACAAATTTCCGACATCCATGTTCTTGCGCGGCCAGATAACGCTGATCCGCGCCCCTTCATTCAAGCCGCCGCCGTTGGAAAACTTCAAAACCGCGCCGGAGCGCTCCAGCAATGTCTTGGTGATGAACAGGCCCAGCCCCAGCCCGCCGCCGCCCTTGCGCTCGCTGCGGATGCGGCTTTGCGCATAGGGTTCGCCGATCCTGTCGAGAATATCAGGCGGGAAGCCCGGTCCGTCGTCGCTGATGCGGATACTGATGTCCTTTTCGCTCCAGCCGCTTTCAATTTTCACATTGCCCTTGGCGAAATCGACGGCGTTTTCAACAAGATTTCCAAGCCCGTAAGTGATGCCCGCGCTGCGCTTCAGCACCGGCTCGGCGCCGGTATGCGCGCCGATGGCGGTTTCGATCACCACGCCGAAATTACGGTGGGGATCGACCGATTCTTCAATCAGCGAAGACAGCGGCAGTCGCGTCAGATGGTTCTCGCTGTCAATCGAGCGGTTCGACAGGCGCTGCAGAATGTCGCGGCAGCGCGCCGCCTGCGAGCGGATAAGCTCAACATCTTCCTTGTGCGCCTCGCCTGCGCGGATCGCAATGTCGAGCTCCTTGGCGACGAGCGCGATGGTGGCGAGCGGCGTGCCAAGCTCGTGCGCGGCGGCGGCGGCGAGGCCGTCAAGTTGCGTGATATGCTGCTCGCGCTGCAGCACCAGCTCCGTCGCCGCCAAGGCGCTGGCAAGCAGCCGCGCCTCCTCCGCCACGCGCCAGACATAGATCGAGGTGAAAATCAGACTCGCCATGACGGACGCCAGCGTGCCAGCGACCAGCACAAACGGCGTCGCCAGCACCAGCCCTTCATACCAGGGCAGTGGCAAATGGTAAAACGCCAGCAGGCTGACGCAGACAATAACCACCGCCGCCAGCGCCGCCGTGAGCCGCATTGGCAGCGACGTCGCCGAAATGATCGCCGGGACAATGACGAGAATCGCGAACGGATTTGTCATGCCGCCGGTCAGATACAAAAGCCCCGCCAGCTGCAGCACGTCAAATGTCAGCACTGCAAATGCCGCCCAGGGCGACACCCGCACGGTCGGTGCATAGCGCCAGCCTAGAAAAAGGTTCAGCCAAGCCGCGGCGGCGATCAGCGCCAGACAGGTGCTGACCGGAAAAGGAAAACCCAGCCAGTAGGCGACGAACAAAACTGCCGCCGTCTGCCCCGCCACGGCGAGCCAGCGCAGTTTTATCAGCGTCGACAGGCGCAGACGCTGCGGTCGCGTGCGGTCAAGAATTTCGAGGTCTGTGCTCATGCCTCACTCTATGCGGCAAAGTTGGCCGCGCTCCAAGTGCCCGCATTGTCACGTGCCGCGCGGCTTGGCCCTTGCGGTCGGCGCGGCTTGGGCCGGGTCTTGCGGCCAGACATGTTTTGGATAGCGTCCGCGCATGTCGGCGCGCACATCCGCCCAAGAGCCGCGCCAGAAGCCGGGCAGGTCGCGCGTCAGCTGAATTGGCCGGTGCGCGGGAGAGAGCAGTTCGAGCAGCAGCGGCACTTTGCCATCGGCAATGGAGGGATGGACCCTCAGCCCGAACAGCTCCTGCACCCGAACGGCAAGAATCAGGTCCTCATCCTCATACCGGATCGGAATGTTCGAGCCGGTCGGCACAGTGAAATGGGTCGGCGCATACTCGTCCAGCTTTCGCCGACGATCATAAGGCACAAGGGCGCGCAGCCCCTCGGCCGGCGAATGAGCGGGCAGTTTTGACAGCTCGCTGATGCCGTTCAGCCAAGGCCGCAGCCATTCGTCGAGCCGAGCCAAGAGCGCCGCATCCGAGACATCCGGCCAAGGTTCGCCCAGTGCCCTGTGCAGCCATCCGAGGCGCTTCCTTAAAACGAGAGCTTCCTTAGGCCACTCGATCATGCCAAGCCCGTGAGCCCGCACCGCCTCAATCATCGCCGCATCAGCGGCCTCACCCGTTGGCGCGGCAAGCATCCGCTCTTGAATGGTGACCGCGCCGAGCCGGACGGTCCTGCGCCGCCGCAGCGCGCGTTTGGCCGCGTCGAAGCTTACGGACTCATCGGCGTCCACTTTCGCTGAAAGCACGTCTAGGACGGCAGCCTCGGAAACCTCAGCCGCCGCCAATATCCGCATCCGGTCCGCCGTCCCCTGCATATCCGCAACGACAATCCAGGGCTTGGCCGCAAGCGGGTGCGCCGGGTCGATCTCCGCCCCGCGCCCGCTGGCCAGCAGAAACTGGCCGGGTCTGCCGCGCGCCTTGGCGGCATGGTCGGGATAAGCGAGAAGCAAGAGTTCGCCCGCGCTAACTGACTCTGAATTGCCCTTCGGAAAATTCGACGCGATCTGCCGCGCCAGGCCGCGCGCCGCGTTTGCATTGGGAGAGCGGTCGCGGCGGAAATTTGTCCAGCGCAGATCAAGGTCCGCGTCATTGCCGCCGAGGCCGCGCTCGCTCAGAAGCACAGCAAGCTCCGCCGCCTGGGCCGCATCGCTCGCCTTGACAACCATGTGCGCCAGCCGCACCGGCAAGGCGAGTTTGCGCATCGATTTGCCAGTCGCGGTAAGGCGACCATTTGCATCCAGCGCGTTCAGTTCACGCAGCAGAATGCGCGCCTCGTTCAGCGCCGGCGCGGGCGGCGCGTCGAGAAATTTCAGCACGCTCAATTCCGTGACGCCAAATTCGGCGGCGTCAAGAACCAACCCGCTGAGATCAGCCTCCAGTATTTCCGGCGGCGTGAAATCAGGCAGCGCCGCCGTCTGCTCTTTTCTCCAGAGCCGTATCGCAACGCCCGGCGCGGTGCGCCCCGCCCGTCCGGCGCGCTGGTCCGCCGAGGCTTTCGACACACGCACGGTCTCCAGCCGCGTCAGGCCGGAGCCGGGCTCGAATTTCGGCAATCGCTGCAGGCCGCTGTCAATGACAATGGTGACGCCGTCGATGGTGATCGAGGTCTCCGCCACCGATGTCGCCAAAACGACCTTGCGCTGGCCTGGGCGCGACGGCCGGATGGCGGCGTCCTGCTCCTGAGTGGACAGCGCGCCATACAGCGGGGCGATCAGCACATTCTCCGCAACGCGGTTTTCAAGCAGGGAAGCAACACGGTTGATCTCGCGCGTGCCGGGAAGAAAGGCGAGAATGTCGCCGTGTTCGTCCGCGAGCGCCGCGCGGATTGTCCGCGCCATCGCCTCTTCGATCTTCTCCTCAGCGCGCCGGTCCTGATGGCGGATGTCCACCGGAAAGGCGCGGCCGAGGCTTTCGATCACCGGCGCGCCATCGAGAAGCTGAGCCACCCTTGCGCCGTCCAGCGTCGCGGACATGACCAATAGGCGCAGGTCCGGGCGCAGGCCGGATTTGATGTCGAGCGCCAGGGCCAGACCGAAATCCGCATCGAGGCTGCGCTCGTGAAACTCGTCGAAAATGACGGCGGCGACGCCCTTCAGCTCCGGATTATCCAGCGCCATCCGCGCGAACACGCCCTCTGTGACCACGAGAATCCGCGTCTTCGAAGACACTTTTGTGTCGAGCCGCATCCGGTGGCCGATTGTCTGCCCAACCTCTTCGCCGAGCAGTTCGGCCATCCGCCTTGCGGCGGCGCGGGCGGCGAGGCGGCGAGGCTCGAGCAGCACGATCATGCCGTCCCCGCGCCATGGAGCATCGAGCAAAGCCAGCGGCACAAGCGTCGTCTTTCCCGCTCCCGGCGGCGCCACAAGCACGGCGCTGCCATTTTCGGCGAGAGCCGATTTCAGCGCGTCAAGCCTGTCCGTCACCGGCAGATTTGGCAAGGCGGCCATCATCCGATCCGCAGAATCTCGCCGCCCGCCGCCGCCGCGTCCGACGGGTCATGCGTCACAAGGATCATCGGCAGGCCGCGCACTTTCGCCTTGTCAAACACCAGCTCGCGCATCTGGCCGCGCAGCTCCATGTCGAGCTTAGAGAACGGCTCGTCCAAGAGAAGCGCGCGCGGCTCGGAGAGAAGCACCCGCGCCAGCGCCACCCGCGCCTTCTGCCCGCCGGAAAGCGAATCCGGATCGCGGTCGTAAAACCCGCCAAGGCCGATATTCTCCAGCGCAAACTCGCACCGCTCCCGCCGGGCCGCGCGCCCTTTGAATTCCGCCGACAGCGCGAATGCCAGATTGCCGCCAACCGACATGTGCGGAAACAGCAGCGGGTCTTGAAACAATATCCCCGCATGGCGGTCCTGCGGCGGCAGATCGGTGAGAACCTTGCCGTCTGCAATCACGCGTCCCGATGCGGTGAAAACGGGATCGAGAAAGCCGCCGATGAGGGCCAGCAGCGATGACTTGCCGGAGCCGGACGGCCCCATGATCGTCAGCACCGCGCCCTTTTGCACATGAGCGTTTACAGCGAGCAGCGTCTTGCCGCCAAGCGCAATCGCCACATTTTCGAGGACAAGACCGTCAGCCATCGCACGCCTTTTGAAACTAGTGTCTCATGGCGCGGCGGTTGGCAAAAAGCAACGAGGGGATCGCCGAGGCAGTCAGGAACATCATGAAAGGCAGCAGCGTCTGCAGAAACGCATAGACGCCAATGACCCGCCTGTTGCCGCCCGACGCCAGCGCCACCGCCTCGGTGGTGATCGTCGGCAGCCTGCCCGCCCCAATCAGCACAGTCGGCAGATAAAGCCCGATTGATACGGCGAACCCGACCGCCAGCGCCGTCAAAACCGGACCCAGCATCATGGCGAGCCGCACCTTCCAGAACACATCCCAGCGCGAGCGCCCAAGGCCAAAGGCAATGTGTTCGAAGCGCGTGTCAAAGCCGCGCCATGGATCGCTAAGCGACAGGAACACATAGGGCAGGACAAAGATCAGATGGCTGAAAACCAGCAGCGGCAACGAAACTGAGATTGACGAGCCTAGCACCAGAAGCTGGAGGCCGAACAGGAACGATGCCTGCGGCACGATCAACGGCGCATAGAGCAGCCACTGTCCCGCCTTCATTTCACGGCCCGTATCGCCCGCGCGCTGCAGAAGAAGAACAACGAGAACCAGCGAGATGACGGTTGATAGAATAGCGGTGGCAAGGCTTGTCGCCAGCGGTCCGCTCAGCTGCGGCAAAGCGGCCATCCATGATTTCAGTGTGATCCCCGAGGGAACCGCATCGGGAAACTGCCAAAGGCCCGCGGCGGACCACAGCGCCAGCAGCGCCAGCCCCGCCAGATTGAATAAGGCGACAAGACCGGCAAGGCTCAGTCCAAGCTTCCGCGCCAGGCCGTCGCGCGCGAAGCGCCTGCCCGTGCCGCACTGCCCGTGCAGGCACATGCCGCCGATTCTCTCCAAACCCAGCCAGACTATGATTGAAACCAGTGTGACGATCACCAAAAACACCGCGCCCGCCGACGCCGCAAAGCGCATCGACAGATCCGGATCATTCATCCAGCCGACCAGCCGCATGCCGAGCGTCGCCGGATTTGTCGGCCCTAGAATGGCGGCGACATCGACGACGCTGACTGAGAAGGCCAGAACCGCGAACACCGGCAGCCGTATGCGCCTGTACAGAAGCGGCCAGATGCCGAGCAAGAATCCGGCCAGCCGCCCATAGCCGAATGAGGCGATGAGCTGGCGGCTCTCCGCCATCTTCACCTGCCCCCTTGCCGCCAACGCCATGAGCAGAAGGAACGGCACTTCTTTGAGAACCAGTCCGGCAATCAGCGACAGGCCCCACGCGTCATTTGGGATGAGAATATCCGGCGGGCGCTGCCATCCCGTCAGTTCCAGCGAGATGAGCCGCGACAAAAACCCGGACGGCGAAAACAGAAACAGAAACCCGAACGCCGCCGCTGCATGCGGCACCGCGAGCAGCGGCGAGATTAGCCGCGTCAGCCACGCAAATGTTCTGGTGCCGCCGCCCGCCCCGATGGCGGCAGCGACAATGGCGAGCGAGAGCGCAGTCGCCGCAAGGCCGGTGAACAGCGACAGGAAAACCGACATCCATATTCCCGGCTCTGCCATGAGCATCCGGAAACCGCCGAGATTAAATGTGTCGCCGCCGAGAGCCGGGAAATAGCCGAAGGCGGGGATGAGGGTTCCGGCGAGACCGGCGAGGATGGGGGCGGTCAGGAGAAGAGCCACGATGACCGGGGCTGCGGCGGATGCGGTTGCGAGAGCCTTGTCGCCGGAGTTCATTTATTCAGCGCCCGGTGGCCAATTTCGGAACCTCGGCGCTGCCCCTCTTCCGCCCTTCGGGCACCTTCTCCCCGCAAGAGGCGGGGAGAAGGGAAGGGCCGCCGCTCTTCCCTTCTCCCCGTCCTTACGGGGAGAAGGTGGCCCGAAGGGTCGGATGAGGGGCAGCGTCGAGCGTGCAAGCTAATCCTCCCGCCCGCCTAGTTCGCCGCGCCGTAGCGCCGCTTCCACTCCGTCTCCACCCGCTCCATCCAGCTTGGATGCGGCTCGTCGAGCGCCTTGCCGAGCTCTTCCGGCTTCAGCGTCGCGACGCCGAGGTCCAGCGAAGCGAACGCCGCCTTGTCGGCCTCCGGCAGCGCGGCGATGTTCAGCACGGTCGGGTCGCCCCAGACTTTCGGGTCCTGCTTGCGCGCCTGCGCTTCCGGCGAAATCAGGAAATCGGCGACAACCAGCGCGCCGGCTTTGGCATTGGCATTGTAAGGAATGCCGACAAAATGCGTGTTGCCCAGCGTGCCGCCCGGAAAGATGAACGAGCGCACTGTGTTGGGCAGTTCGCCCGCCGCGATGCCCGCCGTCGCGTCCGCCGGGTTGAAGGCGAAGGTGATGTCAAGCTCGCCATCGTTCATCAGCCGTTTCATGTCGGGATAATTCTTGGGAAACGTCTTGCCCTGCCGCCAGAGGTTGGGCTGCAATTTGTCGAGCAGCGCGAACATCGGCGCGGTCTCTTCCGCAAACTTCGCCTCATCGACAGGCGCGAGCAGCTTGCTCTTGTCGGCGATGGTTTCGCTCAGCACCTGTTTCAGGAACGAGGAGCCGATGAAATCCGGTGGCTGCGGATAGGAGAAGCGCCCGGGATTCTTCGCCGCCCATTCCACCAGCTCCACGGATGATTTCGGCAGGCTGTCAGGCTTGGTGCGGGCGCTGTCGTAGAAGAACACCAGCTTGGCCATGCCCCAGGGCGATTCCAGTCCCTCGACCGGAATGGTGAAATCCGTGCGGATCGTCGGCTTGTTGGCGGCGTCGACAAACTGCCAGTTCGGCAGCTTCTCGGCCCAGTTCGGCGAAAACAGGAGGCCCTGCTTCTTCATCGAAGCGAAGTTTTCGCCATTGATCCAGATCAGGTCAACCGAGCCGCCCTCATTCTTGCCGGCGGCTTTCTCGGCGACGACTTTGGCGACCGCGTTGGCCGTGTCATCCAGCTTCACATGCACCAGCTTGACGCCATAGCGCTTGTCCAGCTCGGAGCCGGCCCAGGCGATATAGGCGTTGATATTCTCCGCCCCGCCCCAGGCGTTCAAATAGACCGTCTCGCCCTTGGCGTCCGACAATACGGACGCCCAGTTGGACGGATCGGGGTCGGCGGCATGGGCGCTTGAAGCAATTCCGAGGACAATCCCGGCTGATATAAGGAGTTTTTTCACGGACCATTCCTTGTTCAAATTGTGGGGTCGGTTGATCATGTAGGGCGCGGCGGGTCAACCGGAAGCGGCACAATTGATTGTGAATGGCCTGTGAGGCGCTTGGTCAGAATTCGTCAACTCATTGGCGTTATGATTCCGCTAACCATAAGGGCCACGAAACATGCAGGAAACGCAGACCAAGCTCACATCGATCACGCGAGCCGAACTTGTCTCCTCGCTCAGCCACGCGCTCGACATGACCGAGGGCCAGCCGGAGGGCCATGGCGTGCGCTGCGCCTGGATCGGGCTGAATATCGGCCGCGAGGCGGGCTTGGAGGACGCAGAGCTGGCGCATCTCTATTACACGTTGTTGCTCAAGGACATTGGCTGCTCGTCCAACGCGGCGCGTATCTGTCAGCTGTATCTGGCCGACGACCTGACGTTCAAACGCGACATTAAATCCGTCAACGACTCGCTGCCGCAAATATTGCGCTTCGTCCTCTCCCACACCGGCATGAAGGCCGGCATGTCTGAGCGCTTCCGCTCGCTGCTCACCATTGTCACGCAGGGCGGCCAGATTTCCCGCGAACTCATCGAGACGCGCTGCCAGCGCGGGGCCGAAATTGTCCGGCAGATGCGCTTCCCGGAAGAAGTGGCGCGCGGCATCATGGATCTCGACGAGCATTGGGACGGCAGCGGCAAGCCTGTGGGGCTTGCGGGTGACGCCATTTCGCCCTTCGCCCGCATCGCGCTGCTGTCGCAGGTGGCCGACATTTTCAACGCCAGCGGCGGAAAGGAGGCCGCCATCAAAGAAGTGCGCGACCGTTCCGGCACTTGGTTCGAGCCGTTCCTGACGCAGGCCTTCGAGCGCGCCGCCGCCAACTCCGCCTTCTGGCGCGTGCTTGGCTCGCGCGGCCTGCAGCAAACGATCATCGGGCTTGCCCCGGAACAGGGCGGCGAGTCCGTTGACGAGGACTATCTCGACGAAGTCGCCGCCGCCTTTGCGCAGGTGGTCGATTCCAAAAGCCCCTACACCGCCGGCCATTCCGACCGCGTCGCCCTGTTCGCGGACATGATCGCCGAAGAGCTTTGCCTGTCACCCGAAAAGCGCCGCTTCCTCAAGCGCGCCGCTCTGCTGCATGATCTCGGCAAGCTCGGCGTCTCCAACCAGATACTCGACAAGCCGGGCAAGCTGACCGACGAGGAATGGCAGTCCGTGCGCCGCCACCCGGCGCAGAGCCAAATGATCCTATCGCGCATCTCAGCCTTTCAGGAGCTGGCCCGCATCGCCGGTGACCATCATGAGCGGCTCGACGGCAAGGGCTATCCGCGCGGCATCGCGGGCGATGAAATCAGCCTCGAAACCCGCATCATCACCTGCGCCGACATTTTTGACGCACTGACCGCCGAGAGGCCCTACCGGGGCGCGATGAATGTCGGCAAAGCGCTGGAGATCATGCGCGCCGATGTCGGGGCGGCCATTGACGCGACATGCTTCGCCGCGCTCGAAAGCGGCATGGCGCGGCTGGAGAGGGCTGCGGCTTAATTTCGGTGACAGTTTACTTAATTCTGACTTGCAAGGGAAAGCTGCTGCTTTCC
>JANMMM010000327.1:0-4054 GCA_031373225.1 Phyllobacteriaceae bacterium | reverse complement strand
AGCCGGTGCTCGCGCCAGATGATGAAGAGGCCCGCGCCCACGACAATCAGCGCGCCAATGAGCATCTGCCGGGTCGGAATATCCTGAAACACGGCATAGCCGATGCCCAGCGACAGGATCAGCGAGACATATTCGAACGGCGCAATCGTCGAAACGTCGGCATAGCGGTAGCAGGAGGTGAGGAATATCTGACCGATGCCCCCGATGATTCCGGCAGTGATGAGATATGTCCATTGTTCTTTATCCAGCGCTGTCCAGCCAAAAGGAACCGAGGCGATAGCAAGTGCGGCGGAAATCAGCGTGAAATAGATGACGATGGTGATGGCGCGCTCCCTGCCGATCAGACGGCGGATCTGGATCATCGCGCCTGCGGCGAAGGCGGCGGAGCCGAGAACGGCAAGCGCGCCCCACGCCGCTTTGACGCTGGCGGCGTCCGGGTCGGTGAATATCGATAGGCGCGGCCATGAGACGATCAAGACGCCGATCAGCCCGACCAGAACCGCTGTCCAACGATAGGCGCGCACCTGCTCTTTCAACAGAACCGCCCCCATCACGACGGTGATGAGCGGCATGGCGTAGCCAATGGCGACCGCTTCGGGCAGCGGCAATTGCGTCAGGCCGAAAAAACCGAGTGCCATCGAGGTGACGCCGATAATGCCGCGCCACAAATGACCGGTGAAATCGTTGGTCTTGAAGGCTGCGAAGCCATGGCCTCGCGCGAACACCCAGATGAGAACAGGAATAAGGGCAAAGAACGAGCGGAAGAAGACGATCTGCCCGGGCGGAACCTGACCGGCCAGTTTCACAAAAGTGAACATCGTGATGAAGCAGAACACCGCGCCGACCTTCAGCGCGATGCCCCGCAGCGGACGGTGCTCGCGGCGGTCGCCTGTGTCAGCGCTCATTTAGTCTTAACATCAGTGATCGCCTTCCAGACGCGCTGCGGCGTGGCGGGCATTTCCAAATGGCGGATGCCCCTGCCGCGCCAGAGCGCGTCGATGATTGCGTTCATCACAGCGGGCGTCGCGCCGATGGAGCCGGCCTCGCCCGCGCCTTTGATGCCCATCGCGTTGGTCGTTGACGGCACGTTGAGGGTTTCGAAATGCAGGTTCGGAAACAGGTCGGCGCGCGGCATACCATAATCCATGAAGCTCGCGGACAGGAGCTGGCCGTCGTCGGAATAGATCGTGTCCTCAGTCAGCGCCTGGCCGACGCCCTGGGCCACGCCGCCATGCACCTGTCCCGCCAGCAGCATCGGGTTCACGGTGAGGCCGAAATCGTCAACAATTGTGTAGCCAAGGATTTTCGTTTCGCCCGTCTCCGGATCGATTTCCACTTCGCAGACATGCGTGCCGTTCGGATAAGTCGCCTCGAACTGTTCAAATTCGCCGGAAGCGGCGACGTCTTCGGGAGATTTTGCGGCGCGGGCTATGTCTGCAAATGAGATGCGCCGGTCAGTGCCGACAATGCGGGCGATGCCGTCTTGAAGCTCGATATCGGCGCTGGAGGCTTCCAACTCGTCCGCCGCCACATTTTTGATTTTCAGCGCCAGCGCCTCGCCGGCCCTGCTTGCCGAAACGCCGCCGAGCGGGATGGAGCGCGAGCCGCCGGTGCCGCCGCCGCGCGGCAATTCGTCCGTGTCGCCCTGGCGGACCTCGATTTTCGAAATGTCGAGATTGAGCTTTTTGGCGGCGAACTGCGCATAAGCGGTGGCGTGGCCCTGCCCCGTCGACTGCGTGCCGATGCGCAGTTCGACGATGCCGTCCTGCCGCAGCTGGACAAAGGCGGGTTCGGAGCCTTCGAAGGCGCAGGCTTCGATATAGGAGGCAAGGCCAATGCCGCGCAGCTTGCCTGTCGGTTTGGACGCCGCGAGCCGCGCTTCGAAGCCCGCCCAGTCAGCGGCTTCCATCGCCTTGTGCATGGGACCGGAAAAATTCCCGACATCGTAAAGCCTTCCAAGCTGGGTGCGGTATGGAAACTTTTCCGGCTTGATGAAGTTGCGGCGGCGGATTTCGTCGGGCGCAAGACCCATGTCGCGGGCGCATTCGTCGGCGAGGCGCTCGATCATGAAGGCCGCTTCGGGACGCCCCGCGCCGCGGTAGGCGTCAACCGGCACGGTGTTAGTGTAGACGCCGCGCACTTCGATATCGGCAGCGCGGATGTCATAGCAGCCGGTCGCCATGGTGGCGCAGAAGGAGGGAACCAGCGCGCCGTATTCGTGCATATAGGCGCCGAGATTGGCAGTGATGACGGCACGCAGGCCGAGGAAGCGGCTATGCTTGTCCATGGCCATTTGCGCCTCAACCACATTGTCGCGCCCCTGTGCATCCGACAGAAACTGCTCGCCGCGCTCACATATCCATTTGACCGGCTGCCCAAGCCGCTTGGCGGCTTCCAGAACCAAGGCGTATTCGCGGTAGGTCATGCCCTTGGGTCCAAAGCCGCCGCCAACGTCAGGCGTCACGACGCGCATCTGTCTCTTAGGGATATGAAAGACTTTCTCCGCCAGATTCTTGCGCACATTGTGGACGCCCTGAGTTCCACACGTCAGCACATGGCGGCCCTCCTGGGCGTTCCACTCGCCGATGGCGGCGCGGGTTTCGAGATAGTTCGGAACGAGGCGGTTATTGTGAAACGCGATGCGCGTGACGTGCGCCGCCTTGGCGAAAGCGCGCTCGGTCTTGGCTTGGCTGCCGTAATGCTCGACATAGGCGAGGTTGGATTTGAGGCCTTTCGACGCCACCGGCGCGCCCTTGTCCAGAGCCTTCGCGGTGGATACGATGGCCGGTCTCGGCAGCCAGTCGATGTCGATCATTTCCGCCGCGCTCTGGGCCTCGAACAGCGTGTCAGCGACGATGAAGGCGACGGCGTCTCCGACATGCGACACTTCTCTTTCGCACAGGATAGGGATGTCGCGCGCGACGCCGCCCTTTGGTTTTCTGAAACATTGCAGCGCGCCGAGATGCGCGACGTCTTTGCCGGTCAGGACGAGGCGCACGCCGGGGGCGGACTTTGCTTCTTTCAGGGAGCCGATCTCGAACCCTCCATTGGCAATCGGCGAGCGCACCACAAAGCCGCGAAGGCAGCCCTCAATTTGGATATCATCGGTGTAGCGCCCTTTGCCGCGAAGGAAAGAATCATCTTCCTTGCGAAGCGCGGAAGCGCCGACGCCGAATTTCTGCATCATTTGGCTCATGAATATCCCGGAAATCCAGACCAGCGGGCGCTAGGGTCCGGCAAAGACTGAAAGATGTTGGCAATTACCGCAATCTCGCTGAGATGCCGTGCTTTGTAAACCTTTCAAGTGGCATGTGATGTCGCAAACCTGATAGTTAGCGGCAATAAGCGTCCGGGGAAGGCGCGGCAAGGCGAGGAAATATGCGCACAGACACCGGCAAAACGTTCCGCCTCGAAGAATATCAGCCGACGCCGTTTGAGATTTCTGAAACGCGGCTGGAATTCCGCCTTGATCCGCACAAGACGCGCGTCAAGAGCCGCCTTACCATTAACCGCCGCGCGGGCGCCGCGCCCGACGCGCCGCTGGTTTTGGACGGTGAGGAACTGAGGCTGATTTCCGTGCGTCTCGACGACGCCGAACTTGGCAGCCACGCCTATGCGCTGACGCCGGAGGCACTGACGCTGCAGAATCTGCCTGCGGGCGAGTTCACGCTGGAGATTGAAACCGAAATTTCGCCTGCCGCCAACAAGGCGCTGTCGGGGCTGTATCTCGCCGAAGACATTTATTGCACCCAATGCGAGGCGGAGGGCTTTCGGCGGATGACCTACTTCTACGATCGGCCAGATGTCCTGTCGGTTTATTCGGTGCGGGTGGAAGCGCCGAAGAGCGCCGCGCCCATATTGCTCGCCAATGGCAATCTGACCTCATCGGGAGACTTGGCCAATGGCTGGCATTTTGCCGAATGGCATGATCCGCATCCCAAGCCCAGCTACCTGTTCGCGCTGGTCGGCGCGGACCTTGGCGTGATCCGCGATGAATTCGTCACCGCGTCCGGCCGTAATGTGGACCTGCGCATCTATGTCGAACACGGCAACG
>JANMMM010000084.1:0-6119 GCA_031373225.1 Phyllobacteriaceae bacterium | reverse complement strand
GCGATAATTGGGAGTTTGCGGCAGGCTTCGTCAAAGGAAAGCTTTGCGTCGAGCGGACGCGGCTCCAGTTCGTTCCCGCGCGCCGAAAAATGATCCGCGCTTCTGCCGGTGATGTCGAGCACGTAATCCTCGGTTTCGAGCGGCAGAAAGCCGCCGCTCGACAGCCACCTACCAACGCGGGTTTCGCCGCCATTATAGGCCGCCGCGGCAAGGCCCCAGTTGCCGAACCCGGAATGCAGGCGGGCGAGATAGGCCGCGGAAGCGGGGATTGCCTGCTCAATGTCAAAAGGATCAGCAAGACCGACAATTTTCGCCGTGCCGGGCATGAACTGGGCGATGCCCTCTGCACCAACTGGAGAAACCGCATTTTGATCGAAGCGGCTTTCCTTCCAGATCAGTCTTGCAAAGAAGTCGCGCGGCAATCCCTTATCGTCCGCTTCTTTGGCAATGAGAGAACATATTCGGTCAATCGTGACGGCGAGCGGCGTCACAGGCTGCGGCTCGGAAAGCGCCGCGCCGCAGGACAAAACGATCATGATCCATGCCAGGATTGGTGAGTCGCGCCAATGGGACATGGGGTGTATTTAGAGCGGCGGGTGAAAAACTTAAAGTCTCAAACCACGCTGAGATTGACCGCCTTTGGCCCTTTGCCGCGTTTGTCCGGCTCGGTGTCGAAAGAAACTTTCTGATTATCGGCAAGGCCGGAAAGGCCAGACGCCTGCACGGCTGAAATGTGCACAAACACATCCGCACCGCCGCCGTCGGGTGTGATGAACCCGAAGCCTTTGTCATTGTTGAAAAATTTGACGGTGCCGTTCATTTGGCCCATGGCAATCCAGTCCCTCTGCAGCCTCAGTTGCGCAACGTTGCGGCAAGTACAGGGTCCGCGAAAATTTCCAGCAGCAGCGATGCCATCTGCGCCGGCAAACAGCACCTGCTCCAGCGTCACTTTTTTCTGCGATTTTTCTGCAATGCGCAAGTGAAAGTTCATCAGTGACGGAAACATCGTCTATAGGGAGCAAGGCAAACGCGCGCCCGGGAGCCGGACGCGCGCTGTCAATCCTGTCTGCGCTTTGGGCGCGGATGTATGGATTACATTTTCGCCATTTCAACGGCGGTTGCCGCCTTGGTGGCGTCATCGAAAGTGACTTTGACTTTAGCGCCAGCCGCGAGGCCTTCAACGACCACGCCCTCGGCCAGCACGTAAGCTGAACCATCTTCAAGCGTGACGGTCTTGGTCGCCTCGTCATATGTCTTGACGACGCCTTCGATTTCGCCGGCGAACGCCATGGAAACGAAAGCTGCGGAAGCAACCAAAGCTGCGAGAATCTTGTTCATGTCAGTGTCCTTTCAGTTCAATGCCCGGTCCCGAAGCGCATGGCCTTGCAGCGAAACACCCCGCCGGACTGCGTGGAAACTAGACTCCGACATGGCAGCGCCGCAAGTCACAAAATATAAATTTAATCA
Organism: Phyllobacteriaceae bacterium; assembly: GCA_031373225.1. Taxonomy (GTDB): domain Bacteria; phylum Pseudomonadota; class Alphaproteobacteria; order Rhizobiales; family Rhizobiaceae; genus JANOYJ01. The sequence goes on along the minus strand of JANMMM010000084.1, from coordinate 4,652 downwards.
ATCTTTTCAATGACATAATATGGTCATATTGATGGGGCGGCTGCCGCTATTCGGCCTTTTTTGCGGCGCGCAGGATGTTGCCAATTCCTGAGACAATCAGGTTCTCCGGATCGATGGCGGATTTGAGCGCGCGAAAGGCCGAAAGCGCCACGGCTCCCTTGTCCAAGGCCGCCATTTCCGCATGGTCCGCGCCGACGCCATGATGATGGCTGACCGTGCCGCCAAGCTCCGAAACCGCTGCCATGACGGCTGACTTGATGACCCGCCATTGGACGGCTGGATTGTCACTCTGCGGAAAAACCAGGGTGAAATAGAGGGAGGCGCCTTCGGGATAGGAGTGGCTGAGATGGCACATGACAGCGGCCTTGCCCGGTTGCCCGCCCAGCGTAGTCTTGACGATTTCCTTCAGCGTTTCACGGACGCCCGCATTGAGCGCCGGCAGGTCGCTCCATGCCGCGGCGGTCTCAAATGTGTCAACGCCGATGCCGCGGCACAGTAGGCTTTCGCGCAGATAGGGCAGGTCATACCGACCTTTGCGCCAGGAATCCCCCGGCCGCCTGCCGAGCGAGACGCCGCCAGCGGCGCGCAGCTCGGACCCCAGCGCAGTGAATGTTTCATTGCATTCGGCGCGGCGGCCCTCGAAACCGGCGATCAGCAGCGCCGGGCGGTCAGGCGCGCGCTTCATCTTCAGCGCCAGCCGCTGCATCAGCGGCGCATGCGCATGGCCCGCCACGGCAAGGCGAAACCGCGTCAGAAAGTCTGACTCGCTTTCGTCCGACAGGCGCAGCATCGCGAGGCCATGGCCGTTTTGCGCCAGGTCTCTCACCGCTTCGCAGCCACGTTCAAACGATGGAAAGAACCATGCGCGGTCTTGGATGATCTCAGGCGCTTTGTGCAGGCGGAGCTTGGCCGAGCATATCAGTCCCAACAGACCTTCGGACCCGGGAACCATGCCGCCAAGCCATGGGCCTGCGGCAGCATGGCGAAAGCCCTCTGTTTTCCAGATGCCATTTGGAGTCACCAACTCGGCGGCCAGAAAAGTCTCGCTGAGCCTGCCGTAAAGATCTGACCGCTGCCCCGCTCCGTTGCAGGCGATCGATCCGCCGAGCGTCGCGCCGTGAAAGCTCTGCGGGAAATGGCCAATCGTCAGGCCTTTTGACGCAAGCGCCGTCTCGAGCTCGCCGAGTGAAACGCCAGCTTCCGCTTCCACGGTCTGATTGACAGTTGAAATGTCGATGACGCGGTTCATCAGCGTGAAGTCCGCGATGACCCATGGCCGCTTATCCGCATGTCTGTGGATGGCGCCGACCACATTTGTCGCGCCACCGGCGGGTGTGACGCAGAAGCTGAAACGCGACGCCAGTTTCAGCAGCGCCAGGCATTCCTCGGCGGACTTCGGCCGCACGACCGCATCAGCTGCTTCGCCCACGGAGCCGCTGCGCCGCTTGATCTGGTCCGGATAGCTCTGGCCGAGCGACAGCCGCGCCCGCTCCAATTCGCGGACGCTGAATCTTTCGTGCCCGAAATGCTCCAGCAGCGCGTCTTGCGCGGCTTTGCCAAGCCGTGAAGAGCGCACGGACTGAGGAACGAACGGTTTGGCGGGAATTTCAGGCAGCTCTTTCATGCCCAGCATTTCCCGCAGCATGTCGTGGGCAAGCGGCTTGTCTTCGAGCGGGTCGCCACCTCCTTGATCCAGCCAGCCGCAGAGGGGCTTTTCAGGGCGCATCAGCACAAGACCCTGACAGCTTTGGGAAGGACTTCAAACGTCGCCGGAATTGAGCCCGGAGATTCGCCGTCAATGTCGAGCAGCGCCGTGTTCAGCGCCGGATCGCCGGCCGGTTCCACAATGATCCTGCGGCCGCGCAGGATGGTGACGGCTGGATGATTCACATGGCTGCCGGTGTAAAGAAGCCGCATGTCCCTGATGAGCGTGAGCTTCGCGGCGCCCCGGAATATGACGAAGTCGAACAAGCCGTCGTCCAGCTCGGCGTGCGGCGCGATCATCATGCCGCCGCCGAAGAAGCGGCCATTGGCGGCGGCGGCAACAGCGATCCTTGCCTCAATCGGCACGGCGTCATCCACTGTGACGCGCACAGTTTGGAACTTGTAGCGGATCAGCTCGCGGACCGTGTGCCACATGAAAAGAAGCTGACCCGAAGGCCTGCCTGAGCGCTTGGCCTTGTTGACAGCGCGAGATGTCGGGCCGGACAAGCCGAGACTTGATATGTTGATGAAGTGGCGTATTGCGGCGCGGCCTTGATCGTCAATGAATGTCACACGGCCGGCATCAATTTCACGCTCTCTGCCAAGCGCCAGCTTTGAAACCATTTCATTCGCCGAACCCTTCATGCCAAGCGAGCGGGCAAAGTCCGAGCCTGTGCCGCAGGGCAGAATGGCAAAGCGGGGCAGGGCGCTTCTCCGCATTCCCGATTTCAGCATTCCGTCGATCGTTTCTCCGATTGTTCCGTCGCCGCCAGAGGCGATGACGAGGTCATGGCCCTTTTCCGCAAGCTCCTGACCAAACAGCGCGGCGTCCTCCGGCCTTGCCGTCTTGCGCAGAGTGAAATCACCAAGCTGAGCGCGGATTTCGGATTCGTAAGCCGGCCAGAGCTTCTCCGCCTTGCCAGCGCCGGCGACTGGATTGAGCACCACGGCGATCTTCATGCCAGCCCCTCTCCTCAATGCCCCGCTTCACTATTGCGGCTGTTGCCAAACGTTGCAAGCCAAGCCTGGATTCCTTGGCGAACATGGGGCGCAGCCAAAAGGTCCCCGCGCCCGACGCGGCGTTCGAAATCGTCTCCTGTCACCGCCATTTCAAATTCGGCGGCGCACTCCAGACGCGCGCCGAAGTGCAGCGGGACAGGTGTCCCGGCAATTATTGCCGACTTGGTGTCACAGCCCTTCAACGCCTGTGGGAAACGTGCGCCGAGCTGGTCGAGGAACCGTTCAGCGATGAGTCGCGCAGTTGTCCATTTGCCTCCAAAGACCGAATAAAAGCCGCTGACGCCGTCCGTGGCGTGATCGCAGACAGCCACTTCTCTTGACGCAAGGTAAGTGTCATGGCTCGAGCCAGGGAGCGCGCGGACGCCCGCAAAACTGCCAATGCGCCTGTCGAGAAGCTCACGCGACTGCGGCAGGAGGCGGGTGAGCTTGTCAATCAGACCGGCGATCTCCCGTTCGGTTGGCCGCGCGGAGGCCGGATCGCCGCTGAATGCATCATCCGTGGTGCCGACAAGGCTCATGCCTTTCCATGGCAGAACGAAGCCGTGTTCGCCTTTGCCAGACACTGCAATTGCGAAGTTCCTGGAAATGGGTGGCGTCACAAGGTGAATGCCTTTCGAGGCGGTGAGCCACGCCGTTTTCTGGTTCGGCACAAGCAAGCTGGCGATTTTTGCCGCCCAAGGCCCCGTTGCGTTGACCACATTAGAAGCGCGGCTTTCAAAGCGTGTGTCTGTGAGCCGGTCAATGGCGCTGATGCCTGTCGCCTTGCCATCCTTTGACAGAAGTGCGGCGCACTCCACATGGTTGGCAATGGCCGCGCCGTGCGCCACAGCGTCCTGCAGAATTGCGAGGATCAGCCTTGCGGGATCATCAAGGCGCGCGTCGTGATAGACGGCCGCGCCCGACAGGCCCGGACGTTCAAGGCATGGCTCCAGCTCAAGCGCAGCTTTCGAGGTCAGTAACTCCGCCCGCCTGCCGCCGAGCAATTGATAGAGGGAAATGCCCGCCTTCATCCGCAGCGCGCCAATGCCGCCACTGAGCGCCATGATGAACTTCTGTTCGCAGACAAATTGAGGCGCCACCTCAAGCCAAACCGCCTTCTCCTTCAGGGCCTCGCGCACCAGCCCCACGCGGCCCTGCGCCAGATAACGGATGCCGCCGTGGATCGTGTGCGACATGGCTTCGCTGGCGGATGAGGCGAAATCGTTCTTTTCGACGAGCGCCACTTTAAGTCCGCGCCGAGCGGCATCCCGCGCGATGCATGCGCCGATGACCCCGCCGCCGATGACTAAAAGGTCGAAGGTTGGTGACTCAAACTGGCTGAGGTTTCTTTTCATGCGTGGTCCCGAGCAGCTTGAGACTAGCAGATTTCATGCAAGGCTTCATGCCGAAAACCAGCATTGAGCCGCCCCTTGCTTCGGTCATTTATTCAAAAATGTCATCTGGTAAAATTGACTATGCGCGGGTGCAGGTCCGCCAGTGTTTAAACCGACTTAAGGCATTGTTTTCAAACGGCCGGAGAGAAGCGCCGCGCCCGCAGGCACTTTCATCGCGCAACGGGAAACCGGCGTCAGCCTGTGAGCAGCAGCGTGATGCCGCCCAAGAGTTCGCCAAGGCTTGAGATGATTTGCAAATTGACCGCGCTCGCTTCGCCTTCCGCAAGCCGCAGCTTTGGAGTCTCCATCAAGAACGTGTCGCGCGCGGTCGACCTGCCAAGCTTGCGGTGCGCGGCAAAGACGTCCTTGAATGTGGCCGGCTTCGCCTCGCCTGATGTAATTGCCTTGAGCGCGTTTTCGCGCAGCGCGGCGATCTCCTTCTGGTCGGACAGCGAAGGTCCATCGCCGCTTGACAGGAACCGCAGGGCGCGCCCGTCGTGCTTTAGGCTCACATTTCCCCGGTCGCCCGAGACATGTTCAAAGCGCATTTCCCGG
>JANMMM010000081.1:0-4332 GCA_031373225.1 Phyllobacteriaceae bacterium | reverse complement strand
CCCCGCCCTTCCGCTTGTCGGGAAAGCCGGCGCAGACCCGTCTCAAACCAGTCAAAAGCCTGTCCAGAACGTCCATCAACAGCTTGAATCAGATTTTCCCCAATTTGGGAATCCCTCAAACCCGCGCATTTAGAATTGCTGGTGTCAAGAAGTAAGTTCAAGATTTTTTCTCGAAGAGCCCCGACTCGTCCTATTTTCCTTCAAACATGTCGGCAATTTCGTCGGCAAACATCGTGTCGATGTCGTCAGGCACTTCGAACTGTCCCTCCAGAAATCCAAGGCGCTGCGGCGGCTTATCCTGAATGGCAGTCATCTTCGCCACTGGCTTTCCGGCCTTGGCGATGATGAAGGGCTCGCCGTGCTGAAGCTCGTCAAGCAGGCGGGACAGATGCGTCTTGGCTACGTGAATGTTGATGGTTTTCATGGTGGGGGCTAAAACTTAGTCTGAAGACTTAGTTTATCTTGAGTTTCTGGTCAACTCCATTTGAAACTGCGCTGCAAACTCACTTTTGTGTTTTCGCATCCACTTATGCATGCTATTGATAGATGCTAATAGTAGCGGTTAAGGTGGGCGAAATGTCTCTTGCGAAAAAAAACCGCGCCCAAGGCGCGTATGTCAATTTACATTTCCGCGGAAAATCAAAGGCGGCTCGCCCGCGTCCCGAAGGGTGTGAAGACCGCGCTTATCAATGACGCGTTGGCGCATGCGCTGACAACAATCGAAAAGCGGGAGCATTTTGACCGCTTTCTCGAATCCGTTCACGCTGTAAAGCCTGTAAAAGTCTCAAAAACCTCGGAACAAATGGTCCGCGAGCTGCGCGAAACCGGCACTATTGTGCCGAACCCGTAGCGTCATGCCGGACATCGTCGTTATTGATTCATGTGTCTTCAACAAGATTTTTCTATTGGAAGACAACAGGCGTGAGGCCCTTGAGTTTTTCGACTTTGCCCGCGCAAGTGATTTGCGGCTGTTTGCGCCGAGTCTTTTTCTGTACGAAGTCCTGGCAGTCGCAGCCTCTTCCCCGTTTGGCGAGGATGCTGCTTTTATCCTCATCGCCGAATTTCAGAAAGCAGGATTTGAAATCGCCGGGCTGGATGACAAAACGGTGAAGCGGGCTGTCGACATCGCCAATTGCGGACATCCGAAAACTGGCTACCCAACCTTCTACGATTCCGCCTATCACGCCCTTGCCATTGCGCTCGGCGGCATGTTCCTGACTTCCGACCTGCGCCACATCGCCAAAGCGGGATCGCACGGAAGCGTGGCGGCGCTGCGGGACTGGGTTTCCGTGTTTAGAATGTAGCGTTCAATGAAATGGGCGGCACAAAGGCCGCCCATTCCGTGATTTATGCGAAGTCATATTACTCAATAATATTGGCCACAATGCCCGCCCCGACCGTCCTGCCGCCTTCGCGGATGGCGAAGCGGAGCTTGTCTTCCATGGCGATGGGCACGATCAGCGTCACATCCACCGAGATATTGTCGCCCGGCATCACCATTTCCGTGCCTTCAGGCAGCGTCACAACGCCGGTCACATCCGTGGTGCGGAAGTAGAACTGCGGGCGGTAATTGGTGAAGAACGGGGTGTGGCGGCCGCCTTCCTCCTTGGTCAGGATATAGGCCTCGGCCTTGAACTTGGTGTGCGGCTTGACCGTGCCCGGCTTGCACAGAACCTGTCCGCGCTCAACGTCCTCGCGGCCGACGCCGCGCACCAGCGCGCCGATATTGTCGCCCGCCTGGCCCTGATCCAGGAGCTTGCGGAACATTTCGACGCCGGTCACCGTGGTCTTGGCCGTGGCGCGGATGCCGACGATTTCGACTTCCTCGCCGACCTTGACAATGCCGCGCTCGACGCGGCCGGTCACCACCGTGCCGCGGCCCGAGATCGAGAACACGTCTTCAATCGGCATCAGGAACGGCATGTCCAAGGGACGCGCCGGGGTCGGAATGTAGGCGTCAACGGCGGCCATCAAAGCGCGGACGGAATCCTCGCCGATTTCCTTCTGCTTGTCTTCCAAAGCGCAGACCGCCGAACCCTTGATGATCGGAATGTCATCGCCCGGATAATCATATTTCGACAGAAGCTCGCGCACTTCCAATTCGACCAGCTCGACCAGTTCGGCGTCGTCCACCAGATCGATCTTGTTCATGTAAACCACGAGCGCCGGAACGCCGACCTGGCGGGCGAGCAGGATATGCTCGCGGGTCTGCGGCATCGGGCCGTCGGCGGCGGAGACGACCAGAATGCCGCCGTCCATCTGGGCCGCGCCGGTGATCATGTTTTTCACATAATCGGCGTGGCCGGGACAGTCGACATGGGCGTAATGGCGGGCAGCCGTCTCATATTCAACATGCGCCGTCGAAATCGTGATGCCGCGCGCCTTTTCCTCAGGCGCGGCGTCAATCTGGTCATAGCGCTTGTATTCGCCAAAATACTTGGTGATCGCCGCCGTCAAAGACGTCTTGCCATGATCGACATGACCGATCGTCCCGATGTTCACATGCGGCTTGTTGCGCTCAAACTTGCTCTTGGCCATGATTTTTCCCGGTAGGTTTTTGTTTCGCCGGGCGCGGCCCGCCGCGCCCTTCAAAAAGCGTGCGGTTCTTTATGAGAAATCACGACAGGGTGCAAGAGAATCACAAGGTCAAGCAAATGAAGCGCACGGCATTTCGAAAATTGAGGCTTGATGGTCCGAGGAAAGGGAATTGCACCCTTCCGTTAAGCGATGCATTTACATATGGTTGCATCGCCAGCAATGGCGTGATGTTTGGGGAGGGGTAATTAACTGATGGGAGAATTGGTAGTCGGCGACGATGGGCTTCCAGTTGAGGATGTAGGACCTTGGGCAAAAACCAAGCACGAATATCTTTGCCGGTATATCGATATGTCGCGAGCGACCCGAAAGAAGTTCATCGGCCCCACAAATGCTGGCGCAGTCTATATCGATCCGTTTTGCGGTCCCGGGAGAGTTTTTGTCCGCCGAGGTGAATACGCAGAAGGGAGTTGTGTGGCAGCTTGGAACGCAAGCGTTAGAGGCGAGGCGCCCTTCTCCAAAATATTGATTGCCGACTTGGATGAAGAGCGCCTTCGGTACGCTGAAGAACGATTAAAGCGGCTAAGCGCGCCAGTCGAAGCCTTCCACGGTGCCGCCAAGGACACCATCCTTCCAATGCTTCGAAAAGCGGATAGCTACGGCCTGCACTTTGCCTTCATTGATCCTTACAATTTGGGATCACTCGATTTCAGCATTTTCCAAAAACTATCGAAGTTTCGGCGCATGGATATTATGGTCCACTTGAGCAAAATGGATCTACAAAGAAACCTTGACCGAAACATTTCCCAAAAGCTCGACGCATTTGACAAATTTGCCCCGGGTTGGCGAAATCAGGTGTCATTCGATCAGGCACAAAAAGGCATCAGGAACGAGATTGTAGACCATTGGCGCGATTTGCTAGCCAAGTTGGGAACAGAAGCCTCTACCAACATGAGCCTTCTCAAAGGCGAGAAGGACCAACATCTCTATTGGCTCACGCTGATTGCCAAGCACGACTTGGCCCACAAATTCTGGAAAACGGCATCCAACCCGGAGGGCCAGGGAGACTTGTTCTAAAAAGCAGCACCCGCCGCAGGCATATCGTTCCACACTCTGCCACGATACGCGCGCCCAGCGGCTTTCTTGTTTGTGCCGCCCCATTGCTTGAAGAAAAAAGCAGACCCGGATTCAGCACACATATCGAAGATTTCATCTATCCAAATTTGTTCGATCCGACGCGCTTGTGGCCCAGATTCGCCCCCGACGATCGCCCAGTGAATGCCATCGAGACAACCCTCTGCAACTGAGCCAATCAGCGGCTCAAACGACACAAACCGGACCGCCGCCGGCACGCTGCGAAGATCATCAAGCCGGTGCAGCACTCGATCATCCTCAACGCTGGCACCCAGCCAGACGTTGTCCAAAACCGAAAAGCCATCTGAAAGCACAGCCGCCATCCTGTCGGGGCGTTTGGTGAGTATTTGATATGTATGGCGTTTCGTCTCGGCCATCGCCTGCCAAACTCTGCGGATGAACTCAACCGGAACCTCAGGGTGGAAAAGGTCCGACATCGAGTTAACGAACACGTTCCGCGACCGCTTCCAAGTGGCTGGAACACTCAAGGCATTTTCGTCCAGAAAGATTTTTCCCGTCCACTTGGCACGGCCGCCGGACTTACGCGTGAGACCGCTGTATTTTCTAACGCCCATGGCATCAAGGCGCGCGGCCATCCGCATCGCGTAACAGTTGGTGCATCCGGCGCTCATGATCGAACATCCGGCAACCGGGTTCCATGTT
>JANMMM010000071.1:0-5797 GCA_031373225.1 Phyllobacteriaceae bacterium | reverse complement strand
CTGGCGCTGGCGGGGCCGCGCAACCCGGAGGTCCGGAAATACATCGGGTCGGGGCTGGTCTCGGCCTTGTCGAGCCAAGGCTGAAACGCCGCGCGGCTCGCCGGCGTGGTTTCAGTGGGCAGAAATCGGAAGCGCGCGTCGGCATCGCCCTCTGTCGCGGCGTCATACAGCCCGTCGCCATGCGCCTTGGCATCGAGCGGCTCCAGCCGCGCGTATTGGCCTTCGAGCACAATACGCTCCGGCCGCGCACAGCCTTTCCAGTTTGATAAATCTTCCAAATCAGCCTCCATGAGGCCTATGGCCATATCGCATCGGCTGTTCAAATGGAATCACTTTGGCGGTCACCTATCCAAATCCGTCATTCCGGGGCCGCGAAGCGGAACCCGGAATCCAGAGTGGCGACGAGCGAAGTTTCGCTCCTTCGCTGCCCGGCTGCAAGCCAGTCAAACCAACTATTTCGACCGGCTTGCCAACATCCCATCTCTGGATTCCGGGTTCCGCTTCGCGGCCCCGGAATGACGGCAAAGAGAATGCGCTCGCCAGAGCGACCGCATTTTGACGCCCGATGCTGTATCGCTTCACACGCACACCGCAAGGCGCAAAAAAAGGCGGCTCTTGCGAACCGCCTCGGGAGAAAGGCCCGGCATGGGAGGAGCACCGGGTTGTATAAAAAGATGCGCTCAATTGGTTAACGGGCCGTTAACGCAAAATGCGCGCCTCAGTAGAGGCCAATCAGTTTGAATCCGGCGATGATAAGAACAACGCCCAGCGCCCGCAAAATGCCGCGCTTGGCGAGCGTCGATATGCCAAGTTTGGTGCCAAACGCCGCGCCGATCAGCACCGCCGGAACAAACAGCCCCAGCTGCGCCGGCAGCGCGCCAAGGCTCGCGTAATTCCCCGCAAGCCCCGCCAGCGAGTTGCACAGAATGAAAACGGAGGTGACGCCCGAAGCCGTGCGCGTCTCCGACCAGCCCATGAGCAGAAGGATCGGCGACAGGAATATGCCGCCGCCCGTGCCTGTCAATCCAGCCAGAAACCCGATGCAAGCACCACAGGCGATGCCAGCGGGGACTGGAATGTCCGTCGGTGACAAATTGCTCTTCAGCTCCTGCGGCATGATCAGCCGCACGGCTGCAATGAGCAGGATCACCCCGACCAGCGGCTTGTAAAAATTTCCCGGAAGATGAATGCCGCCGCCGACAAAGGCCAGCGGGATGGCGCCAATAAGCACCGGCCAGAGCGTGCGCCAGCGGAACAGTCCGGCCCGGTAAAACCGCACGGAGGAAAAGCTGGTCACAAATATATTCAGCGCCAGCGCCGTCGGCTTGATGACGGCGGGCGGCAGCCCGAACAGCGCCATCAGCGCGATATAGGCCGACGCGCCGCCATGCCCGACCGAGGTGAACAGAGCCGCCCCGATCGCCATGCACAGCGCCAGCAGCAAATCGGCAATTGTGAAATCAAACACGGGAACCCCCTCGCATCACTGCGCCAAATCATCGGAAGACAGATTTGCGAAAGGTCACGCTTTGCAATGCTCCCGGCTGGCTTACGGCGCGGACGGGGATCTGTGCCGGGAAGAATACCTGCGCAGACGGCGGAACTCAAGCGCGGCTCACGCCCAAAATTGACAAGCGGCTCACCGGGGCGGAACATGACAACAGACAGGGTCTGACACATGCAGGATGCCCCCGAACTCGCCGTCTCGCGCTGGTTCAACACCAAGGAGAGCCACACCCTCGCCTCGCTCAAGGGCCGCGTGGTTGTCCTGCACGCTTTCCAGATGCTCTGCCCGGCCTGTGTCGCGCACGGAACACCGCAGGCCGAGCGGGTCCACCGGATGTTTGGCGGCGATGACCTGACCGTGATTGGCATCCACACCGTCTTTGAGCACCATGAAGCCATGACGCCGGTTTCGCTCGAGGCTTTCATTCATGAATACCGCCTGACTTTCCCCATCGGCGTGGACGACGCGGGCAACGGCACGCCGCTGCCGGTCACCATGTCGCGCTACCAGATGCGCGGCACGCCGACGACAATTCTCATCGGCCGGGACGGCGGGGTCCGTCATCACGGATTTGGTCAGGAAAGTGATTTGACCCTCGGCGTCATTATCGGTTCGCTGCTTTCGGAAACCGTTTCGCTCTGACGGGGCGGACAAATAGTCTTCCGCGATGGTAAAAGGGACCTCCGAGAATGCCGACACAAAAACTCACCTTCACCGGCAGCGGCGGCGCGCTGTTGGCGGCGCGGCTCGACCTGCCGGAATCCGAGCCGCTCGCCTACGCGATTTTCGCCCATTGCTTCACCTGCTCGAAAGACGTGTTCGCGGCGGCGCGCATCTCCGAGGCGCTGGCGTCGCAGGGCATCGCCGTGCTGCGGTTCGACTTCACCGGCCTCGGCGCCAGCGGCGGCGATTTCGCCAACACGAATTTCTCCTCCAATGTCGAAGACCTGAAACTGGCCGCCGCGTTTCTGCGCGAACATTACGAGGCCCCGCAGATATTGATCGGCCACAGTCTCGGCGGCGCGGCGGTTCTTTCCGTCGCGGGCGGCATTCCCGAAGTCCGCGCCGTGGCGACGATCAACGCGCCCGCCGACGCCGCCCATGTCGTGCATTCCTTCGGCATGAGCGTCGCCGCCATTGAGCGTGACGGCGAGGCTGAAGTCAGCCTTGCCGGGCGCAAGTTCAATATCCGCAGGGATTTCCTCGACGATGTGCGCGGACAGGAGCTTTTCAAAAAAATCGGCGCGATGCGGCGGGCGCTGCTGGTTTTCCACGCGCCGGGCGACACCATTGTCGGCATCGACAACGCCGCGACGATTTTCATGGCGGCGAAACACCCGAAAAGCTTTGTCTCACTCGATGACGCCGACCACCTGCTAACCCGCCGCGCCGACGCGCTTTATGTCGCCAATGTGCTCGGCAGCTGGGCGGCGCGCTATCTTGACGCCAAAGCGGAGCCTCAGAAGGAAAGCGGGATTGTCCAGGACGGCGTGACCGTCAGCGAAACCGGCAAAGGCAAATTCCAACAGCAGGTGCTCTCCGGCAGGCATGTTCTTGCCGCCGATGAGCCGATGGAGGTGGGCGGGCAGGATGCCGCGCCATCCCCCTATGATTTCCTCGCCATCGCGCTCGGCGCCTGCACCTCAATGACGCTGCGCATCTACGCATCGCTGAAGGGGATCGACCTTGGCAGGATTTCGGTCAATGTCACCCACGGCAAAGTCCACGCCAAGGACTGCGCCGAATGCGAGGGGCGCGAAGGCCGCATCGACCGGTTTGAGCGGCGCATATCAATCGAAGGCGGCTGTCCGCCGGAGCTGGAAGCCAAGATCGTGGAAATTGCCAATAAGTGCCCGGTGCACCGGACGCTGGAGGGGAGTTCAGTGGTGGCGACGCGGCTGGCCGAAGTCAGCGCGGCATAGGCGGCCGCGCAGCGTTGGCCAGGGCCCCAAACCCCGCGCCCGCATGTGGCGAAACGCCTTGACGCGCCGCATTTTGCGTGAAGAACGACACGAGCAGCGCGATGAACATCACCACCGAAGGCTGCCAGCCCGGCACGCCCGAATTCATATGCGCGGAAAAGGCCAGGATCAGGTGGAAGAACATGCCCGCATAGGCGAGATCGCTCAGCGCGATCGACCGGCGGGTCAGGATCGCGATGGGGCCGAGGATTTTGACGACAATCAGGAGGGTGATCAGGTAGGCCGGATAGCCCAGCTGGCCATACGCCTCGGCCACCATCGGGCGCTGCGTCAGATAAAACCCCGCCCCGCCAAAATAGCCAAGGCACAAAAGACCCGTTGCGATCCAGTAAATGTATTTGGCCTTCATGCCAGCGCCCCGTCTTGGCAGTGTGATTTCCGCTTATGGCACGGCCAGACCGTTCCGGGAAGCCGCCGCTGATGTTGCAAATTTGACAAGCGCTGCAACGGCGCGGAACATGAGTCCAAATTGGGTGGACACAATGCAGGAAACCCCAGAACTCGCCGTTTCCCGCTGGTTCAACACCAGTGAGAACCTCACCCTCGCCTCGCTGAAGGGCCGCGTGATTGTCCTGCATGCGTTTCAGATGCTCTGTCCCGGCTGTGTCTCGCACGGAACGCCGCAGGCCGAGCGCATCCACCGCATGTTCGGCGGCGCGGACGTCGCGTTGATTGGCCTGCACACCGTGTTCGAGCATCACGCCGCCATGACGCCGGTATCGCTCGAGGCGTTCATTCATGAATACCGGCTCACCTTCCCCATCGGCGTCGACGAGGCGGGCTCCGGCACGCACATCCCGGTCACCATGGGCCGCTACCAGATGCGCGGCACGCCGACGGCGATCATCTTTGATCGCAGCGGCAAGATGCGCCACCATGGATTTGGGCAGGAAAGCGATCTGGCGCTGGGCGTGATTGTCGGCACGCTGCTTGCGGAGGACGCGTAAGACGCAGACCGAGCGCGCGGAAATTTGAATTGCACATTATCCGCATTATTGCAATAATACGGATAAATTTATGGAGACAAAAGATGGTCATAGTCACCGCCGCCGAACTGCAGAAGCAGTTTGGCCGTTTCCGGGATGTGGCGCTGCGCGAGCCAGTTTCTGTGACGCATCATGGCCGCGACAGTCTGGTGATCCTGTCAGCGGATGAATATGTGCGGCTGAAGGCGCTGGACACTCGGCAGGCGGTTCATCCGTGGGAATTGCCGGATGATTTGGCCAACATTCTGGAAAAGTCCGAACCGCCGGAGTTCACCCAGCAATTCGACCATGAAATGAGCTAAAAAATCGCCTTCTCGTTTCCCAGCCCGCAGCCTGGCTTGGTCATCAGATACGCCTATTTATGGCGTTCTGAAGCCGAGCGCGGGAGCGAGGAAGGCGTTAGAGACCGCCCTTGCGCCATTGTTTTGGCAACAAGGCGCGACGGTGGCAGAACCACCGTTGTCGTGGCCCCTATCACTCATTCGCCCCCTGCGAGCCAAGCGGAGGCGATTGAAGTTCCGCTTTTGACCAAGCAGCGGCTTGGTCTTGACGACGCCCGATCTTGGGTCATCACCAACGACTTGAACATTTTTGAGTGGCCCGGACCGGACATCAGGCCAATCAACCACATGCGCGGCATAGCCTATGGCTTTTTGCCAGCGAGCTTGACAAAGTCGCTTGTTCGCGCCGTTCGGGAACAGATGATGCAGGGCAAAGGAAAGCCCGTGAAACGAACCTAAACCGTCGCCCCTGACACCGTCGCCTCGATATGATCCACAAGCGCGTCCGGCAATTGCAGCCGTCCCGCCAAGAGGTCCAGATACCCGCGCTCGGCCCGCGTCTTCGGGTCGATGGTCAGCCGCGAAGCCGTGTAGAGCTCAACCCGCTGGGCCTCGGTCTCCGCCGCCGCCACCAGCGCGTCGATATCGACCGGCGCGGAGAGCTCGTTGGCGAGGAAGTCCTGCGCTTCCCTGTCCATGCCGGACATGGCGAGCTTGTCGCCGATCTTGGCTTTTTCCTCGTCATTGATGTGCCCGTCCGCCCGCGCTGCGGCGATCATGGCGCGCACGAGGACGAGGGTGAAGTGCTTGTTCCCCGGCGCTTCGGTGCTGAAGGAGGAGTCGGACGGCGGCGCGATCAGGTCCGGCTCGCCAGCCGGCGCAACTGGCGCGTCGCCGTTCTTGTAATTCTGGTAGGCCTTATAGCCGAGCGTAGCAATGGCCGCGAGGCCGCCGAGGCGCAGCGCCGAGCCGGTCACCGCGCGGCCCGTGCCGGTGCCGAGCAGCACTGCGGCCAGCGCGCCGGCGGCCAGCGGATTGTCC
>JANMMM010000047.1:0-2275 GCA_031373225.1 Phyllobacteriaceae bacterium | reverse complement strand
GGTTTCCGGCCTGCGCGAACTGGACAAGGCTCTCGGCGAATTGCCGAAAGCGACTGCAAAGGCTGTGCTGAAGCGGGTGCTGCTCAAGGCGGGGCAGCCGGTGGCGGACGCCGCCAGCGCCATGGCCCCCAGGGACACGGGAGAACTGGCCGCCAGCGTGGCGGTGGGAACCAGGATTGCCAACAGCGTGGGCAAGTCCGAGTTTGCCGCCGCCATGAAGGGCGGGCTTGGCAAGGACGCGGCAGTGAGCGCGCTGCGCGGCGCGCGGCGCGCGGCGGCGGGGCAGGGGAGTTTTGCCGAAGCCTATATCGGACCCACAAAAGCCAAATCAAAGAGGGCCGGAATCAAGCGCATGGTGCAGGAATTCGGTTCGGTGAACCAGCCGGGGAAACCCTATCTGCGGCCCGCCTGGGACGGCCACAAGGACCGCGTGCTGGCCAGCATCAAGAACGATCTCGGCGACGAGATCATCAAGACGGCGCGCCGCGCCGCCAAACGCAAGGCGGCCAAGGCCGCCAAACTGGCGAAGGGGTGAGACATGGAAGAAGCCCTTGTCGCCGTCCTGCTGGCCGATGCCGCTCTCGCGGCAATTGTCGGCCCGCGCATCACCTGGCAGGTCAGGCCGCAAGGCGATGCCCTGCCCGCCATTGTCCTGCAGCGGGTGAGCGGCGCGCGTGATTACGCCATGGAGGGCCCCACGGGCCTCGTGCAAAGCCGCGTCCAGATGGATTGCTGGAGCGTGACCTATGCCTCGGCGCTGGCTGTGGCGCGGGCGCTTCGTAATTTGCTCAGCGGATTGCGGACCGAGGCAGGCGGCACCGAATTGCAGGGCTGCTTCATCGACCTTGAGCGCCACAGCTTCGAAAAGGATGGCGAGGCGGCGCAGGCCTTCCACCGCGTGATGATTGATTTTCAAATCTGGCATTCTGAATAGGAGCGACTGACCATGACGACACAAGCCTCAATCGGCCACAACACGCTGTTCAAGCGCAATGATGGCGCCGGCGCCTACACCACGCTGGCGGAAGTCACCGGCGTCACGCCACCCAACCTGTCGCGCGACACGGTGGACGCGACGCACATGGAATCCCCCGAGCGCTACCGCGAATTCATTTCCGGACTCAGGGATGGCGACGAGGTTTCGATCGAGATGAACTTCGTGCCGGGCGGCGCCGCGATGACGGCGCTGCTGGCGGATTTCCATAATGACGCCGCCGTCGGCTACAAGATCGTCTTCCCCAACGCGGTGGAATGGACCTTCAGCGCCTTCATCACCAGCTTCAACCCGGAAGCGCCGCTGGATGACAAGATGACGCTCGCGCCCACCTTCAAGATCACCGGCAAGCCGGTTCTGGCCTGATGGGCAATCCGTTGAGGGGTGAGGTTTCGCTGGAGGCTGCCGGCAAGACCTACACGATGCACATGTCAGTTAACGCGCTTTGCGTGCTGGAAGGCGAAATTGGCAAGACCGCCCCGGAAATCTTCGCCGAGCTCGACACGCGGCGCGAGAAGGTCTCGGTGACGCGCATCCGCGCCATCCTGTGGGCGGCTCTGACGGACCATCATCCGGAACTCACCCAGAAAGAGGCGGGAAAAATCATCGGCGAGGCCGGTGGCATCGTCACGGTTCTCGGCAAGCTGGCGGAGGCTATTGCCGCCGCATTTCCTCCGCCGGAGGCGAAGTCAGACGAGGCGCGCCCCACGTAGCGGAGGCGGGCTGGGAGTGGGAAAAGCTGCACCACTACTGGTGTGAGTTGGGCCTTGATCCTGCGCGCTTCTGGATTATCACGCCCCGCGAGATGGCGCGCGAAATCGGCGCGGCCGTCAAGCACAAGAAAAACGAGCATAACGCGCGGGCCTGGCTCGCATGGCACGTCGCCGCCCTGCAGCGGCAGAAGAAATTGCCGCCGCTGCAAAACCTCCTGACGCGCGAACGCCCGCGCCGGCAGACATGGCAGGAACAATTGAAGATCGTCGAACTCTGGCAAGCTGTCCTCGATAAATAGGGAAAGAAAAATAGCAATGGCTGGTAGCGCCGTCATCGGCTCACTGCGGGTGGATCTTGGTCTCGACAGCGCGCAATTCCAGAGCGGAGTTGCGGGCGTCCAGTCTTCGCTCGGCAGGCTGGGCGGCATGTTCAAGACTTTTGCAGTTGCCGCTGCCGCTGCCGGGGCCTTGGCTGCGGTGGCGTTGACCCGGGCCATGGGATCGGCCATCGACAAATCCGATGAACTGGGAAAGACGGCCCAGAAAATAGGCATTCCGGTCGCGGAGC
>JANMMM010000046.1:0-3943 GCA_031373225.1 Phyllobacteriaceae bacterium | reverse complement strand
GCCGCCAGCGCAATTTCCGGCACCAATGACGTTGGCGTCATCCCCGGTTGCGTGTTGACTTCCAGCCAGATGAGTTCGCCATCTTCAGAGAAACGGTCATCATAGCGGAAGTCGGAACGGCTCACGCCGCGGCAGCCCATCGCCTGATGCGCTTTGATCGACATCATTTGTATTTTTTGGTAAATTTTTGGTGAAATTTTTGCCGGGCATTCGTGTTTTGAGCCGCCAGCGACATACTTTGAATCATAATCGTAGAAGGAATGCCCGACCGGGATGATTTCGGTCACGCCAAGCGCCACATCGCCCATCACGGCGCAGGTCAGCTCGCGCCCTTCGATGAAGCGCTCGACCATGACAATGTCGCCATATTTCCACTCGGAAGTGGTCAGCATCTGCGGCGGATGCGCCTGATCGGCCTTGACGATGACGACGCCGAAGCTTGAGCCTTCGCTCACCGGCTTGACCACATAAGGCGGCTGCATCGGATGAACCGACTTGATGGCGTGCCGGTTCATCACTTTGTCTTCGGCCACCGGAATTTTTGCCGCCTTGGCGAGCTTTTTTGCCAGATCCTTGTTCATCGCCAGCGCCGAGGCGAGCACGCCCGAATGCGTGTAGGGAATTTGTAAATATTCAAGAATGCCTTGAATGGTGCCGTCTTCGCCAAACGGCCCATGCAGCGCGTTAAAAGCCACATCCGGCTTCAGCTCGGCCAGCACACTCGCAACATTGCGGTCCACATCAACACGGGTGATGCGCCAGCCTTCCGCCTCAAGAGCATCCGCACAGGATGTTCCTGATGAAAGGCTCACCGGACGCTCAGACGAAAAGCCCCCCATCAGCACCGCAACATGCTTATCACGCATTCACAAACTTCCCCGTTTTGGACTGCTTTTGGGACTCGCAGCAAGATCGCCTCACGCAAAGACATAGCCCCCGCCATGCGTGAACGAACAATTGGCTGCAAACGCGCCGACTCAAATTCTGGAAAACTCTACAGGTAAAGAATCAGAGGAACGATTCACTGACAAGTGCAAGAAAGACTCTAACAGTTCAATTTTCGCAAAA
Source organism: Phyllobacteriaceae bacterium (assembly GCA_031373225.1). Taxonomy (GTDB): domain Bacteria; phylum Pseudomonadota; class Alphaproteobacteria; order Rhizobiales; family Rhizobiaceae; genus JANOYJ01. Next base: position 2,875 of record JANMMM010000046.1, on the reverse strand, counting down.
AAACAAAAACAATGCGAATACAGTCACTTGACGCTGGGTAAACTATGCCCGTTTTCCGCGCAGATGAAGTGTCACCCAGCCATTGCGCCACAGCGTTTTGACATGAAAAAGCGCCTGCTGCCGGTAGGCCGCAAGCACCCTCTGGCGCTGGTTTGCCAAAATGCCGGACAGGATCACCGACCCTCCCGAAGCCAGCTGCGCCGCCAGCTTTGGCGCAAGCTCCATCAAAGGACGCGCCAGAATATTGGCCACAATGAGGTCAAACGGCGCACGGTTTACGATGTCGGCGTGGCGCATTCCCACCGCCGTTTCGCAGCGGACCCGTGCGGCCACCCCATTCAGGCGCACATTTTCCCGCGCCACTTTTGTGGCAATGGGGTCAATATCCGTCGCCAGCACGGCAATCGGCGCAAGCTTGGCAATGGCGATGGCCAGCACGGCGCTGCCAGTGCCGACGTCCAGCGCGTTGCGCGGTCTTTCATTCCTCACCACTTGCGAAATCATCTCCAGGCATCCCGCCGTCGTGCCGTGATGCCCAGTGCCAAACGCCAGCCCCGCATCGATCAGAATCGATATCTGTCCGTCGGCGCTCAGCGGCATGTCATGCGAACCATGCACCAGAAACCGCCCCGCGCGCACCTGCGCCAATCCTTCCAGCGAATGCGTCACCCAGTCAATGTCGGGAACCGGCTCATGAAGCAGCTCGAGACCAAACAGATCAGACCCCAGCGCTGCCGAGATCCTTTTCCCGGCCTCTTCTCTTTCCACAGCATCGACATAGACCGACACATCGTGAATATCGCGGTCCTCATCGACTTCGAGCACAGAAACCGGCCAGCCATCATCTTCAAAAGCCCGCTCCAGAAGGACGAATATCCGCTCGGCTTCGGCCCGCTGCGCGGTGAGGAAAAATCTGGTCTGCGGCATGGAATCCCCGGAACGCTAAGGCGCGAGCTCTAACCATGGCGGCGCTGGCGTGTCGAGGCCCCTGACGCCGTCGATGAAGGCGCGGCGCAGCGGCGCGATGTTGAGGATCAGCGGCACAAGATTATTCCTCAGCCAAACCATTACTGGGTTCTTCAAAAGGATCGCCCGCGTGTTTGCCTTGGTCTGCGCCAGCACATGCTCCACCGCCTCCATCCGCAGGCTGGTATACTCGTCCTGCCGCCCCTCGCTGATGAGCCAGGCCAGCCAGCATGCGTCTTCGATGCCCAGATTCATCCCGCGCCCGCCGACCGGCGAATGGATGTGCGCCGCGTCGCCCGCCAGGAATACCGGACCCTTCTGCATAGAGCTGACATGCCGGAACGAAGTTCTGAAGGAAGATTCCCAAACAATATCAGCTACTTCCGCCGGGTGCTGGATTCTGGATTTGAAGTCCTCCAGCGTCGAAATATAGCGGAATGTGCGCTTGTTGACCGGGATGTAGGCGATGACGCCTGGATTTTGGAACCGCGCCTGCACAAAGTCGCGCTCAATGTCGCGGTCGTAGACGATGTCGGCGATATAAAACGTCTCCGGCAGGGCCTCTCCCGAAAAATCCAGCCCCAATGACTTGCGCACCATGGAATGCGCGCCGTCCGCGCCGATGAGAATATCAGCCGCGTGCTCTTCCGCGCCCTTCGGCCCTTCAAGCTTCACTACGGGCTTCCCGCCCTTCGCTTCGGCAAATCCGGCAAACGCCATGCCCCATTCCGGCGCAATCTTGAACTCCGCCAGCCGCCCCGCCAGCAGCCGCTCCGTGCGCCCCTGCGGCAGCGAGCGAAGAAATGTCTGCTTTCCCGCTTCCATGCCAAGGTCAATTTGCAATATCCGCTTTTGTCCGGAAAACACCTGCATCTGCCGCAGCTTTATCGCCTCAGCGTCAATCAGCTTGGCGACGCCGCTTGGCGCAAGCAGCTCCATCGTCCGCTCGTTCACCGCCAGCGCCCGGCTCTCATGGATTGGCGACGGCGCGTTATTGTCGATGATGCGCGCGAAAATCCCGCGCCGCGCCAGCTCAAGCGCCGCCGTGAGACCAACCGGCCCCGCGCCGACGATGAGTATGCTTGGAGAACTGGGTTTCATCGCATCCTCCCATTTGCGGCAACGTCAGAGTTTCGCTAGCCGCCGCATCTTCTCCAGCGCCGAATCCGGATTTTCACCATAAGCGACCGTGCCGTGAAAATCGCCGGACGAGTTCAAGAGAAACACCGATGCTGTGTGATCCATCTCATAGCCGCCGTCATCAGAAGGAACTTTGCGCGCATAGACGCCGAACGACTTCACCATCGCCGCCACTTTGACAGGATCGCCGGTGATCCCGGTGACCCTGTCCGTCACATTCGAAACATAGGCTTTCAGCAGTTCGGCGCTGTCCCGCTCGGGATCAACTGTGATGAAATAGGCTTTGATCTTGTCCCCCTCCGGGCCAAGCTTCTTGAACCAGCCGTCCATCTCGAACAGCGTGGTCGGGCACACCTCCGCGCAATGGGTGAAGCCGAAGAACAGGACCGTCGGATGGCCCTGAAACGCCTTTTCGGTGATCGCCTTGCCGTTCTGGTCCACAAGCTCAAACGGCGCGCCAAAGGCCTTGCCCGAAGGCGCGACCGCAAGCCATGAATAACCCGCCCAGCCGACAGCCGCCGCCGCGAGCGTCAAAAGTGTGATAAAAAACAGCCTTACGGGATTCATTTCGTGACTTTCTCAGAAGCATTAGGCCCTTGCGTCCGCCGCCATGGACAGAAATATCTCAGTCCCGTGGTTAAGCCAGCCGGCCATCGCGGCTCCGGCGACCAAAGCGGCGGCAAACGCGGCCGCAATCAATACGGCGCGCGGGCTTTTGGAAGAGCCTTGAAGCTGATTTGTCATGTGTCATTTTGCGCTCTGAGAGGAT
>JANMMM010000317.1:0-22224 GCA_031373225.1 Phyllobacteriaceae bacterium | reverse complement strand
TGGCGCAGCTGCTCCTGCGCCGCCGGGCGGCGCGTGTCGAGCGAGGCCATCAGGACCTTTTTCTTCTGTCGCTCGAAAAGGCGCTTGGCGATCTTGGCCGAGGTCGTGGTTTTGCCGGAGCCCTGCAGGCCGACCATCATGATGACGACCGGCGTGGGGGCGTTCAGATCGATGCCGACGCCTTCAGTGCCGAGCAGGTCGACCAGTTCGTCATGCACGATCTTGACGACCATCTGGCCGGGCTTGATCGACTTGACAATTTCCGCGCCGACGGCCTTGGCCCGGACTTTATCGGTGAAGGAGCGCACCACGTCGAGCGCCACATCCGCCTCCAGCAGCGCCCGGCGCACTTCGCGCAAGGCCGCCGAAACGTCGGAATCAGACAGTGCGCCGCGGCCGGTGAGGCCGTTCAAGATAGCGCCTAGTCTTTCCTGCAGCGATTCAAACATGCGTTGTTCCTTTGCCTTGAAGATTTCCTCCAAGGTGGTGCTCCCAGCGCCAAAATCCAAACCCAAAGCAAAACAGCATCCGGGGGCGCGCAGCGCTGCCGGATGTTGACCTCCCGGTTCATTTCACAAGGAAATTTCCGGTTCGGCTGCTCGGAGATTGGCTCTCGTCGCGGGATTTGAGGGCGGTAAACAGGAAAAGGGGCGGCGTGTCAAGTTTTTGGTCCAGAATTGGGCGGCGGAACTTAAGCCTCCATCTCCAGCTTTTCCATATCATCGTCGCTCAGGCCGAAATGATGGCCAATTTCGTGGATGAGGACATGGGTGACGATCTCGCCCAGCGTCTCCTCATTCTCCGCCCAATAATCAAGAATGGCGCGGCGAAAGAGGCTGACCTTGTTGGCGCCTTCGCCGGTCTGCGGATTGACGATCTCGCCAACGGGGCGGCCTTCGAACAGGCCGAGCAGGTCGAATTCGGTCTCAAGCGCCATGTCGTCCATGATCTCCTCGGATGGGAAATCCTCAATGACGATGATGACATCGCCGGTCAGCGCGCGGAATTGCTCCGGCAGATGCGCATAGGCCTCCAGCACCAGCGATTCAAACTCGCTAAGCGAGGGCGAATAGCGAGAACCCCAGTCGCCAGTCTGATCAATGCGCGCCATGCATGCCTCGTTTCATGGCTGGGATATAGGAGATGGGAAGGCGAGGCGCAAACAGTGGCGGCGAGAAGGGTAAATGCGGTACGCAATAAACCGGTTGCACATCGCCGTGCCGGGAAATAACATCGCAGCGCCCACGCCCATCAGGAGGGTCGCAATCTTGCCTTTCACGCGCGATCAACAATATGGCCCTGTCTTTGCCCTGCGCTTATCGTCGCGGGGCTGACCGGAAACCACACTATCGGCTTCACACACGGTCCGCCCGATCCGGCCAGCTGTTGACATGACAGCGGCCAGCTCAACCAGATCAGGCTTTGACCATGACCCTCCTCACTCTCAAAGACCTTGGCGTCACGCTAGGCGCGCCGCTTTTCACCGGGCTTTCCTTCACAATCAGCAAGAATGACCGGATCGGCCTTGTCGCAGCGAACGGGCGGGGAAAGTCCACGCTGCTGCGCTGCCTCGCCGGAAGCCTGGACCCGACGGCAGGCGATCTGACCCGCCCACGCGGGCTGCGGGTCGGGTTGGTTGGACAGGATGTGCCGGGCCATATGCTTCAACAGACATTCCGCGACGCGGCGCTGGACGCGCTGGCGGCGGATCAGGTGGACAGCGAAAGCTGGCGCGTTGATGTGGCTCTGGACGGGCTTGCGGTTCCTCAAGAGCTGCGGGAAAGACAGCTTGGCGCGCTCTCCGGCGGCTGGCAGCGGGTGGCGCTGCTGGCGCGGGTCTGGGTGACGGAGCCTGACCTTCTCCTGATGGATGAGCCGACCAACCATCTCGACCTGTCGCGCATCGGCTTCCTGCAGAACTGGCTGGCGACGATTGCCCGCAGCACGCCTTTCATTGTGGCGAGCCATGACAGGGCTTTTCTTGACGCCGTGACAAACAGAACGCTGTTTCTGCGCGAAACGGGTTCGCAGATCTTTGCCCTGCCCTATTCCACCGCGCGGCAGGCGCTCGCACAGTCGGATGCGGCGGAGGAGCGGCGGTTTGGCAACGACATGAAGCAGGCGCAGCAGCTGCGGCGTCAGGCGGTGAAGCTGAAGAACATCGGCATCAATTCCGGCTCGGATCTTCTGGTGGTGAAAACCAAACAGCTGAAGGAGCGCGCCGAGAAGCTGGAGAATGCGGCGCGGCCGGCATTTCAGGAGCGGTCGGCTGGGAAGATCAAGCTCAGTGCCTCAGGCACGCATGCCAAGGCATTGGTGTGCCTCGAAAACGCCGAAGTGTCGACGCCTGACGGACGGCTGCTGTTCAAGACAGGAAATCTCTGGATCAGCCCGGGCGACCGGATTGTGCTGCTTGGCCGCAACGGCAGCGGCAAGACGATGCTGATGGACCTGATTGAGCGGGCTGTCAGCATGGGCGGCGTGGCGGCGGTCAAGGTTGTGCCGACGATTCATCTCGGCCATGCGGACCAGAGCCTGTCGCATCTGGACGGCGACGCAACGCCGCTGGCGGCGCTGATAAGGCGCTTTGCGCTCAGCGACCCGCAGGCGCGTTCGCTGCTCGCCGGGGCGGGCATCGGCTTTGACCTGCAGATTGCGCGGATGAAGGGGCTTTCCGGCGGCCAGAAAGCGCGACTCGCCATGTTGGTTCTCCGCCTGGAGCGGCCCAACTTTTACCTGTTGGATGAGCCGACGAACCATCTCGATATTGAGGGGCAGGAGGCGCTGGAGGCGGAGCTGATTGAAAGTGAGGCGGCGTGTCTGTTCGTGTCGCATGACCGGACATTTGTGCGGAACGCAGGAAACCGGTTTTGGGTGATTGAGGGGCGCAGACTGGTTGAAGTTGACACCCCAGATCCGCTTTTCAGGGAAATGCTGGAGCGCGGCTGATGCGCCTATTCAATCTCCCTAGCCTCCGACGGCAGCAGGATCGGGATGCCGTTGCGGATCGGAAACGCCAGTTTGGCGCGCTTTGACACGAGTTCGTTCTTCTCCCGGTCAAAGGTGAGCGCGCCCTTGGTCAGCGGACAGACCAGAAGCTCCAGCATTTTCGGATCAATGGCCGATTGCGCGCTGTCCGTCACAGTGTGCTCCTATTGCAGATTGGAGCCTGAATCGCCGTTGCGGGCCAGGCTGATCTCGGTGATGGCGATCAGCGTGTCGGCGCGGGTTTTCAGGTCCGGCGCTTCCAGGAGCGCCTGTTTTTCCGCCGGACCGTAGGGCGACATCATCGACAGCGCGTTAACGAGGATCGCCGTGTTGGCGCGGCCGACGCTTTCCCAGTCGGCGTCCATGCCGTTGGCGTCAAGATAGGATTTGAACGCCTTCAAGAGCTGCTGGCGGTCAACCTGCTCGGCGCCTTTTTCCGGCTCCAGGTCGCTGAGGAAAGGCAGTATCTTGCACTGGCGGAAGGCGGTGTTGACTGGCAGCTCATGCTCGATGCGGAAGCGGCTGACGCCGGTCAGGGTGATGTGGTAGCGGCCGTCGTCGACTTCGGCGAAATGGGTGATGCGGCCAAGGCAGCCGACTTCGCACAGTTCCGGTGTCTCGCGCAGCTCATTCTTCTCAGTGAATGACGGCTGCACCATGCCAATCATGCGGCTGCCGGCCATCGCCTCATCGACCATCGCCATGTAACGCGGCTCGAAAATATTCAGCGGCATCTGGCCGCCGGGGAGCAACAAAGCCGAAGACAGCGGAAACACCGGCACACTGTCCGGAAAGTCCGTCTGCTTCACATATGATTTGATGCCAACGCGCATTTCAGTAAGTCCTGTCATGCCAGTTAAATGGCGCTGGCTGTGCTTAACTCAAGGGCTTCAGGAAAACAAAGCCGACGAGAGCTTGCGCCGCGCCGAAAGCGAAGCCGGGTCGGCTGGCCCCCAGGCGTCGAACAATTGTAAAAGCTGCTTGCGCGCGCCTTCATCGTTCCATGTGCGGTCGGTGCGGATGACGTGGTGGAGATGATCTGCGGCCGCGTCGCGGTTGCCCCTGGCGTTTTCCACCATGGCAAGGTCGTAGCGCGCCTGGTGGTCCTTTGGATCATTGGCGAGGCGCTGTTCGAATTCACGCGGGTCGCCGAGAAGCGCGACCTGTTCGGCGAGCGTGAGCTTGGCCTGCAAGGCGGTGAAAGACGGCAGTTTCTTGCCGTCGTCGCTAATTTTCTCCGCAACCTCCTTGGCGGCGGCCAGATCATTCAGATCGCACAGGCACGAGGCGAGGCCGATGGCGGCCTCCTGATTGTCCGGGTCCTGCTCCAAAAGCACCGAAAAGATTTCCAGCGCCTCTTCACTCGCGCCCGCGCCGAGCTTTTCCTGCGCGGTTTTCAGATATTCGGCGAACTGCAAGGCCGTCTCGTCCGGCCCGGCGACGCGGTTGATGAACTCGACGATCTTGCCCTCCGGCTGCGCGCCCATGAAGCCGTCCACCGGCTTGCCGCCCTTGAAGGCGATCACCGCCGGTATTGACTGGATGCCGAGTTGGCCGGGAATGCTTGGATGGTCGTCAATGTTCATCTTGACCAGCACAACGCGCCCGCCGGAATCGCTCACCGCCTTTTCCAGATATGGCGCCAGCTGCTTGCAGGGGCCGCACCAGGGCGCCCAGAAATCCACAAGAACCGGCTGTTGCCGCGAGGCGGCGAGCACGTCATTGGCAAAACTTGCCGTGGTGACGTCCTTGAAGTCCGTTACGGGCGCAACGGCGGCGGGCGTGCCGACCGCATAGGCGGCGTCGGGAGCATAGCTGTTGGCGGAGGCGTAAGGGTTATCGCTGTTCATCGTCAAAGCTTTCGCGTGATGTCTGTATGTATTATGCCAAATCGGCTTTTATGCGGTCAATTTCAAGATGTTTGGCGCATGGCCGGTCGCATTGAGAAACTTTATCAGGTCCTGCGCCTCAATCGACGTCGTCGCGTCATTGACGAGCGGATGGCCGTTGATGATGGCATTTGCCATCAGGCCCGCATCCAGAAACACTTTCACCTTGCCCTCAGCGTCATTGACCGCACCAAAAACCGTCACCGCGCCGGGCATGACGCCGAGCAATTCGAGCAAGGCTTCAGGTTTGCCAAACGACACTTTCCCCGCCGCGCCGATGATTGTGTGGATGGTTTTAAGGTCCACCACGGCGTCCTCGCCGACGGTCAGCAGGAAATGCTGGTCCTTGCGGTCCTTCAGGAACAGGTTTTTCGTGTGCCCGCCGGGAATCTCGCCGCGCAGGGCCTTGGAATCGGCGACGGTGTGGAGCGGGGGGTGGGCGATTGTGATGACGGGAATGGCGAGTTCGTTCAAATAGTCGATGAGCTGCTGCTGGTTAAGTGCCATTTTTCGCCGCCGTCCCTGAAATCATCGCCGTGGCGGTGTATCGCGGGCGAGGTCAAGTCTCAAGAAGAAAGGGCGGTGCGCGCATTGGACAGGATTTTGACTGCCGCACCGGCTATGGCACAATGGAAATCTGGAATCCAATCCTCTGAAGGAGCGCGCCATGTTTAAAGTGCCGGCTGAGAGCCTTGAGGAATATCTCGCCTTCGACCCTGCGAGAACCGGCGATCTGGAACAGCTGGACGCTCTGATCCGCAAGGCGGCGCCAAGCCTGAAGCGCTATTTCCATACGGGAACGCCTGCGGGCGAGATCGGCATGCGGTTCAAAATGATCGGCTATGGCCAGACGCGCTACAGGGTGAAGACCGGGGAATCGACCGTCTGGCCGGTCATCGGCGCGGCGCTGCAGAAAAATTATATCAGCGTCTATTTCGCCGTAGAGAAGGACGGCGCGCCGATTGTGGATTCCTATAAGGGCAGGCTTGGTGAATTGAGAACGGGACAGAACAATTTCAGCTTTGTGCGTTTTGCCGATTTGAACGCGGATGCGCTTTCAGCGCTTGCCGCCGAAGCCGCCGCAATACTCGGCGCGAGGCAGCAGGTGTCCGGCTAAGCCGTGCGCGGGCGGAAGAACGCCCCAACTTTCCCTGTTGCAATCGCGCGCCTCTTCCGCCATATAGCAGCCGCTGCGGCCAAAAGCCGTGTCGAGCGGGTGTAGCTCAGGGGTAGAGCATAACCTTGCCAAGGTTAGGGTCGAGGGTTCGAATCCCTTCGCCCGCTCCAAATTCTTCCAAGAATTCAGCGTTCAAAACGGTCCTTCGGGGCCGTTTTTGCTTTTCAGGGCTGGCTCCGCCGCGCCCATTGTTCGACATTGGCGCGCGAATGCAGGATTTGCGGCGGATCGTGCGCCACATTGGCAAGCTCGTGCAGGCGGTAGGCGGCGGTCAGGACATCGACGCGCCGGCGGTTGATGTCCTTGCCGGTGATGCGCTCATATTGCGCGATGACGCGCAGCGTCAGGTCTTCGTCGATGAAGCTTGAATAGATGAAATCCTGATGCAGCGGGCCAAAGCCCGCGTCGGCGAAGTCGTATATGCCGTTCAGCGAGCCGCGCTGATGGTCAAACGCCATGTTCCAGCCGTGGCCGTCGTAAAAGCCAAACACTGTGCCAAGGGGATCGGCGGGCAGGGAGGCCCATTCGTCCAGCATTGTGCGCACCCAGTCATGGTGCCCGGGCGCGATATTGGGAAGGGCTTTGTCGAGAATTTCCGCCGCGTTCCGCCACGGCGGAAGAGGCAGAGCGCCGGCGTCCGCCATGCGGCCGACGCTGATGGCATGCAGCTCGGCGTAGAACAGCGCGAGCTTTTCGGCAGTGTCCCGCCGCTGCGCGTGTGTCAGCTTCGCGTAGCCGTCCGCCAAGAGATAGCTGCCCTTGAGTTTGCGGTGCGCGGAGAAGACCGGCGGGCCGTCATGCAGCGTCATGTCCGGCACGGGCATGGAAACGCTTGGCCGGATGATTTCGAGAAAGCGCACCTCTTTGCGCAGCCGCGCTTCCGCATCCGGATGCTTGGGAAACTTGAAGATCACGTCGTCGCCGGCATCGATGGCAAGAGAGTCCCAGCCAACATCGACTGAGGTGAACACTAGCCCAGCAAGGCCGGGATAGAGGGCGAGAATCGCCTGCTTCTGAAGTGAAATGTCCATCTCGTTCCTGCAACCCGACCCCCAAACCATTATGCCTTTGAAGCGGGACGGATCAAGACGCGCGGAATCGGCTTTTACCGTTCGAACCCGATGTGCTAGGCCGCGCGCATGGCCCAGAAGAAAGCCCATGAAGTCGACCAATTCCTGCGCGGGACCACCAAGGCCTGGCGGATTCTCCTCGTCTATGGTCCCGACCGGGGACTGGTGAGCGAGCGGGCGGCCGCATTGGCGAAGGCGTCAGGTGTGGCGCTGGACGATCCGTTTTCGCTCATCTCGATGAGCGCGGATTCAATCAGCGAGGACCCCGCACGGCTGATGGACGAGGCCGGCACAATGTCCATGTTCGGCGGCGAGCGGCTGATCTGGGTGAAGGGCGGGTCGAACGACAAGAAGTTCGTCGAGGCGGTGCGGCGCCTGTGCGAAAATCCGCCGGTTGGCTGCACGGTGCTGATCGAGGCGGATGATCTGAAAAAGACTGCGCTGCTGCGCACGCTGATTGAGGGCGCGCAAGCGGCCATGGCGCTGCCCTGCTATGCCGACGATGCGCGGGCGCTCGACCGGCTGATCGACGAGGAGCTGGCAAACGCCGGCAAGGGCATCAGCCTTGAGGCGCGGGCGCTGTTGAAGCAGAGTCTTGGCGGCGACCGCATGTCGTCGCGCCAAGAGCTGGGCAAGCTGATGCTCTACGCAATGGACAAGAAGCAGATTGCTCTGGAGGATGTGAGCGAGGCGGTGGCAGAGGCGGCGGCCTCGTCGGTGGATGATGCGGTGGACGCCATGATCGCGGGCAATGTGGCGGGCTTTGAGCGCGAGTTCGCCCGCCTCATCGCCAATGGAACCGCGCCCTATCAGTTTATCCGCACCGCGATGCGGCAGTTTTACCAGCTCGCCAATCTGCGCAAGCAGGTGGATCAGGACGGCAAGACCGTGGCCGCAGCCGTGGCGGGCGCGAGGCCGCCGCTGTTTTTCGGGCGCAAGGCGCTGATTGAGAACGCGCTGGGCAAGGTCCGGCTCGGATGGATTGTTGAGACGCTCGACAAGCTGCAGACGGCAAATCTTGAGAGCCGGAAAATGTCGGGGCTGAGCGCGGTTATCGTGCACCGCGCGCTGCTGGGGATTGCGATTGAGCGGGCGCGGGGGCGCTGACTTCCCCTATTAAGCGCGGCTCTCGTTAGCACCCAACAAGCGGTTCCACGGCAAAAGTATAATCGCCAGACCCACAAAAATCATGATCGACCCCGCCATACGCTGGGGCGTCAGTGTTTCTCCCAAGATGAGATAAGCCGACAGGCCGCCAAAGACCGGCACCAGCAAGGCAAAAGGCGCCGCCACGCTGGCTGTATATGTCGACAGCAGTTTGCCCCAGATGGCAAAACCGAACCAGGTTGACAAGACGACGGTAAAGGCCAATGCCGCTATCGAGATGGGCCGGACAATTTGCCAGCTGTGCAGCCATTGCTCCGGGCCTTCGAAGAAATAGGACAGGGCGAAGGCTGGCAGAATGGGCACAAGGCTGGCCCAGGCCACGCCGGCCAAGGTGCCAAAGCCCGCACCCGGACCCGCCAGCTTGACGGTGAAATTGCCGACCGCCCATGTGGATGCGGCGAGCACGATAAACAGCATTGCGATGGCGGGAATGGTCGATCCCTGCCCGGCTGTTGCGGCGATTAAGCCAAGCCCTGCCAAGGCAACAGCGCCGCCCAGCACCTGCTGGGTCTTTGGCCGCTCTTTCAGCAAAATTACCGACAGCAGAATGGTGACGAAGACCTGCAGCTGCAAAGTCACCGACGACAGGCCGGCGGGCATGCCGAGCTTCATGGCCGCGAACAGGAATATGTACTGACCCAGAAACGCCATGAGGCCGACAATGATCATGTGCCTCAGCTGCATGCCCGCGGGCCTGGGCAGGAACAGGGCTGGCAGACAGGCGAACAGAAACCGCATGGCGGTCAAAAGCAGCGGCGGAATATCCACCAGAGCCACTTTCAACACAACAAAATTGAAGCCCCATATCGCGACGGTGACAAGTCCAAGCACAATGTGGAGCGGGCGCATGGAGCGTGGCTACAGCGCGATCAGCGCCGTGACAATGCAGAACTTGTCATAAGTGAAATCAAGCAGATTGATGCAGCTGCAGAGTTCTTCACTGCGCCGGACATGGCGCTCCCGCCGCCGCCCATGCGTTGAGCGCGGCATAGGTTTCCTCCGCCGAACCGGGCGCGGGCTCGCGGCCCGGGCCCGGCGCCCAGCTCCAGGCCACCAGCGCGTCTTTTTTCACATGTCCGGCAATGTCTGAAAGCGTCCGCCTGCCGTTCCTTAGCGGGTCCTTGATCTGCGCGCAGATCTGCGCTGATGTCTGGCCGAACCAGACCATTTCGGCAGGGGCGAGATGCCAGTTATGCGCGCCGGGCGGGGCGTGCTCCTTGACTGAGTTTTCTTCGCCGTGGCAGGTGGCGCATTTCATGCCGGGACTGCCTTTGCCGTCCAAGCCGCGCATCACGTTCATCGCGTGAAACTTCGCGCCGCCCTCCGCCGCGCTCCAGCGCGGGTGATCGTCAGGCGTGTGGCAGTTGGCGCAGCGCGGATGGGAGAGGACGGCGTGGATTTTCTCCCAGGCCTCTGATCCGTCTTCCTGCGCAAAGGCGGGTATGGAAAAAGCCAAAAGGACGGCGACGGCGAGCTTTGTCCTCATGCGAATTTCACCTCCCTCGACAGCGGCAGCGTGCGGATGCGCTTGCCGGTGAGCGCGAAGATGGCGTTGGCCAGCGCAGGGGCCGCGCCAGGCGTCGAGATTTCACCCGCGCCGCCCATTTCCTCGGCGTTCTCCAGAATCTCGATGTGCATCTGCGGGCACTGCCAGATGCGCATGGCGTCAAAATCGTGGAAATTGCTCTGCTCCACAATGCCGTCCGCAAACGTGATTTCTTCGTTCATTGCGGCGGAGAGGCCGTAGACGAGGCCGGACATGATCTGGGCTTTCAAATTGTCCGGATCAAGCGCGATGCCGACATCGGCGGCGACCCAGATTTTTTCGAGCTTGATGCCCTCCGGCGTGTCAGCGATCTCAATGACCTGAGCCACCCAGCCGCCGAAGGCGAGCGTGAAGGCAAAGCCCTTGGCCTTGCCCGGTTCCGTCTTGCCCCAGCCCGACATTTCGGCGACTTTCTCCACCGCCTTCACGGCGGCGGGCCATGGCTGCATGAGCTTGAGCCGCATAGCGACAGGATCAAGCTTCCCTGCGGCGGCCACTTCGTCCATGAAACATTCATGGAAAAATCCATTGTGCGAATTGCCGACCGAGCGCCAGAAGCCGACCGGCACCGGCAGCTCGGCATCAATGCCGTCCATGCGGAAATCGGCAATGTCATAGGGCTGGTTGAACGCGCCGTCGGTCAATCCTTTGTCCGGACCCAGCGGCATGCCGTCCATTTTCGGCAGCGAGCGTTTGACGATGCTGCGCATAATAGACGGCACGGCGATCCGCCCGTCCAGCGCCACCGGCAGCCCGTCGCCATTCACCCGCGCCTTGAAACGCGCGACGGCGGCGGGGCGGTACATATCGTGCGTCATGTCCTCTTCGCGGGTCCAGATGACTTTCACCGGCTTGCCGTCCGCCTGCATGGCGGCGAGGGTGGCGTAGATTGAAAAATCCAATTCGCCGCGCCGTCCAAAGCCGCCGCCCATCACCGGCGTGTGGACCGTGACATTGTCCTGCTCAATTCCGGCAATGCCGGCGCAGACATAACGGACCACCGTCGGACCCTGATTAGGCGACCAAAGCGTCAGCTTGCCATCTTTGAACTGCGCGGTGGCGTTCATCGGCTCCATGGTGGCATGGGCGAGGAAGGGGACCTGATACTCGGCCTCGACCACGCGGTCGGCGGGCGCGTCGGCGAAGGCGGTGTCAACGTCGCCGATTGTGCGCAGCGAGGAGCCCGCGCCCGGTTTCAGCGTGTCTTTCAACAGGGTGAACATGCCGGCGGAGGATTGCGGATAAGGAGCCTTGTCCCATTGCACTTTCACGGCGTTCGCCGCCTTGAAGGCCGCCCAGCTGTTCTTCGCAATCACGCCGACGCCATGTCCGCTCTGGCAGTTGATTTCGAAAATCTTGACGACGCCCGGAATCTTCAGCGCCTCCGCCGCGTCGTAGCTCTCCATCCGCCCGGTCAGATTGGGGTTCATCTTCACCGTGCCGAACAGCATATCGGGCAGTGAGACATCAACGCCGAAAATGGGCGCGCCGGTGACTTTGGCGCGCATGTCGACGCGCTTTTGAGACTTGCCAAGCAGCTTCCAATCCTTGCGGTCCTTCAGTTTGATGTCAGAAGGCGGTGTCAGCTTGGCGGCGTCGAGCGCCAGATCGCCATAGGAGATTTTTGTGCCGGAGGCGGGATCAAACACCTCGCCGTTCTCCGCCTGTAGCGTTTCCACGGCCACGCCAAGCCGGGCCGCCGCCGCCGCCTTGAGCATTTCCCGCGCCGCAGCGCCCGCCAGCCGCATTTTTTCGAACGCGTCGATGGTAGAGGACGAGCCGCCGGTGACCTGCAGGCTGATGGCTTTGACTGCGCCGCCCATGATGGCGCGCATGGTCTGCGCCATCGTGGAGCGGTCAAAGGCCGGGAATGGCGCGGCGTCGCCCGCAAGACCGCTGTTGTAATAAGCGCCGGAGGCCGGGCCGTGCTGGACTTCAACCTGATCGAGCGCCACTTCCAGTTCCTCCGCCACCAAAGCGGCGAGCGTCGTGTGAATGCCCTGACCCATTTCGGCGCGCGGGGCGATGAGGATGATTTTGCCGGAGGCCTCGATCATCACATAGGGGTTGAATGTCGTCCATTCGCCCTTGACCAAGGTCTCCAGCGGATTGCCCTTCGGCCTGGCGTAGAAATAATAGCCGACAGCCATGCCGCCGCCGATGGCTGCGGCTCCGATGAGAAAGGTGCGGCGGGCGATTTTTGCGACGCTGGCCATGTCATGCCACTCCATTCTGCGCGGCGCGGTGGATGGCGGCGCGGATTTTCGGATAGGTGCCGCAGCGGCACAGATTGCCGCCCATAGCTTCGTCGATCTGCTTGTCATCCGGGTTCGGAATGGCGGTCAAAAGCGCCACGGCGCTCATGATCTGCCCAGCCTGGCATTAGCCGCACTGCGCCACCTGCTCGTCCATCCATGCCTGCTGCACCGGATGCAGCTTGCCGTTTTTTTCAAGACCCTCGATGGTGATGACCGGCCCGGTTATTTCGCCGACGGCGCGGGAACAGGAACGGATCGGCTCGCCGTCGACAAACACCGTGCACGCCCCGCACATGGCGATGCCGCAGCCGAACTTCGGACCGAGAATTCCGGCGAGATCGCGCAGCGCCCAGAGCAGCGGCATGTCCGGCTCGGCGTCAATTTCAATGTCGTTTCCGTTGACGTTAAGGCGGACCATGGCGTTCTCCCGGCTGCGTCGATGATTGACGTATTGACAATATGTGGAAAAATGTCAGAACGTCAAGCCATGAATTTAGACGCGGACAAAACCGGGCCGGACCCCAAGCGCCAGCGTGTCATGGACAGTGCCATGGCGGTGGTGCTGCGCTATGGTTTCCAGCGCACAACCATGGAAGATGTTGCAAAGGAGGCGGGCATATCGCGCCCCGCGCTTTATCTCCTGTTCAGCAACAAGACCGAAATTTACCGTGCTCTGGCCGAAAGCGTCATGAACGATGCCCTGCAGCGCGCCAGGGCGGCGCTTTCGGCAAAGGGAAGCATTGAGGCTCGGGTGTTCGCCGCCGTCAAGACCGGCATTCTCGATCCGACCGATCTCCTGATGGCGACGGCGCACGGCGCGGAGCTCATCGACATGAAGCAAAATATGGCTGCGCAAGTCATTCAGGACTGGCGCGCGAAGAAGGCGGCGATGATCGCCGAGGCGCTCGAAATATCAGGCGCCGCCAAAGCAAAGGGATTGAGCGGGGCGTCGCTTGCGGACATCCTGCTTGACGGGATGGAGGGGCTGAAGATGCGGGCGAAGACGAGCACTGAGCGGGAAGACGGCGCGCGGGCGCTCGTGCGGCTGGTGGCGTCCTTTGAGACGCCGCTGCGCGGCTCCTCAGGATGAGGGGCATCGCAGCGCTTGCGCTGACTGCTTTCATGGCTGTATGCCGATTGCCGACCCAAACCTTTTGAGCCATGCATGTCTCCTGATATCCACACAGACCCGCTCCCCCGCCGCCAGACCGTCGCAGTGATGGTCGGCGATGTGACCGTCGGCGGCGGCGCGCCGGTTGTTGTGCAGTCGATGACCAACACCGACACGGCGGACATTGACGGCACGGTGGCGCAGGTGTCGGCGCTGCACCGTGCGGGCTCGGAGATCGTGCGCATCACGGTGGACCGTGTCGAAGCGGCCAAAGCCGTGCCGCGCATCCGCGAGCGGCTGGAGCGGATCGGGGTGAATGTCCCGATCGTCGGCGACTTCCACTATATCGGGCATACGCTGCTGAAGGAAAATCCCGACTGCGCGGCGGCGCTGGCGAAATACCGGATCAATCCCGGCAATGTCGGCTTCAAGGACAAACGCGACAAGCAGTTTTCCGAGATTATCGAACTCGCGATCAAATATGACAAGCCGGTGCGCATCGGCGTTAACTGGGGCTCGCTCGATCAGGACCTGCTCACCCGCTTGATGGATCAGAACAGCGCCAAAGGCTCGCCCCTGTCGGCGCGGCAGGTCATGCATGAGGCGGTGGTCCAGTCCGCTTTGATTTCGGCGGAGCTGGCGGAAGAGACCGGCCTGCCGCGCTCGAAGATCATTCTCTCGGCCAAAGTCAGCCAGGTGCAGGACCTCATCGCCGTCTACACAATGCTCGCCGCGCGCACCGACCACGCGCTGCATCTCGGCCTCACAGAGGCCGGGATGGGCACCAAGGGCATCGTCGCCTCGTCCGCCGCCATCGGCCTGCTTTTGCAGCAGGGCATCGGTGACACGATCCGCATTTCTCTCACCCCCGAACCCAATGGCGACCGGACGCGCGAAGTGCAGGTGGCGCAGGAGCTGCTGCAAGTGATGGGCTTCCGACAGTTCGTGCCCATCGTGGCCGCCTGCCCCGGCTGCGGCCGCACGACGTCCACGGTTTTCCAGGAGCTGGCGCAGAACATACAGGATGACCTGCGCAAAAACATGCCGGCCTGGCGCGAGAAATATCCGGGCGTTGAGGGTCTGAACGTCGCTGTTATGGGGTGCATCGTCAATGGGCCGGGCGAGAGCAAACACGCCGACATCGGCATTTCCCTGCCGGGAACGGGCGAGACTCCGAGCGCGCCGGTGTTCATCGACGGCAGGAAGGCGGCAACGCTGAAGGGCGGCAATATTGCGGCGGAGTTTCAGGGGATGGTGGCGGAGTATATTGAGAAGAGGTTTGGGCGGTAGCGGTGTCTCCTTTGTCAGCCCTCGCAGTTTCGTCATCCCGGCCAAGGAGCGAAGCGACGCGAGCCGGGACCCATTCCGGCAAAGCACGTGATTATTTACCCAGTTCCAACTCCAACCATTCCGGAATGGGTCCCGGATCGGCTTCGCCGTCCGGGATGACGGCCCGTCGGGGGAGCCTCACAAACTGAGTTGATAACGAAAGCTGGGATACGCCCGAAATGGCCTGACTCTCCGCGAAGTTAAAGTTATACGACTTTTCCAAACCAACACCGGAATCCTCATGTTAGCCAAACTCTTCGCCCAACTTGTCGCCCTGATCGGCTCAATCTTGATCCTCTGGCGCCGAACGGGAACTTCCGCCCCATCGCAGGCCATCGGCGGCGCGCCTTCAATCCCCGCCGCGCGGCCGCAAGGCTCATTCCCGTCATTGAAAATGCCGACGGCAAAGGGCTGGGACGCTGGTCACAAACCCAGCGCCGCGCCGGGCCTCACGGTCAGCGCTTTCGCTTCGGGCCTTAAACATCCGCGCTGGATGGAAGTGCTGCCGAATGGCGATGTCGCCGTGTCCGAGGCGCGCTTTGAACCGGGGGGACCCGCCACGTCGCTGTTCGAGTTCGCCATTCAAAGCACGATGCGCCGCGCCGCCGCTTTGGGCGACAGCCCCAACCGCATCACGCTGCTCCGCGACCGCGACGGCGATGGCGTCGCTGAAGAGCGCTTCATGTTTCTGGAGAAGCAGCAGCAGCCGTTCGGCATGGCGCTTCTGGACGGCACATTTTATGTCGGCAACGCCGATGGCCTGATCGCATTCGACTATGCGCCTGGCGACACAAAGCTCGAAAAAAACAGGCGCAAGCAGGCGGACTTCAAGCCCGGCGGCCATTGGACGCGCAGCCTGCTCCTCAGCCCGGACCGCAGCAGGCTTTACGTCGGCGTCGGTTCGCTCACCAACATTGCCGATGACGGCATGGAGGCGGAAGCGGGCCGCGCCTGCATTTACGAAGTGGACCTCAAGTCGGGCGCGGCGCGGATTTTCGCCAGCGGCCTGCGCAATCCCGTCGGGCTGGCCTGGGAGCCTCAGACCGGGGTCTTGTGGACCGTTGTGAACGAGCGCGACGGGATTGGCGATGAGACGCCGCCGGATTATCTCACCAGCGTTCAGGACGGCGGCTTTTACGGCTGGCCTTATTGCTACTGGGGACAGACGGTGGATGCGCGCGTGCCGCAGGACGCGGCGCTCGTGGCGAGCGCGATCCGCCCGGATTATGCGCTGGGCGGCCACACGGCCTCGCTCGGCCTCTGCTGGCTGCCCGAAGGCACGCTGCCCGGCTTCGGCGAGGGAATGGCCATCGGCCAGCACGGCTCCTGGAACCGCTCGACGTTGTCCGGTTACCGGGTTGTGTTCGTGCCCTTCGCAAATGGCAAGCCCTCCGGCCCGCCGCGCGACATTCTCTGGGGTTTTCTGTCGCCGGACGAGCGCCATTCCTATGGCCGCCCGGTCGGCGTGGTTCTGGCGCCCGGCGGCGGTATATTGGTCGCCGATGATGTGGGCGATGTGATCTGGCGGGTGACGGGATAGTTCAAGGTTGCTCAACCAAACACCACCAGCAAATCCTTGGCGTCAATCTGATCCCCGGCCTTGACCAGCACTTCGGCGACCTTGCCGTCGCGCTCGGCGTGCAGGGCCGTCTCCATCTTCATCGCCTCAATTGACACAAGCACATCGCCCGCCGTCACATCCTGTCCCGCCTGCACGGCGAGCGTCGAGATAACGCCGGGCATCGGCGCGCCGACGTGGAGCTCGTTGCCGGGCTCGGCCTTGCGCCGCGCACCGCCGCCTTTGGCGCCATGTTTGCGGTCGGGCACTTTGATGCGGCGCGGCTGGCCGTTCATTTCGAAAAAGACCGTGATCATGCCCTGATCGTCCGCCTCGCCGATGGCAAGGCAGCGGATGACCAGCGTCTTGCCGCGCTCCATGTCGACGAAGACTTCCTCCTCGGATTTCAGCCCGTAGAAATACACCTGCGTCGGCAGGATCGAGACCGGGCCATAGGCTTCGCTGACGGCGGCGAAATCGGTGTAGACTTTCGGATACATCAGGAAAGAGGCGAACTCCTGATCGCTGACTTTGCGCGACAGCTTGGCCTCGATCCCCTTGCGCTCCGTAGCAAGGTCCGCCTCTTTGATAAGCGAGCCGGGCCGCACAATGATCGGCTCCGCGCCCTTCAGCACTTTCTTCTGCAGCGCCTTTGGCCAGCCGGCCGGCGGCTGTCCGAGATCGCCGTGCAGCATGGAGACGACCGAATCCGGGAAGGCGATGTCTTTGGCCGGGTTTTCGACATCGGAAACGCTTAAGTCCTGACTTACCATCATCAGCGCCATGTCACCGACGACTTTCGATGAAGGCGTGACTTTGACAATGTCGCCGAACATCTGGTTGACGTCGGCATAGGCCTGCGCCACCTCGTGCCAGCGGGTTTCAAGGCCGAGCGAGCGCGCCTGCTCCTTGAGATTGGTGAACTGCCCGCCCGGCATTTCATGCAGATAGACTTCTGATGCGGGACCTTTGAGGTCGCTCTCAAAAGCGGCGTACTGCGTGCGCACCGCCTCCCAGTAGAAGGAGATTTTGCGGATCGACAGCGGGTCGAGCCCGGTGTCGCGCTCGGTGCCCCGCAGGGCTTCGACGATGGAGCCGAGGCAGGGCTGCGACGTGTTGCCCGACAGCGCGTCCATCGCCGCATCCACCGCGTCAACGCCCGACTCGACGGCGGCCAGCACCGTCGCCGCGCCGATGCCGGACGTGTCGTGGGTGTGGAAATGGATCGGCAGGTCCGTCGCCTCGCGCATCGCCTTAAACAGGACCTTGGCGGCGGCGGGCTTCAGAAGTCCGGCCATGTCCTTGACGGCGATGATGTGCGACCCGGCCCGCTCCAGCTCCTTGGTCAGGGCGACGTAATATTTCAGGTCATATTTGGCCCGGCGCGGGTCGAGTATGTCGCCGGTGTAGCAGATCGCAGCTTCCAAGAGCTTGTTCTCTTCCAGCACTGCGTCCATCGAGACGCGCATGTTTTCGACCCAGTTGAGGCAGTCGAAGACGCGGAACAGGTCCACCCCGCCTTTTGCGGCTTCGCGGACAAAATATTTGACGACATTGTCGGCGTAGTTCGTATAGCCGACGCCGTTGGCGCCGCGCAGCAGCATTTGCAGGAGGAGGTTCGGCGCGCCCTCGCGGATCAGCGACAGGCGCTCCCACGGGTCTTCCATCAGGAAGCGCATCGACACGTCAAACGTCGCGCCGCCCCAGCATTCCAGTGACAGGAGCTGCGGCAGGGCGCGGGCATAGGTGCCGGCGATGTCGGCAATGTCCTTGGTGCGGATGCGGGTGGCGAGCAGCGACTGATGGCCGTCGCGCATTGTCGTGTCAGTGATGAGAACGCGCTTCTCATTGCGCATCCACTCGGCGAATTTTTTCGGGCCGTGAAGATCAAGCAGCTGCTTTGTTCCATGAGGAATTGAAGCGCCGTTCAAATAGGGCACTTCCGGCAGCGCCGCGTCCCGTGGCGGACGCGCCCTGCCCTTGGCTTCCGGGTGGCCGTTGACGGTCACGTCGGCGATATAGTTCATCACTTTCGTCGCCCGGTCCTTGCGCTTGACCTGCTCGAACAGTTCCGGCGTCGTGTCGATGAACTTGGTCGTGTAGGAATTGTCGCGGAAGCTTGGATGGCCGATGATGGCTTCCAAGAACGTCAGGTTTGTCGCCACGCCCCGGATGCGGAACTCGCGCAGCGCCCGGTCCATGCGGGCGATGGTCTCCTGCGGCGTCGGCGCCCAGGCGGTGACTTTTTCGAGCAGCGGATCATAAAAACGCGTGATCACCGCGCCGGAATAGGCGGTGCCGCCGTCAAGGCGGATGCCAAAACCGGTCGCGCCGCGGTAGGCGGTGATGCGGCCATAGTCGGGGATGAAATTCTGCTCCGGGTCCTCCGTCGTGATGCGGCATTGCAGCGCGTGGCCGTTCAGCCGGATATCCGCCTGCGCCGGGACGCCGGATTCGGGCGTGCCGATCTTCTTGCCCTCGATCACATGGATCTGCGCCTTGACGATGTCGATGCCGGTGATTTCCTCGGTCACCGTGTGCTCGACCTGGATGCGCGGATTGACCTCGATGAAGTAAAATTCCTGATTGTCGGCGTTCATCAGGAACTCGACCGTGCCCGCCGCCAGATAATTGGTCTCCCGTGCAATTTTCAACGCGTAAGCGCAGACTTCCGCACGCTGCGCTTCGCTGAGATACGGCGCGGGGGCGCGCTCGACGACTTTCTGGTTGCGCCGCTGGATCGAGCAGTCGCGCTCGAAAAGGTGCACGACATTGCCATGCCGGTCGCCGATCACCTGGACTTCGACATGGCGGGCGCGCTCGACCAGTTTTTCGAGATAGACCTCGTCCTTGCCGAACGCAGCCTTCGCCTCGCGCTTGCCTTCAATGACCTCGCGCTCAAGCTCGGCCTCGGCGCGGATGGTGCGCATGCCCCGCCCGCCGCCGCCCCACGATGCCTTCAGCATCAAGGGATAGCCGATCTTCAGCGCCAGCTTCTTCACTTCGCCCATGTCGTCCGGCAGCGGCTCCGTCGCCGGGATGACCGGCACGCCGACTGAGATGGCGAGGCTGCGCGCTGCAACCTTGTTGCCGAGCCGCCGCATCGTGTCGGGCGACGGACCGATAAAGGTGATATCGGCCTCGGCGCAGGCCTCGGCGAATTCCGGGCTTTCCGACAAGAGGCCGTAGCCGGGATGGATGGCGTCGGCGCCTGAAAGCTTTGCGACGCGGATGATCTCGGAAATCGACAGATAGGACTCGATCGGCCCCATGTCTTTGGAAAGGTGCGGCCCGCGGCCCACCTGATAGCTCTCGTCCGCCTTGAACCGGTGCAGCGCCAGCTTGTCTTCCTCGGCCCAGATGGCGACGGTTTTCATGCCGAGCTCATTGGCCGCGCGGAAGACGCGGATGGCGATTTCGGACCGGTTGGCGACAAGAATTTTGGAAATCTTCACAGCGGAACCCCGGAAAAACCCACGCGGACTGCCGGGTTTTGATGCCCCTCAGCCTTGTTTCCAGAAATTCTTAGCGCGCATTTTGTTGCAGTGCAAATAAATTGAGCGCACTGCACAAGTGGCGATTTTTTGGGCAGCGGCTGACGCCTTTTCTAAAGCCCCGCAGCTTTTCGCAGCGCCTCATTCACGCGGCTCTGCCAGCCTCTTCCGGTGGCGCGGAAACTGTCGAGCACATCCTGATCCATCCGCAGCGACACGACTTTGCGCGGCCGCGGCATCCCTGCAAAAACCTCAATGCGCCACCCCTCGAGATCGTCATCCCGGCCAAGGAGCGCAGCGACGCGAGCCGGGACCCATTCCGGCAACGAACGAAATTGTCTGCCCTTTTCCAAGCTGAGAGTGTCCGGAATGGGTCCCGGATATCGCTGCGCGATTCCGGGATGACGAACCGCAGGGGGCTGAATTTCTGACTAGAATTAGGTATTGCGCATATTCCGCAAATTCAACCCAACAAAAAACCCGCCCGGATCGCTCCGGGCGGGTCTCTCAAACCATGCCAGCCTGAGCCGGCGGACGATTACTTGGCGGCGTTTTCGATATAGGTGAATGTGCCGTCAGCCTGCTTCTGCCATGTGTACATGACATAATCCGGACGGGTGATGTCGCCCTTTTCGTTGTAGCCGATTTCGCCGATGGCCGTGGCCCATGGGCCTGAGGCCTTGATGGCGGCGGCGACGGCCTGCGCGTCGTCCGACTTGCCAACCTTGTTGGCGGCGGCGGCGACAATCTGCAGCGCGGCGTAGGAGTAGAGCGTGTAGGCTTCAGGATCAAAGCCTGCGGCCTTGAACTTGGCGACAACGTCGGCAGCTGCCGGGTTCTTGCGCGGATCCGGAGCGAACGTCATCAATGTGCCTTCAACGGCGGGACCTGCGATTGAGGCCAGCTCGTTGGAGACGATGCCGTCGCCGGACATGAACTGGGCCTTGAGGCCTTGGTCCGCCGCCTGCCGCATCAAGAGGCCGGCTTCCGTGTGCAGGCCGCCCCAATAAATGAAGGTGACGCCAGCATCTTTCATCTTGGTGACGAGGGCCGAGAAGTCCTTGTCGCCGATGTTGACGCCTTCATACATGACTTCCGTCACGCCGCCGGCGTTCATCGCCTTTTTGGTTTCGTCGGCAAGGCCCTGGCCGTAAGGCGTCTTGTCGTGCACGACGGCAACCTTGCCGTCCTTGAAGTTGGCGGAAATGTAACCGCCGGCAACCGCGCCCTGCTGATCGTCGCGTCCGCAGGTGCGGAACGTGTTCCACAGGCCGCGCTCGGTCAGCGTCGGGTTGGTCGCCGAAGGGGTGATGACCAGAATGCCGTTCTCGGCATAAACGTCGGAAGCCGGAATCGTCACGCCGGAGTTGAAGTGGCCGACAACATATTTGACGCCGTCCGCAACGAACTTGTTGGCGACGGAAATGCCCTGCTTCGGATCGGAAACGTCGTCACCGATGGTCAGCTTGATCATTTCGCCGTTGATGCCGCCAGCGGCATTGATGTCAGCGGCGGCCTGCTCGGCGCCTTTCTGCAGCTGCGCGCCGAACGCGGCGTTCGGGCCGGTGATCGGGCCGGCGACGCCGATCAAAATGTCGGCATAGGCCGCGCCGCTGAAGGCCATCATGGCCGCGAGCGCAACGCCTGAGAAGAGTGTCTTTTTCATATGGTAGCTCCCATTGGTTTTTTGGAGGTTTTTTCGCCCCGGCGGCGGTATCCCGCCGCTTGGGTGCGAAGTTTGCCGATTTTCCGGCAAATGTCACGCTGAATCATTGAGTTTTCGCTTAAAAACCCAACGATTGGCGATTTATCTTAATTTAACGGTTTCTCCACGTCAGCGGCGAGGTCTTTTCATACAGCCAGTGATATTGGCTGGTCATCTGACTGGCGCGCTTGGCCTGATAGCCGAACGAGGCGACGGCCAGCAGCACCAGCGTATCGAGCAGATAGCGCGAAAGGCTGAACATCGGCGCGGCATAGAGCGCAAAGTGAATGAACCGCAGCCCGGCGCCCAGCGCCAGAATGTAAAACGCCAGAACCGGCAGGCTGCGCCAGAGCTGCGCGCAGTTCTTGCCCGTCACCCATGCGGCCATGCAGGCGAGCACAAGGAAGGCATATTCACCCACAAACACTTCGCCTTGCAGAATGTCCAACAGCATCGCTCAGTTCCTCTCAATGGGCTCCGCCTTCAAGATAGGCCGCCCGCACTTCCGGGTTGGCCAAAAGCTCCTTGCCCGAGCCGCTCAAAGTGATTGAACCGTTGACCATCACATAGCCGCGCGAAGCGAGCTTCAAAGCGCCGAACGCATTCTGTTCCACCAGAAACACCGTCAGCTTCTCATTCTTGTTGAGTTCGCGGATCGCATCGAAAATCTGCTTGACGATCAAAGGCGCGAGGCCAAGCGACGGCTCATCCAAAAGCAACAGTTTGGGGCGCGTCATCAGTGCCCGGCCGATCGACAGCATCTGCTGCTCGCCTCCCGACAGCGTGCCGCCGCGCTGCGTGATGCGTTCCTTCAGGCGCGGGAACAGATCGAAGACTTTGCGCACGTCCTCGTCATAATGTTGCAGATTATCAAGGCTCGCGCCCATCTGCAGGTTTTCCTGCACCGTCATGCGACCGAAAATACGGCGGCC
>JANMMM010000312.1:0-10384 GCA_031373225.1 Phyllobacteriaceae bacterium | reverse complement strand
GGACTACCACAAGCTGAAATACACCAACGAGGCGGTGGAAGCCGCAGTGCAGCTGTCCTCGCGCTACATCCACGACCGCAAGCTGCCGGACAAGGCGATCGACGTGATCGACGAGTCGGGCGCGGCGCAGATGCTGGTCGCCGAGAACAAGCGCAAGAAGACCATCGGCATCAAGGAAATCGAGACCACGATCGCGACCATGGCGCGGATTCCGCCGAAGACCGTGTCGAAGGATGACGAGACCGTGCTGGCGGGGCTTGAGACTGAGTTGAAGCGCGTTGTTTATGGGCAGGACCTCGCCATCGAGGCGCTGTCATCGGCGATCAAGCTGGCGCGGGCGGGTCTGCGCGAGCCTGAAAAGCCGATTGGCTCCTACCTGTTCTCCGGCCCAACCGGCGTCGGCAAGACGGAAGTCGCCAAGCAATTGGCCAAATCACTTGGCGTCGAGCTGCTGCGCTTTGACATGTCGGAATATATGGAGCGCCACACCGTGTCGCGCCTGATCGGCGCGCCTCCCGGCTATGTCGGTTTCGACCAAGGCGGCATGCTGACGGACGGCGTCGACCAGCATCCGCACTGTGTGCTCCTGCTCGACGAGATCGAGAAGGCGCATCCAGACCTGTTCAACATCCTGTTGCAGGTGATGGATCACGGCAAATTGACCGACCATAATGGCAAACAGATCGATTTCCGCAATGTCATCCTGATCATGACCACCAACGCCGGCGCGTTCGACGCGGCGCGCGCGGCCATCGGCTTTGGATCGACCAAGCGCGAAGGCGACGACATGGAGGCGATCAACAAGCTGTTCACGCCCGAATTCCGTAACCGGCTTGATGCAATCATCCCGTTCGGCTCGCTGCCGGTGCCTGTCATCCATCAGGTCGTGCAGAAGTTCGTCATGCAGCTTGAGGCGCAGCTTTCCGAGCGGCAAGTCACCTTTAATCTGTCACCGGAGGCGGTCGCTTGGCTCGCGGACAAGGGTTATGACGAAAAAATGGGCGCAAGGCCGCTGTCGCGAGTCATTCAGGAGCATATCAAGAAGCCGCTTGCCAATGAGCTTTTGTTCGGCAAGCTCAAGAAGGGCGGCATGGTCAATGTGTTCGTCGAGAAAAATACCGACGGTGTTGCCCAGTTGAAGCTGGACTGCGTTGCGGATGTTCCAAAAGTCACGCCGAAGCGCGAGCCGGAGGCATTGCCGCCGCCAAAGGCGGGAGCGAAGGCCAAGGCTGCGCCAAAAGCAAAGCCGGTGACGAAACTCCTGGCCGAGACCGTATCCGATTCGCCGCGCAAGCCGCGCGCCTCGGTGCCGAGTCTGCCGGGAAAGAAAAAGAAGTGAGGAGGCAGGCGCTTACTTCCGCGCCGCCTCCCGCCATTCCGCCGACCGTGTGATCGTCGCTGTTGACTTGATGTCGGCGGCTGAGGAACCGGCTTGAAGCGCGAACTCGCCAGACCTAGCCACCCAGCCGCGCGCTTTTGTGTCGAAACAAGCGAAATCGCGCGGTGCGAGCGTCATCCTTGCCGTCATGGTCTCGCCCGGCGCAAGATGCAGCTTTTCAAAAGCCTTCAACTCGCGGTTCGGGCGCGGCTGTATGGGCGAGCGGTCTTCAATAAAGAGCTGAACCACTTCCGACCCGGCGCGCGGGCCGGTGTTTGTAATATTCACTTCGGCGGTGACAGTGTCGCCATCCGTCGAGACACGCAGCGCTGACCATTCGAATGTCGTGTAGGACAAGCCAAATCCGAACGGAAACAGCGGCGCTATGCCGGTCTTGTCATAGTGGCGGTGGCCTGTGAACAGGCCTTCCTCATAGCGGACCTTGCCATTGTGGCCGGGATAGACTTCCGGGTCTTGGCTGTGGGCGGGATTGTCGGACCATTTTGCCGGAAACGTCTGGGCAAGCCGTCCGCCGGGCTCGGCCTTGCCGAAAAGAATGTCGGCGATGGCGTTGCCCGCTTCCTGACCGGGATACCAAGCCTGAAAGACAGCTGCCACTTCATCGAGCCAAGGCATTTCCACCGGTCCGCCAGTCTGCAAGACGACAATCGTGTTGGGATTGGCTTTGGCGACGGCTGAAATGAGCGCGTCCTGCATTCCGGGAAGCTTGATGTGGGGCAGGTCGGTTCCTTCCGTGTCCCACTCGCCATTGCGGCCGCCGCAGAGGATGACGGTTTCGCATTGCTTTGCGAGGGCTGCGGCTTCTTTGATTTCCTCCATGCCCATCGGCTTGCCAATGCCCGCCTGCAGCGCGGAAAATACGAGGTTCGCCGAGGCTTTCGACGCAAACTCGACGACAACTTCATGCGCGCGACCGGCTTCCAGCAACACTTCGCCGGTCACTTGATCACAGCCTTCCTCAAAGAATGTCGAACCGGGAGCCCAGTTTTCCCAAGCGCTGGCGACAAGCTTTCCCTCAACCAGCAAGCGGATCGGCCCGGACGCGAAAACTCCGCCGTGATGAATGCCGCCTGTCTTTGGCGTGAAGGCGCCCGTCAGACGCAGGGAAAAGGCCATTGGATCGACCTTGCCGTCTGCAATTGCGCCAAATAGGAAGGCCTGCACGTTTTCAATTGTTTCCGAGTGCACAACAGGCCCGGAAAGATCGCGAGAGGCGAAATATTCAGCTTTGAAGACTCCCTCCAGCGTTGGCTCAAACTTGTTGTTCAACGCGCCAGTGGCATAGGTCAAGCGGCTTTCGCCGCCGAGCGCCGCCGCAATTCCGTCCCATGGCGTGACGCGGTAATGCGGGTTCAGCTGCGCCGAGCCGCCGCCCATGATCTGGGCGGTCTTGGCGTTCGGACCGATGACGGCGATTTTGCCGGTCCCCGCCATGTTGAGTGGCAGAACGCCGCCCTTGTTCTTTAGAAGCACAGCGCCTTCAGCGCCTGCGCGGCGGATCAGCTCCCGGTGTTCTGGCCTGTCTTGAGCATGTTCCTCATGCGGGCGGCGATCAGCGAGCGATCCAACCCGCTCCATCAGGCGCAGCACATTCTGCGCCCGTTCGGCGACGGTTTCAGCGGTTACTTCACCCGCTTCGACAGCGGCCAACAGTTTTGCGCCGCGGTCGCGCGTCGGTCCCGGCATTTCGAGATCCAGTCCGGCATTGACCGTCGGCGCGGTGGAGCGGGAGCCGAACCAGTCGGACATGACCAGCCCGTCATATCCCCAGTCGCCGCGCAGCACCTCGGTCAGCAGCCAATGGTTCTCCGCCGTATATGTGCCGTTCAGCTTGTTGTAAGAGGACATGATGCCCCATGTGCCACCCTCTTTCACCGCCATTTCGAATGGAATGAGGTAAGTTTCGCGCAGGGAGCGCTCGTCGATCTGCGAACTCATCGTCGTGCGCTGAATTTCGCTTTCATTGCCGGCGAAATGTTTGATCGTCGCGGAAATGCCTTCGCCCTGAAGCCCTTGAATGAAGCCCACCGCCAGTTTGCCTGTCAGAACCGGGTCTTCCGAATAGCATTCGAAGTTCCGACCGTTGGTCACCGAGCGCTGAATATTGACAGTTGGCGACAGCGAAACATGCGCGCCCTTGGATTTGACCTCCTGCGCCAGCGCCGCGCCAATCTCTTTTGCCAAAGACACATTCCACGACGCGCCGATGCAGATGCCGACCGGGAATGCGGCGGACTTGACGCCGCCGATGAGCGAGCCGCCGCCGCGCGCGCCGTTCGGCCCGTCAGTGACCCGCAGCTTGCCTATGCCAAGACGGGTCACAGCGGGCAGGGACCAGAAATCCTCACCGGACAGGATTGAGACCTGCTCTTCGAGCGTCAAAAGTGCCAAGGTGTCTGCGGCGGAGCGGGCATGGGTCATAATGCGCCTCGTGGGGATTGGGTGGCTGGATGGAAACTGAGGAAAAGCTCTAACTCAGGCCTGTGTTGCAAGGCAATGCCGGTCGGCGGCGTTTGCCATTTAGCCAAATCTTAAGCGGAAGCAGCTACAACCGTCCCAGTTGAATATTGGGTTGATATGGGATGTTCGAGCGCGCTGAACGCTGTGTGATTTTGGCGTTGCTGCTTGTTGCGGCACTTTGTCTTGCGTTGTCGGCCACGCGCGGCGTGCCGGTCGCATGGCATCTCTATGACGTGGCGCTTGTTTTTGACCTGCTTTTCATCCTGCTTGGCCAGTTTTACAGGACATTGAGGAAAAACCCGTCAATTGCTTCCGCCGCGACCGCCATCGGGCTTCTGCTCATGGCCGGTCAGCTCCTGCCGGTGTTCAATTACTTGCTGCTGCCTTACAAATATCATGGCGTGGATCAGTTTCTCGCTACTGTCGATGCGGCATTTGGTTACAAGTGGGCGTCATTTGCCATCTGGATGGCGCAATACCCAGCGTTCTGCGGCTTGCTCAGAATCGTGTATGCCAGCACTTTCTGGCAGATGGCAGGCACAATATTTCTGCTTGGGCTGATTGGGCGCACGCTTGAGGTTTCGCGTTCGATGCTCTCGATCTTCCTGGGCGCGACAATCACAATGTGCATCTGGTCGCTGTTTCCTTCTTCTACGCCCGTGGCATTCCAGCCGCTGCCCTCCGACGTCGCAGCCACTCTCATGCTGGCCGTGGATGCGCCTATGGGTGCGGAACTGGTCCGGCTGGGCCGCGAGGGCGTTGCCCTGGTGACGCCGGAGGGAATGCTGGGGATGGTGGGTTTCCCGTCATTTCACACAGTCATTCTAATTCTTGTTCTGTGGCACCTGCGGGTTTTCCCGATTGCGTTCGTTCCATTTGCGGTTTGGAATGTGTTAATGCTTCCGTCAATTCTGCTGCATGGCGCGCATAATCTGGTCGATGTGTTCGGTGGCGCGGCGGTGGCGGCGGCGTCCATTTGGCTGGCGCGGCGCCTGGCCGCCGAGGGCGCGGGCAAGACCGAAGACGCGCGCCATGCCGCTGGCAAGCATCCCATATCCGCGCCGCTTTGAGGTTGGCGTGGGAGGCGCGCAGCGGCATTTGTCCGCCGGGCGCGCGATTGGCAAATCAATCCGCACCCGGTTGAGCCCGCTTAACGCAATTTCAATGCCGCCTGCATAGGCTTGCAGGGAAACACCGCGAGGGCACGATGGCAGGCGACAGGCAGACTTTGACAAAATGGCTGATTGTGTTCGCCATTGTGGTCGTCGACTCTCTTTGGATTGGGCTGAGCGACTTTGTTTTTGACGCGGGCAGCGCGTTGAAGGTCGTGGCTATTGTCAGTGTGATGTTGACGGTTGCCTGGTTCTACCGCGTCAAGCGGCCGATGCAGAACTTTGAAGTGATGTGCGCGGAGACGGCGCTGCTGCTGGCGTTTTCGACGGCCGGCGCGGTGCTCAGCTATCTTGTCACATCGTTCAATTTTCCGCTCATCGACCCTTATCTTGTCAAGTCAGACGCGCTGCTTGGATTCGACTGGCTCAACTATGCCGGCTATGTGCACCGGACGCCGTGGCTGTCGATGATTTCCTCAATTGTTTACGTGACGACGATCACTCAGATTGCGTTGTGCGTCATTGCGCTTGGCATGTCTGGCAACATCACAAGAGGGCGGCAGTTGGGCGCGGCGGTTATCATCAGCGGCCTTATCTGTGTTTTGACGGCGGGCGTTCTGCCTTCCGCAGGGGCGCTTGGTTATCTGCGTCCCGGCACCGAGTTTTTTGCGAACAGCGCGCCGATTGTCGATCTTGAATACAAGCAGGTGTTTTTTGATCTGCGCAACGGCGCCGAGAGATTTATTTCGCTCGATAATCTGCACGGCCTCGTCGCCTTCCCGTCCTATCACGGCACGCTGTCGGCGCTGGTGGTGATTTCGCTCTGGGCCTTCCGCTTCTGGCGCTGGCCGGCGCTGACGCTGAATTTCTGTGTCCTGCTCGCAACGCCCGTTGACGGCGGGCATCATCTGACAGATGCGCTGGCGGGCGTTGGTGTGGCGTTTTTAGCCTGGCAGCTGGCTGCGGCTTTCATGCGCAAGATGCCGGCGACCCCGCTTGCGGAAGTTTTGGAACCGCAGATGGAATCAGCCAAGGGCTGATTTTATTGCGGCAGCATGTGCGGCGAGGACAGCATTTTCCTCCATGGGGCCGCCGTGGCCTTTGAGCGGTGCACCCTCATATCGCGGGATGACATGAAAGTGCAGGTGGAACACCGACTGGCCTGCCGGCGCTTCATTGTATTGGACGAGCATCACGCCATCGGCGGCAAAGGCTTTCATTGAAGCCTTTGCGATCTTCTGCGCGGCACTCAGCGCTGCGGCAAGCGCTGCGGGGCTGGCGTCGATCAGGTTCCGCGATTTTTGCTTGGGAATGACCAGCGCGTGACCCTTGGACTGCGGCATCGCGTCCATAATAACAATTGTGGCATCGTCCTCATAAACTTTATGAGCTGGAATCTCACCGCGCAGGATGCGGGCGAAAATGTTGTTGTCATCATAAGCGGCTGGCATGTGGCAAGCTCCAAAGCACAATTATGCGCGCATCTTTTCAGAACTTCCTTCCCCTTGGCAAGCGCGCAGCCGCGTAATCACGCCATGGGAACCCAAAGGTGAGTTTGCTTTGAAGCCGGGTGCGGCTATGTGAGGCTGCAATTAATAATGAGACGGCATGAATGGCGATTGATGTTTCCTATGTGAGCGCGTTTGGCGGCGGGTCGCTGTCATTCCTGTCGCCCTGCGTGCTGCCGCTGGTGCCGCCCTATCTTTGTTACATGGCTGGCGTTTCGTTCGAGAGTTTCGCGGAAGGCAAGGACGCGGCGGCGCGGCGGACGCTGCTGATTTCCTCGCTCCTGTTCGTTTTGGGATTCACCACGGTTTTTGTTGCGCTTGGCGCCAGCGCCACCGGCATCGGGCGCATCCTGCGCCAATATCAGGATATTCTCGGCGCGGCGGCGGGTCTGGTCATCATCGCGATGGGCCTGAACTTCCTAGGCGTGCTGAAAATCCCGCTCCTCTCCCGCGAGGCGCGGTTTCAGGCGGAGGGCAATCCCGCCAATCCGCTGTCGGCCTATGTCATGGGGCTTGCGTTCGCCTTTGGCTGGACGCCCTGCATCGGGCCGATACTTGGTCCAATCCTGACGCTGGCGGGTGCGAAAGCTTCGGTGGCGGAGGGGGCGTCGCTGCTTGCTGTCTACTCGTTGGGCTTGGGAATACCATTTCTCCTGGCCGCGTTTTTCTCCGGCAGTTTCATGAAGTTCATGCGGCGGTTCCGGGGCAGTCTGGGGCGTGTTGAGAAGATCATCGGGGGGCTGCTGGTCATCACCGGCATTCTTTTCCTCACCGGCGGCATGCAGGCCATGTCATATTGGCTGCTGGAAACATTCCCGGCGCTCGTCAAACTCTCCTGAGCGACAAAAATCAGCCATTTTTAACGCCTCTTGCGCTATCCTTTGCCATCTGACACCGGATTCTCCTTTCATGAGCCATCGCACCTGTCTCGCCGTCATACTTGCCGCCGGCGAGGGGACAAGGATGAAATCCGCCATGACTAAGGTGCTGCATCCGGTCGGCGGCCTGCCAATGGTCGCCCATGCCGTCAAGGCGGCGGCGGCGGCGGGCGGGTCGGATGTGGCGCTGGTTGTGGGCCGCGACGCGGACAAAGTTGAGGCGGCGGCGCGGCCCTTCGCCAGAGATGTAACCGTGCATGTGCAGACGGTGCGGCTCGGCACCGGACACGCGGTGCTGGCGGCGCGCAGCGCCATAGCCAAAGGTTATGATGACTTGCTCGTCATGTTCGGCGACACTCCGCTGGTGGATAGCGCGGCGCTGACTCTGGCGCGGGAAAAACTGGCGGGCGGCGCGGAAGTAGTGGTCATGGGCTTCAAAACCGTTGACCCGACAGGCTATGGGCGGCTGATTGAGAAGGACGGGCAGCTTGCGGCAATCCGTGAGCACAAGGACGCTTCGGACGAAGAGCGGAAGATCAATTTCTGCAATGGCGGACTCATGGCAATAGCCGGACGCGACGCGCTGTCGATGCTTGATTCGATCACCAACAAGAACGCCAAGGGCGAATATTATCTGACGGATGTGGTGGAAATTGCGCGCGCGCGCGGCAAAAAGGTAGTGGCGATGGAGGTGGAAGCCGCCTCGGTGCTTGGCGTCAACACCCGCGTCGAGCTGGCCGAGGTTGAGGCACTGTTTCAGGCGAAACTGCGCCGGGAGATGATGCTGGCCGGCGTGTCGATGATAGCGCCGGAAACGGTGTGGTTTTCATGGGACACGCAGATTGGCGCGGAGACGCTGATTGAGCCAAACGTTGTTTTCGGGCCGGGCGTCAAGGTGGCCGGCAACGTGACGATCCACGCGTTCTGCCATCTGGAAGGCGCGAGCGTCGCTGCTGGCGCGCACATCGGTCCGTTTGCGCGGCTGCGGCCGGGTGCCGAGATGGGTGAAAAGTCGAAAGCGGGCAATTTTGTCGAGATCAAGCAGGCGAAGATCGGAGCTGGCGCAAAGGTCAATCATTTGACCTATATCGGCGACGCAATCGTCGGCGCGGCAGCGAATATCGGGGCAGGGACGATCACCTGCAATTATGACGGCTACAACAAGCATTTGACGGAGATCGGCGCGGGCGCGTTCATCGGCTCTAACTCTGCGCTCGTGGCCCCTGTGAAGATCGGCGATGGCGCTCTGATTGCCGCCGGGAGCGTCATCACTCAAAGTGTCCCTGCCGACGCGGTCGGGTTCGCGCGGGCGCGGCAGGCCAATAAGCTCGGCATGGCCGGACATTTGAACGCGCGCAACAAGGCAATTAAGGATGCGAAGAAGAAAGCCTGAACACGCTGATGTTGCACCGCACAATCCGTGCTATGAACAGCAACGGCTGGTGACGGGCTGACATGCAAAGTGATTTTGCTTGTGAGAAGCGGGTTCTCTAAACGGTTTGAAAAATACGGTTCAGCTTCGGAATGGAATCATTGCCGCGCTGAATATCCAAGGGGTTAAATATGTGCGGGATTGTGGGCATTGTCGGGCGCGAGCCTGTCGGACCTTTGCTGGTCGATGCGCTGAAACGGCTTGAATACAGAGGATATGATTCCTCTGGCGTAGCGACGCTGGAATCCGGTGTGCTGACACGCCGCCGCGCTGAGGGAAAGCTTGCAAATCTCGACAGGCGACTGCGCGCCGAGCCGCTCAGTGGCCATATCGGCATTGGCCACACACGCTGGGCGACGCACGGCGCGCCGACGGAACGCAACGCACATCCGCATGCGACAAAGAAAGTCGCAATTGTCCACAATGGCATCATCGAGAATTTCTCCGAACTGCGGCAGGATCTGGAAAAAGACGGCTATGTGTTTGATTCAGACACGGACACGGAGGTCATCGCCCAATATGTGACGCGAGAGCTTGACCGGGGGCTGGCTCCGAAAGATGCGGTGCAGAAGTCGCTGAAACATTTTGTCGGCGCGTTTGCCCTGGCCTTTCTGTTCAATGGCGAGGAAGACCTGCTCATCGCCGCTCGCCGCGGCTCGCCGCTGGCCATCGGCTACGGTGACGGTGAAATGTATCTCGGTTCCGATGCAATCGCGCTTGCGCCCTTCACCGATATGATCGCTTACCTCGAAGAGGGCGACTGGGCGATTGTGACGCGGGAAAGCGTTGAAATATTTGACGAGAACGACAAGCCGGTGACGCGCGAAAAAAAGAAATCGAGCGCCACGTCATTTCTGATCGACAAGGGCAATCACCGGCATTTCATGGAGAAAGAAATCCACGAGCAGCCGGAAGTGATTTCGCAGACCATGTCGCACTACATCGATTTTGCGCACGGCTCGGCGAAGAACCTTGATGTCGGCTTTGACTTCGCCAAGATTGACCGCTTGGCAATCTCCGCCTGCGGCACGGCTTATTATGCCGGTCTCATCGCCAAATACTGGTTCGAGCGGCTGGCGCGGCTGCCGGTGGATATCGATGTCGCCTCCGAGTTCCGCTACCGCGAAATGCCGTTGGCCGCCAAGGATGCGGCGCTGTTCGTTTCGCAGTCCGGCGAGACCGCCGACACGCTGGCATCGCTGCGCTACTGCAAGGCGCAGGGCATGCGGATCGGCGCAGTGGTCAATGTGCGGGAATCGACGATTGCCCGCGAGTCCAATGTGATTTTCCCAACTTTGGCCGGCCCTGAAATTGGCGTCGCCTCGACAAAGGCCTTCACGTGTCAGCTGTCGGTCTTGGCGAGCCTTGCCATACATGCGGCGAGGGCGCGGGGGAAAATCTCGGCGGAACAGGAGCGGGCGCTGGTGCGCAACCTTGCCGAAGCCGCACGGTATGCGACGTTGGCGTTGAAGCTGGATGATGAGATTCAGAAAGTTGCGCATTCAATTCAGCACGCCAAGCACGCGCTGTATCTTGGCCGTGATGTGAACTTTCCGCTTGCCATGGAAGGGGCGCTGAAGCTGAAGGAAATTTCC
>JANMMM010000284.1:0-16349 GCA_031373225.1 Phyllobacteriaceae bacterium | reverse complement strand
ACATCAAACAAGTGCAGGAGCGCGTGACCAACTATGTCGCCGAGCGGATTGTTGACCGGCAGCGGATGCTGGAGGGCGATATGGAGCCGCTGCGGGACGGCGCGGCGGCTTCGCTTAAGAGCGGGCGCGCCGAAAGCGGCTTTTATGCCAATACAGATACGCCGAAGGACGAGTGGGACGAGCTCAAGCCGGGCCTGATCTGGTTTTCCGCCGGGGCGCTGACCGGCGCTGCGCTGATCTTTCTCTGGCTTTGGGACCGCATTCCCGGCATCGTAGGCGGCAGCGTCTGGCGTTAGGCGGGCAGCAATGCTCTCATCTCAAAGGCTATGGCGCCGGCGCTGATTTCCGTCATGGAACGGTGCTGAAGATCGCAGCGCCAGGAGCCGGGATGCCCTGAAATTTCGAATAAATTGTAGCCTGCGGGAGGCATGTGCCCCCCAGGCGCCTGGCTGGTCGACGATACGCCGACAACCGGGACATTGCCGTCTTTGCCACGCATGAAATTCACCGTCGGCTGGTGCGTGTGGCCATGCAGCACAAGTTCCGCCCCATGCGCGGCGACCGTCTTCTGAAACAGGCCAATGCCGAAAAGGCGCTTGTGCAGCGCCGCCGCACCGCGCACGGGCGGGTGGTGGATCAGGACGACGCGGAACAGGCCGAGCTTCCGGCATTCGTCAAGAAATTGTCCGAGCTTTCTGGCTTGCGCGGAACGGAAAGCGCCGCGCGCCAGGAATGGCGAAGTGGCGATGGCGGACGAGACGCCGATGATTGCGACTTTGTCCCGCACGCGCAGATAGGGAAACATGTCAGCCGGCGTGGTGGATTTCGGCGGCGCGTCGCCGGACATGAATTGCTGCCAGGCCCTGCAGGCTCTGGCCAAAGCTCCCGGCACATAGGCATCGTGGTTGCCGGGCACCACGGAGACATTGCCGGGCACGCCGCAGGATTCCAGCCAAGCCTTGGCGTTCTCCACTTCCGCCTCGAGGCCGAGATTGACCAGATCGCCGGTGATCGCCAAATGATCCGCCTTCTGCGCGGTCAAATCCGCCATGATCTGAGCCAGCGCGGGCGTGGCCATGGACTTGCCGCGTTGGCGCTGCCAGTTGATGTAGCCGGTGACGCGCTTGGAGGCGAGGTCGCGCCAGCGGACAGCCGGCAGCGGGCCGAGATGCGGGTCGGAAATATGGGCGAGGCGGAACATTCATCTCGAATAGTGCCTTGCCTTGATCTATGCCAGCGGCAAGGAGCGGGCGCATGCAGTCTCACACATGGTTTTCAAGGGCGCGGGTCAAATTCTTCCACATATACTTCGTGCTGAAGCGGCCGATGACGCTCGGCGTGCGGGCGCTAGTGCTGAACGAGGCGGAGGGAACCGTGTTTCTTGTGCGCCACACCTATGTGCCGGGCTGGTATCTGCCGGGCGGCGGCGTCGAGCGCGGCGAGACGATGATGCAGGCGCTGGTCAAGGAATTGCGGGAGGAAGGCAATATCGAGCTGACGGGCGAGGCGGAACTGTTCGGCCTCTATCACAACAGCCGCGCGTCAAACCGCGATCATGTGGCGCTTTATGTCGTCAGGCAGTTCGAGCAGACGGCACTTCGTTTGCCGGACAAGGAGATCGCGGAGTGTGGCTTTTTCCCGCTCGATGCGATGCCTGAAGGAACCACGCAATCGACGCGGCGGCGGATTGCGGAGGTGCTGGAAGAACGTGAAGTTGAAGAGGTTTGGTGAGCAGGCGCCGTTCAACATGTGAGCGTGCCTCACATGAAATCCAGCTCCGGCCCTTCTGGCACAATCCCGGTCGGGTTGATGCTCTCGTGGCTGGCATAATAGTGGTGCTTAATGTGTGGAATGCTGACCGTTTCCGCAACGCCCGGAACGTTGTAGAGCCCGCGCAGATAGGCTGACAGCGCCGGGTAATCCGCGATGCGTTTTTTGTTGCATTTGAAATGGCCGACATAGACGGCGTCGAAACGCACCAAGGTGGTGAAGAGACGCCAGTCTGCTTCTGTCAGAACATTGCCAGCGAGGAAAGGTTGAGCGGAAAGGCGCGCTTCCAGCGTGTCGAGCGCGGCGAACAATCTTTCGAAAGCGGCTTCATAGGCGTTCTGCGTCGTGGCGAAACCGGCACGGTAGACGCCGTTGTTGATGTTTTCGTAAACAAGCGCGTTGACTTCGTCGATTTCGGACCGAAGGCGCGCGGGATAAAAATCTCCGGCTGAAGCGCCTGCCGCATCGAAGGCGGAGTTGAACATGCGGATGATTTCGCTGCTTTCGTTCGAGACGACGGTGTTCTGCCGCTTGTCCCAGAGAATGGGAACTGTCACACGGCCCGAATAGGCGGCGTCGGCGCGCGTGTAAATCTGGTGCGCAAAGTCCAGGCCGAACAGCGTGTCGCCCGTCGCGCCATCGAAGTCTGTGCCAAATGTCCAGCCGTTCTCCCGCATCAGCGGATGGACGACGGAGACGCTGATGGCGCTTTCAAGGCCCTTGAGTTTGCGGAAAATCAAGGTCCGGTGCGCCCAGGGACAGGCGAGCGACACGTAAAGATGGTAGCGGCCCGGCTCCGCCTTGAAGCCGCCTTTGCCGGACGGGCCCGGCGCGCCGTCCGGCGTCACCCAGCTGCGGAACTGCGGGGCCTTGCGCACGAACTCGCCTTGGGTTGATTTGGTGTCATACCATTGGTCGTGCCATTTTCCGTCAACCAGCAGTCCCATTGGCGCTCCTCAGCCACATCAAAACAGAGTAAAGGTTAGCAGAAACAGCGCCCCGGCGCGATTGAACAATGTGTTGAACGATGTTAGGGCGCTTTTCATGGGACACAGGATTTTGACACAGGCTGTTCTGCCGCCGCGACGACGCTGACCGCGCCGCGCCGCCCGTTTGTTCAATTCCAATTGATGGTTCCCTTCCATGTCTGAGCTTTCGTATGTGCAAGAGGCCGCGCTGCACGACGCGGCGATTGAAGAGATAAATGCGGATGCTTTTGGCCCCGGCCGGTTTGCCAGAGCCGCCTACCGGATCCGCGAGGGCGGGCCGCATGAGCGGGGATTGTCTTTTGTGGCGCTCGCCGACGGCGCTGTCATCGCCTCGGTCAGGATGACACGGGTGAACATTGGCGCGGCGGACGCGCTCTTGCTCGGACCGCTCGCGGTGCGGCCCGCTTGGAAAAACCAGGGGATCGGAC
This sequence comes from Phyllobacteriaceae bacterium, assembly GCA_031373225.1. Classification (GTDB taxonomy): domain Bacteria; phylum Pseudomonadota; class Alphaproteobacteria; order Rhizobiales; family Rhizobiaceae; genus JANOYJ01. Next base: position 13,162 of record JANMMM010000284.1, on the reverse strand, counting down.
GGCATATTCTGAAGATGAGCGTGGAGGCAGCGCGCGCCAAGGGGCATGCGCTTGTCGTGCTGGTGGGCGACGAGCCCTATTACGGGCCGCTTGGGTTCAAGAGCGTGCCGGAAGGACATATGAGTTTTCCCGCGCCTGTGGACCAAAAGCGCATCCTCGCCAATGAGCTTGTCGAAGGCGCGCTTTCCGCCGCCCATGGGGAAGTGCGCCACTCAGGCTGAATACTACCGGCCTTCGCGGTACCAGACTGAGCCGAGCGCAAACAGCAGTAAGGCAAGTCCCAGCAGCCCGGCAAACAGCGGCAGGCGGGAGACGCTGCGCAGGATGGTTTCGTCGGTGGTTTTCAGACCCATCCATTGTCCATTTCCAGCTTCGGCCTTGCCGCGCACCGGCAGGATGTCTGGAACGCCACTTGACGCAAGGCGCGTTGCGACGCCGCCTGTCTGGCGCGCCAGCGGCTGCAGGATGTCCAGAGTCGACACGGTCGAGAGGAATTCCGGCGCGTTGACCGGGCCGACATGCACGAGCGTGTTCAACTCGCCGTTGGCGACGCGGAACAGGCCGACTTCTTCGGTGTCCAGCTTGCCGGTGAAGAGGCCTTCGCCGGTCTTCACCATCTCGATTGACGCTGTCTTGCCGGAGGGAAGTATGACTTCCGCCTTGCCGCTTTCATCGGCCATGGTCTGGCGGGTGACTTCGAGCGTCTGACCTTTGGAACCGGCGGACAGCGCCTCCTCCTCCAGCTCCGGCTCTTTCATCAGCCAATGCGCGATGCGCCGGTACAGCGCGACATGCGGGCCGCCGCCCTCAAAGCCGCGCGCCCAGAGCCATGCCTGATCCGATAGAAACATGCCGACGCGGCCTTCGCCCTTGCGGTTGAGCACGAGCAACGGCTGATCGCGCGGGCCCTTCATGATGACTTCGCCTTCCGGGGCATCGACATTGATGAGGCGGAACCAGCGGCTCCAGTTTGGCGGACTGGTTTGCGACCCTTCAAGGCCGCGCGTCACCGGGTGGCGCCTGCCAAGCTCGGTCAGCTCCGGCCGGAACCCTTCCTCGGTGATACCGCCGGAGGGCAGCGCGGGAAGCGCCGGGGCAAGCGGCGTGTTGGCGATGGTGGCTTCGCCCGCATATTCGGGGCCGGCCGCCACAAGCAGCGCGCCGCCCTGTTCCACATATTGCGCGATATAGTCATAGTACAGCGTCGGCAGCACGTCGCGGTGCTGGTAGCGGTCGAAGATGATCAGGTCAAAATCCTTGATCCGCTCGACGAACAGCTCACGCGTCGGAAAGGCTATCAGCGACAGCTCGTTGATCGGTGTGCCGTCCTGTTTTTCCGGCGGGCGCAGGATGGTGAAATGCACCAGATCAACGCTGGCGTCAGACTTCAACAGATTGCGCCACGTCCGCTCACCTGCATGCGGCTCGCCGGAGACGAGCAGCACACGCAGGTTCTCGCGGATGGCGTCAACGGTGGCGACGGCGCGGTTGTTGCTTTCGCTGGTTTCGCCGGGAAGGACATCCGTCGCCAGCTCGATAATGTTGGCCCCGGCATGGCCGAGCGGCACGTCAATTTGAGCTTTTACGCCAACCTGCGCCGATTGCTGCGCCACCTGTTCGCCATTGACGAAAACCCGGACCATTGCTTCGGCGCTCTGTGTGGACGGACCTTCGTCGGTCAGCAGAAACTCCATTTGCGAGGGCTTGCCCGCAAGGCCGAAGCGGGGCGACTGGGTGAAGCGGACGGAGCGGTCAAACTCTTTGTCCTTGCCGGTGATCAGCGCATGAACCGGCGCGTCAAAGCCGAGCGCGGCCAAGTCTTTGGGCACGTCATGCACCTGGCCATCGGTCACGAGGATTGCGCCGGCGATGCGGCTTGGCGGCACGTCGCGAAAAATGTCGGTGAGCGCGGCGAACAGCCTGGTCGAGGCCCGCTCTTCGGCGCTGCCGCCTTTGCCGGCGTCGAATTCCCGCACCTCAAACTGCTTGAAGCGCCCGAGCTTTTCCTTGATTGCCGCTATCGCTTTGTCAGTGTCTGCGGTCCGCTCGCCGAGCGACTGGCTCTGGCTGCGGTCTGAGATCAGCGCGACGACGCTTTTGACCGGGTCGCGGTCCTCGCTGAGGAAAACCGGATTGGCGAGCGCCAGGGTGAGGGCGGCAGCAGCGCCGAGGCGCAGCCAAGCGCCGCGCGCCCGGCGCAACAGGCCGAACAGAGCCAAAGCCAACAGGACCAGCGCCGCAGCAGCCAGAACCGGCCAGGAGAAAAGCGGCTCGAAGGACAGCAACAGGTTCATTGCCCCAGCCTTTCCAACAGCGCCGGGATGTGAACCTGATCGGATTTGTAATTGCCGGTCAGCATGTACATGACGATGTTGATGCCGGTGCGGAACGCGTGTTCGCGCTGGAGAGCGTCGGCGGGGACGGTGGAGAACAGGAAATTGCCGTTCTCCTCCATCGCCCAGGCCGAGGCGAAGTCATTGCTGGTGATGAGGATAGGCGAGACCCCGTCGCCGGTGCGCACGGGCCGGTCAGTTAAAGTCTCGGCGTTGGCGGAGGCTTCGACCCAAAGATCGCCGCCTTTGTAGCGGCCGGGGAAATCGCTCAAGAGGTAGAAGGATTTTGTCAGGACATGGTCCGAAGGGACGGGCTCGAGCGGCGGGACATTCATGCCGTCTAATATGGCGCGCAGACGCTCATTGGCAGGCGAGCCGCCGCCAGAAAGCTCAAATCCGGCAATGTCCTGATCGCGCGTGTCGAACAGGATCGTGCCGCCGTTGCGCATGTAGGCGTCGGCGCGCGCAATGGCGTTGGCCGAGGGCATCGGGCTGGCGGCGTCAACCGGCCAATAGATGACCGGGAAGAACGCCAATTCGTCTGTTTCCAAGTCGACGCCGATTGGATCACCGGGCTCGAGCGCGGTCTTGTCGCGCAGAAAGACCGTCAGGCCGAACAGGCCGTCATGGCTTGTCTTGTCTATCTGGCTGTCACCGGTTTTGACAAAGGCGAGGCGGGTTTGCGATATCGCTTCAATGGCTGTCGCGTCATCCACGGCTTGCGTCCGTGCAGCCGGCGCATTCTGCTGCGCCATGGCGCGGTCGGCGTTTGGCAGCAGCAGAACAAGCGCCAGCGATGCGGCGGCGGCGCCGAGACGCCATGAGCGGAATGCGCCGGTCATCCAGAGCACGGCGATGCAATCCAGCGCGAGCAGCGCCAGCGCCGCGAGCAGCATCGCGCCTTTCAGCGGCTGCGGCGCGCTGGACTGATAGACTTGCGCTGTGACGGGGAAGGGCAGCTTCGGCGCGCTGGAAAGAACCAACCGGTCGTCCTTGCCCAGCAGCGGCAGGGCGATTGCGCCTTCGGCATTGCCGTAGAGGCCGGGCGGGTTTTCGAATGAGACCTTAGGCGCGGCGCCGGCTTTCAGCGCCAGCGGCTGGGCGGTCGGCGCGGGCGGGGTGATAATGCCCTCGGCATTGACGGCGCGGAACGGCGGCAGGACGGTTTGGCCGCTTAGCAGAGCGCCGCCGCCAGCCGCCTGCGCCAGATTGATGGCCCGGCGCAGCATTTCAACGAATGTGCCGGTCAAAGGCAGGTTCGACCAGGATGTGTTGGGCGTGACATGGAAGAGGACAATGCGGCCACGGCCTTGTTCCGAGGCTGTGACGAGCGGCGTTCCGTCGGCGAGATCGGCCCAGCTGCGTTCAGAAAGACTTGGCTCAGGAAGCGCCAGAACCTGGCGGGTGATGGCAATGTCCGAAGCGATATCAATTCCCGCAAACGGGCTGGTCTCGCCAAACGGCAAAAGGCTCTGCGGCACGGTCCATGACATGGTTCCGTCCAGCGCCCGCTCGCCGCGCCGAAGCGCCACGGGCAGGAGCTTATCATCGGATGCGGCGGCGAGCCTCGGTCCGGCGAAGCGGACCAGCATGCCGCCTTTGTTTATCCAGTCTTTCAGCGCGGTTTCCGCCGGAGCGGGAATGCTGCCGACATCGGCCATGATGATGACAGACGGTTTGGCGTCTAGGAACTCGGTGACTGCGCCGGAAATTTCTGAGCTGCGCGGCTGCACAATATCCGCGAACGGCGCGATGGCGCGCTCAATGTAGTAGAGCGGCGACAGCAGCGGCTGGGCGGCGTCGGTGGGTGCGCCGGACAAAAGCGCGACCCGCTTGCGCTTCATCCTGTCATCCAAGAGCCGCACCGCGCCCGCATGGCGTTCGCCCGATATGCGCACGGAGGCGATGTCGTTGCGCAGCTCGAAAGGGAGTTTCAACTCCGCCTCAAGCGAGGTCTCGCTGCCAGTGAACAGAAAGGGCGTTTCCGCGAGCTGACGGCCTTTTTCGTCCAGCGCCAAGAGCTGGCCGGGGGCCGTGTCCGCCGCGCCGCTGGCGCGCTGAATGGTGATCTTAAGCGTCTCCGCGCCGTTCTCCGCTGCGGTGACGGCACTCAAGGGCAATGCATCGGGGCCGTGCCAGGAAAGCGATTTGAAGCCGGACTCACCTATTGATTCAAGCGCTTCATCCTTGTCTTTAGATTCAAGTCCAGAATCCAGCCATATGATTTCATTGGCTTTGTTCTCGCCCGCCAGCTCGATTGCCAGCGTTGCCGTTTCAAGGGCGTCGCCCGGAACCGGCTCGGGTTTCACTGCGGCGAGGCGCTCGCGGGCGGCGGCGGCGTCGAAGGGGCCGAGCGGCACCTTGCCGTCGCTGGCAAGCGCCGCGAGAATGACCGGGCGCGAGGAGGCCTCGGCGGCGTTGATGAGGTTCAACGCAGTGCGCTTCTGGTTTTCTGCGATCGGCGCGGAGGCCCATGAATTGTCGATGATGAGGACAAGCGGGCCTTCGCCGGAGAGTTTTGTGTTCTGCGGATTGAGCACTGGCTCGGCGAGCGCCAGAATGACCAGCGCCGACAGCGCCAGACGCAGCAGCGTCAGCCACCACGGGCTTTTGTGCGGCGTCTCGTCCTTCTTGAGAATGCGCGCCAGGATTTTCAGCGGCGGGAAGACTTCCTGATTGGGCTTGGGCGGCGTCAGGCGCAGGAGCCACCAGATGATCGGCAGGGCGATCAGGCCGGCCAGAACCAGCGGCGCGCCGAAGGCGAGGGGCAGCCCGATCATGCGGCAAGCCCTCTGTCTTCGGAGAGAAACAATTGCAGCTTGGCAAGGCATTCCGATGCTTGCCGGTCGGTCCGGTTGAGCGTGTAGCTCCAGCCGAAACGCGACGCCCAGGCGCGCAGCTCCTCGCGCCTCGCTATGAACAGCGCGCGGTAATCCTCGCCGAACGTTTCGGCCCGCCCGACTTTCAGGCGCTCTCCGGTTTCCGGATCGAGAAATTCCTGCCGCCCGGAATAGGGGAAAATCTCTTCCAGCGGATCGCAGATTTCGACGAGATGGCCGCGCGCGCCGCGTTCGGCGACGGGCTGCAAGTGTTGGATGATATCTTCAGGAGCATCGAGAAAATCGCTGGCATAAATGATTTCGGAGAAGCGCTTGACCATCGACAGATCGGGCCCGGAAACGGCTGGGGAATCCACCAGCCGAAGGCTGAGTTTCTCCGCGCCATTGCGAGAGGAGAAAGGCGCTGCCACGCCGGGCCAGGCGATGCGCTCGCCGGAGCGGGACAGAAGCTCGGCCATGGCCAACATCAGAACCAATGCGCGGGATTCTTTGGAGACCTGCGCCCCTTTGGACTTGAACAGCATTGAAGGCGACGGGTCGGCCCAGAGCCAGATCGTGTGGGCGGCCTCCCATTCTCGGTCGCGGATATAGGTGTTGTCGTCGCGCGCCGAGCGGCGCCAGTCGATGCGGTTGACCGCCTCGCCCTCGACATAGGGGCGGAACTGCCAGAAATTTTCACCAATGCCCTTGCGGCGGCGGCCATGCCAGCCATTGATCGTGGTCGCGGCGAGGCGCTTGGCATCCACCAACAGGTCCGGAACCAGCGCCGCCCTTTGCTGGGCGCGCGCCAGCGCTTCGGTCTTGCTGGCCGGAGCTGTGAGCGCGCCTAGCGCCATGTCAGGCTTTCACCAGCTTGGCGATGACATCGCGGACATTCATGCCTTCGGCGCGCGCGGCGAAATTCAGCGCCATGCGGTGCTGCAGAACGGGCTCCGCGAGCGAACGGACGTCGTCTATGGAAGGGGCGAGCCTTCCGTCATAGAGCGCGCGGGCGCGGGCGCAGAGCATCAGCGCCTGTCCGGCGCGCGGGCCGGGGCCCCAGGAAATGTGCTTGTCAGCTTCCTCATGCGCGGAGCCGGGGCGGGCGGAGCGGACCAGATCAAGGATGGCGGTGACGACGGTTTCGGGGACCGGCATCATGCGGATGAGGGACTGCATTTCGGACAGGCGCGCGGCGGTAATGACAGGCTTGGCCTTTGCCTCGGATGTGCCGGTTGTCTCGGTCAGAATGCGGCGCTCGGCGTCAAGGTCCGGATAGGGGACATCGATTTGCACAAGAAAACGGTCGAGCTGGGCTTCGGGAAGCGGATAGGTGCCTTCCTGCTCCAGCGGGTTCTGCGTGGCGAGCACGTGGAAGGGGGCGGGCAAGTCGTAGCGCTCGCCGGCGATGGTCACATGATATTCCTGCATCGCCTGCAAGAGCGCGGACTGGGTGCGCGGCGAGGCGCGGTTGATTTCATCAGCCATCAAGAGCTGCGCGAAGATCGGGCCTTTGAGGAAACGGAAGGAGCGCTTGCCCTTGTCGCTCTGTTCCAAGACTTCCGACCCCAGAATGTCGGACGGCATCAGGTCCGGCGTGAACTGGACGCGGCGCTCGTCAAGGCCAAGCACCGTACCGAGCGTTTCGACCAGCTTGGTCTTTGCAAGGCCCGGCACGCCAACGAGGAGCGCATGTCCGCCGGACAGGAGGGCGATCAGCGTGCGCTCGACCACGGCCTCCTGACCGAAAATCACTGTGCCGACGGATTTGCGAATCGCGGCAATGTCGGCCAGCGCGGCTTCCGCTTCCGCGACAATGGCTTTCGCGTCCTTGGCGGACGCAGTCTTTGACATGTTCATGCAATTCCTCGTGATATTTGGCGCTTGATGCCGATTCGCCGCCGCATTTCGTTCATAGCGGCAAGTTAAGGCTTCATGCGCGCATGACAAGCCGGATAGGGCGCAATAAGAATGACTATTTCGTGACGTGATGAACAGATCGGGGCTTTTGAGTTGAAAGCGGAACTGAACCGGGCGATGGACTCCGGCGCATTGGCGGCGTTGATCGCCAACGCGGCGGGCGAGGGCAAAGGGCTGCCGCCGGTCGAGCGCTGGGAGCCGCCGTTCTGCGGCGACATCGACATGGAAATCCGCGCCGACGGGACATGGTTCTATATGGGCACACAGATTGGCCGCGCGCCGCTGGTGCGGCTATTTTCGACGGTGCTTCGCAAGGATGCGGATGGCCGGACCTATCTGGTGACGCCGGTCGAGAAGGTCGGGATCAGGGTTGAGGACGCGCATTTCATTGCGGTGGAGATGGCGGCGAGTGAGACAGAGGCGGGGCGGGTTTTGACTTTCAGGACCAATGTCGGCGATGTCGCCGAGGCGGGCGAAGCGCATCCGCTGCGCTTTGTCATCGATGCGCAGAACCATGGGCTAAAGCCGTATCTGCATGTGCGCGGGCGGCTGGAGGCGCGGCTTTCGCGGCCTTTGATGTATGATCTTGTGGCGCTTGGCGAGGAGATTGAGCATGAGGGCGGGACGTGGTTTTCGGTTCGCTCCGGCGGCCTGGTTTTTCCAATTATGGAAGCGGCGCGGCTGAAGGAGCTGTCGCTTTGACGGACGCGGCGTTCAATGCGGTGGCGTTCCGCGCGAAAGCGCGCGGGCTTGCCGGGAACGAAGGTGACTTCGGCCATGGCGACCATCTGCTCAATCCTGATATAGTCGAGCATTTGCGGCGGGAGACGCTGCGCGAAGCCGCAGTGCTGATTCCAGTGGTGGACCGCGGCGATGCAGCGGGGCTGATCCTGACGCGGCGCACCCAGTCGATGCGCCAGCATTCGGGGCAGGTTGCATTTCCCGGCGGAGCGGTGGATGCAGGTGACAGCACGCCCGAGGCGGCGGCGCTTCGGGAGGCTTTTGAAGAGATAGGTCTTGAGGCGCAGTCGGTGGAGACGCTGGGCCGCCTGCCCGATTATCTTACGACAACGGGATTCCGCATCACGCCGGTGATCGCCCTTGTGCAGCAGGACTATGCGCTGACCATCAACCGCGCGGAAGTGGACGCGGCGTTTGAGGTGCCGTTCGCCTTTGTGATGAACCCGGACAACCACAGGCGCGAGAGCCGCATCTGGGAAGGCAAGCAGCGCTTCTATTATTCGATGCCCTATCTCGAGCATCATATCTGGGGCGTGACGGCGGGCATTCTTCGCGTTTTGTATGAAAGGCTTCATCTTGATTGACAGCGCGGCGCGGGGACGCATCACAAAACTGCTTGAAAACAAGGGCTTGCGGAATCTGCTGACCATTTTGAATCAGGATGGCGAGGAAGCGCGGATTGCGGGAGGCGCGGTGCGCAACGCCTTGATCGGAGAGTCAATTTCCGATGTGGACGTGGCCACCACCTGCCTGCCAAACGAGGTGAGGAAACGGGCGGAAGCGAGCGGTTTCAAGTGCGTGCCGACGGGGATCGCGCATGGCACGGTGACGGTGATTGTCGACGGCGTTCCCTATGAAGTGACGACGCTGCGTGCGGACTTGGCGACGGATGGACGGCGGGCGGAGGTGGCTTTAGGCCGCGACTGGCAGACGGATGCGGAGCGGCGCGACTTCACTGTCAACGGACTTTATGCGGACATGGACGGCAAAGTGACCGATCTTGTTGGCGGGATTGCGGACATCAATTCGCGGACCATCCGTTTCATCGGCAGCGCGGAGAAACGGATTGGAGAAGACCATCTGCGCATCCTGCGCTTCTTCCGGTTCTTCGCCTGGTACGGCTCCGGGCGGCCAGACGCGGAAGGTCTGAAGGCCTGCGCGCGCCTGAAAGAAACAATCAATCAGCTTTCGGCCGAACGGGTCTGGTCGGAGATGAAGAAGCTGCTTTCCGCGTCTGATCCGTCGAGAGCCTTGCTTTGGATGCGGCAGAGCGGCGTGCTGACTATGGCGCTGCCGGAGAGTGAAAAGTGGGGCATCGACGCGGTGCATGGGCTTGTTGCGGCGGAGCGGGAGCTTGGCTGGAAACGCGATCCGCTGCTGCGGCTGATGGCGATCATTCCGCCGCGCCGGGAGCGCTGTGATGAACTGGCGGAGCGGCTGAAGCTTTGGAAAAGCGAGCGCACGCGCCTTGAGGAATGGGCGGCGGCTGAGCTTCCCAAGCCGGACCTGGACAATCGCGATTTCGCGCGGCTTCTCTATTGGGGCGACAAAGGCGGGACGAGCGACCTGCTGAAGCTGGCGCTGGCCGCAGCGCGGGCGCTGGCTGCCAATGACGACAAGGAAATGATGAAGGCGGCGGGGTATGCGCGGCTGCTGGATTTTGCCTTGGAATGGAAGAAACCGGTGTTTCCGGTGAAGGGGGCGGACCTTCTGGCGCTTGGCTTGGCGGCGGGGCCGGAAGTGGGGGAGCGGCTGAAGGCGCTGGAGGAGAAATGGGTGGCAGGAGACTTTGCTCTGAGCAAGGCGGAGCTGCTGAATTCTTGACAAAGTGGCTACTGGTGGCTACTTCCCGTTCATGACCTCGGTTTCGATAAAAAAAGCCAAAGACAGCCTCACCGAATTGTCCCGCCGCGTTGAAGGCGGAGAGTCGATCGTCGTCACGCGCCATGGAAAACCGGTTTTCGAAATGGTGCCATATAAGCGCAAGGGCGGCTTGGACATGGAGGCGGGGCGGCGATATTTGGATTCGATTGGTGTGAAAGACCCATTTCCATACATAGCCGACGACTTTGACGATCCGCTGCCCGAAGATTTTCTGCTGCGTCCGCTTCCATAAAGATGCGGCTTCTTCTGGACACGCATATTTTTATCGGACTCTCCCGGCAGACGCTTTCATCGGAGCATCCAGATTTTTACCGGGCAATCGTTCAGAAGGAATCCGAGTCGTTTGTCAGCGTTGCAAGCATCTGGGAGATTGCCATCAAGACCCGGCTTGGCAAACTGGACGCGGGGCTGCCGCCAGCGAAAATTGCTGAATATTGCCTGGGTCTTGGGATTAAGGTGCTCTCCATCAACGCTGCTCATGCAACTGCCGAACTTGATCGCCTGCCTGACACGAACTCCCTTCGACCGGATGCTCTTGGCGCAGTGCAAAGCCGAGGGCTTGCGGCTGGTGACCATCGACCGGGCGCTGGCCAGCCATCCTCTGGCGCTGCGCATCTAGATCAAGGCCACTTCACCGCCGGGGGCATGGATGACAGGATCGAATCCACATTGCCGCCGGTCTTCAGCCCGAAAATCGTCCCTCGGTCATAGAGCAGGTTGAACTCGACATAGCGTCCCCGCCGGATCAGCTGCTCCTCACGGTCAACGCCGGTCCACTGTTCATTGAAATTGCGCCGGACGATGTGCGGATAGACGACGAGGAAGCTCTTGCCGACATCCTGGGTGAAGGAAAAGTCGGCGTCCCAGCCGCCTTTGTCCCCGTCCGAATGCAGCCAGTCATAGAAAATTCCGCCAATGCCGCGCATTTCGCTGCGGTGCGGCAGGTAGAAATAGTCGTCGCACCACTTCTTGTAGCGGTCATAATCGGAAACGGAATGCCGGTCGCAGGTGAATTTCATCGCTTTATGAAAAGCGATGCTGTCTGGATCTTCCTGCGCGCGGCGGCGCTCAAGCACCGGCGTCAGGTCCGCGCCGCCGCCGAACCATTGGCGGGTCGTTACCACCATGCGGGTGTTCATGTGCACCGCCGGCACGTGCGGGCTCTGCGGATGGGCGATCAGCGAGATGCCGCAGGCCCAGAAGCGCGGGTCTTCCTCGGCGCCGGGAATCTGCTTGCGGAACTCGGGTGAGAACTCGCCGAAGACAGTGGATGTGTGGATGCCGACTTTTTCAAAGACCCGACCGGACATCATCGACATGATGCCGCCGCCAAACTCGCCGCCGTTTCTCTGCCAAGGGGTCTTATGAAAGCGGCCCGGCGTGCTGTTGCGCATGGTTCCGTCATGCTCGTCTTCGAGCTTCTCGAAGGCGGCGCAGATTTTGTCGCGCAGTTCCTGAAACCAGGCCTCGGCGCGGTCCTTCTTGTCTTCGATATTTTCCGGAAGTCCGGGTTTGATGTCGGCGCGCTCCACGAATCCGCTCCTGTTTTGGCGTTGCTCCTATCAGGAACACACCAGTGAATCCAACGCGGCCCGCGCCGGTGAGACAGGTTGTCAACACTTGTTGTCAGACGCTGCGCCCAGTTTGCCGCAGCGCTTCGCCTGCGGCCATTGCCGCAGCGAGCGCGATGTTGAGCGAACGGCGCTCAGGGCGCAACGGGATGAGAAGCCGCGCGTCGGCGCGTTTGTGCACCTCATCGGGAACGCCGCCCGACTCGCGGCCGAACAGCAGCATGTCGGCAGGTTCATAGGAAAAATCAGTGTAGGTGGTTTCGGCTTTGGTCGAGTGCAGGACGATGCGCCGCTTGTGCGCCGCGCACCAGGAGACAAAGCGCTCCCATTTGATGTGCCGCCGCACCGCCGCCATTTCGAGATAATCCATGCCCGCTCTTTGCAGCGCGCGGTCTGACAGATCAAACCCCGCAGGTTCGATGATGTGGACCTCAAGGTCAAAACAGGCGGCCATGCGCAGGATCGTCCCGGTGTTGCCGGGAATGTCGGGTTGGTAAAGTGCGATGCAGATGGTCATTGGAAATGGCTAAACCCATCGTGGTAAAAGGGCAACAAGTGTCAGGAATGAAAACGGAACGGCGCAGTTTCTACGCGCCGCGTCTTTCCAAATCAGCTTTGTTGAAGTACGGACCCTCATCCGAAACACAAACCGAAGGAGGATTCGATGACTGTATATTTTACCCGTCTCCTCCCGGCCATGCCTCGAGCGCGTGGTCTCTAAGCGGTTCCGTTCCGGCTTATCTGAATTTCTTTAGGCCCTGAGTGACGCGAACCGCGGTTGAATGGTCAATCGGTTCTCACAGGTTTCGTTATGGGCAATCCTTTCTTCCTGCCGGAATTTCCGGCGCAGTTTTCTTCCGGCGCTTTGAAGCGCCACGGCGGCCGGTTTGCGCCGATTCTCATGCTGGTCATCGGCGGCGCGTGGCTGGGGCTGTCGATTGCCGCGATTTTGCTCACTTTAAGCGATGCGTTGCCCGCTCACGAGAAGCGCGGCCAATTCATCGCGGAATTGGAATGAACATGTTTTCCTGGTTTGAAAAACTTCTCGATCCGTTTCCCGCCGACGATCCGGTGACGCCGCCGAAGACGCTGGTCGCGTTCTGCATGCACTATACAAAGGGCGCGTGGGGGCCGATCCTGGTCATGGCGGTGCTGACGGCGCTGATTGCGGTCATTGAAGTGTCGCTGTTCGGGTTTCTCGGCAGCATTGTCGACTGGCTGACGCAGAAGAAGCCGGAGACTTTCTTTGAGACCGAGGGCACGAAGCTCATCACGATCGGCGCGGTGGCGCTGGTGCTGATGCCGGTCGTGGCGCTGTTGCAGTCGCTGTTCATCCACCAGTCGCTGCTCGGAAACTATCCGATGCGCATCCGCTGGCAAGTGCACCGCTATCTGCTGAAGCAGTCGATGACGTTTTATCAGGACGAGTTCGCCGGCCGCATCGCCACCAAGCTGATGCAGACGGCGCTTGCGGTGCGCGAGAGCGTGTTAAAGGTGCTCGATGTCCTCAATTATGTGATCGTCTATTTCCTCGGCGTCCTGTTCCTCTTGAGCGGGCTGAGCTGGCAGCTGACCGTGCCGATGCTGGTGTGGCTCGCGGTTTACATCGCCATGCTGCGCTATTTCATTCCGCGCCTGAAAGTCATTTCGGAGCGGCAGGCGGATGCGCGGTCGATGATGACCGGGCGGATTGTCGACAGCTACACAAACATTGCGACGGTTAAACTGTTCTCACATGCCAAACGCGAGACGGTATATGCCAAGGAAGGGATGAACGAGTTTCTGCAGACCGCCTATGGCCAGATGCGGCTAGTGACGATGTTCCACTTCCTGCTTTACATCATCAACGCGCTGCTGCTCGTCGCGGTGGGCTGGATCGGCATTTCGCTGTGGG
>JANMMM010000282.1:0-3302 GCA_031373225.1 Phyllobacteriaceae bacterium | reverse complement strand
ACTCCGGCTTCATGGCGGGGAAGAACGGCTTCAACCTGTCCAGCGCGTGCTCGGACAATTTCCGGAACGTGGTGATCTTGCCGCCGAACACCGAGAGCAGCGGCGCGCCGCCGGCGGGGGCGTCGAGCTCGAACTCATAGTCGCGGGTCACGGCGCTCGGGTTGTCGGCATTGTCGTCGTAGAGCGGGCGCACACCGGCGAACGACTGGATCACATCTTCGCGCTGGAGCTTGCGCTTGAAGTAGCGGTTGACGGCGCCGATGAGGTAGTCCACCTCACCGTCGTCCGCCGCCACATCTTCGGCTCGGCCCTCATAGGGAATGTCGGTGGTGCCGATCAGCGCTAGATCGTTCTGGTAGGGATTGATGAAGATCACCCGCTTGTCGCTGTTCTGCACCAGATAGGCGTGGCGGCCCTCCCAGAATTTCGGCACGATGATGTGGCTGCCCTTGACGAGGCGGACGCTGTGGGAAGAGTTCTGACCGGCGACGCGGCCAACGACATCATTCACCCAAGGACCGGCGGCGTTGACGACTGCACGGGCAGAGACCTCCGACTTTCCTCCCGAAACGGCATCCTTCAGCTCGGCTTTCCAAAGCCCGGCTTCCCGTCTCACCGAGACGCAGGCGGTGCGCGTGCGGATGTCGGCGCCGAGCTCTTTGGCGGCGAGCGCGTTCAACACAACGAGGCGGGCGTCATCGACCCAGCAGTCGGAATATTCAAAGCCCTTTGTAAATTCCGGCTTCACCGGAGCGCCTTCCGGCGCACTGCGCAGGTTCAGGCTCCTCGTGCCGGGAAGGCGTCTGCGTCCGCCGAGATGGTCGTAGAGAAACAGTCCGAGGCGGACCAGCCATGCGGGCCGGTCATCAGGGGAGTGCGGCAGAACGAAGCGCATTGGCCAGATAATGTGCGGGGCAGACTCCAGCAGGATTTCGCGCTCGATCAGCGCTTCGCGCACAAGGCGGAACTCGTAATATTCGAGGTAGCGCAGGCCGCCATGCACGAGCTTGCCGGAGCGGGACGAGGTGCCTTGGGCGAGGTCATCCTTCTCACACAGGATGACCGAAAGGCCCCTGCCGGCCGCATCGCGCGCGATGCCCGCGCCATTGACGCCGCCGCCGATGATGAGGAGGTCGGCCGGCTCAGCCATCGCGCTTATCCTGCAGGCCGTAGGTCTTGAAGTTCTCGCCGACGCCGGAGATTTCCTTCTTGGACAGAATCATTGGATTGCCGATCTGCAGCGCATGAAAATACTGCTTCGACAGGAGTTCCAGCTCCTCCGCCAGCCACATGGTCCGGGCCAGTGACGGGCCGGCGGCGATCATGCCGTGATTGGCGAGCAGGCAGCCGTTGCGGCCCTCCAGCGCCTTCAGCGCATTGTCGGAAAGCTCCCGTGTTCCATAGCGTCCATACGGCGCGCAGCGCACCGTGTCGCCGCCAAAGGCAGCGATCATGTAATGGACGGCGGGGATGTCCCGGCCCGTGATGGCGAGCACGGTGGCGAAGGTCGAATGGGTATGGACAACGGCGTTGACGTCCGGCCGCGACTTCATAATGTCGAGGTGGAAGCGCCATTCAACCGATGGCTTAAGCGGGCCGTCATAATGGCCATCGCTGCGGTCAAGCGGCATGGCGGCGATCATGTCGGGCTTCATCTCGGCATAAGGAACCGCGCTTGGCGTGATGAGCATCACCTCCTTGTGCCGCGCGCTGATATTGCCCGACGTGCCTTGGTTCAGGCCAATGGCGTTCATGTGGCGGCACTTGTCGATAATGTCCTGCCGCAGGTGCTTCTCTTTCATGGCGTCCTCAGCACGGATTGACCGGCGGCAGGCCGGCGATATAGCGGCGCACTTCTTCGGCGGCCTGCTCGGCGGCGAAGGTGACCGTGCGCACGGAAGCGCCGGCGATATGTGGCGTGATGGTGACGTTTTCCAAATGCAGCAGCGGCCAATCGGCGGGAACCGGCTCGACGGCGAAAGTCTCCAGCATCGCGCCGGAGAGCTGACCCGACACGAGCGCCTCATACAGCGCTTCATAATCCACCAGCGGCCCGCGCGCGGTGTTGATGAAAATAGCGCCGGGTTTCATCGACGCAAAGGCGACCGCGTCCATCATCTGCGTTGTTTCCGTTGTCACGCGCGGATGCATTGTGACGACATCGGACTGCGCCAAAAGCGCATCGAGGCTGACATGCTTCACTCCTGCGTTCCGGTCGTCAGCGCTGAGCTGCACATAGGGATCGCAGACCAGAACTTTTGTACCGAACGCACGCAGGAGCTTGACGACCTTGGTTCCAATATTGCCATAGCCGATGACGCCGACAATCATCTCATTCAGCTCGCGGCCGGTCAGATCGGCGCGGTAGAGGTCGCCGCGCCAAACGCCCTTACGCAGCGCCTCGTGACCGCGCCGGATCATGCGCGTCTCGGCGAGGATCGCGCCGATCGCAAACTCGGCCACTGCTGTCGCGTTGCGGCCGGGGGTGTTGACGATGGTTATGCCGCGTTCGCGCGCGGCCTTCATGTCGATGTTCACCGGCCCGCCGCGCGAGACGGCGACGAGCTTCAAGTTTGGAAGCCTGTCCATCATCCCGGCGGATAGCGGCGCGAGCTGGGTGACCATGATTTCAGACCCGCCGATAAACTCCACAACGTCATCGGGCTTGCCGAAATATTCCTTTAAGCCATCCATTCCTTCGACGGCATAGCCGTGCTCCATCGGCTCGTCCGGCCATGCGGTCTCGATGGTGCGGATGTGATGCTGCGCGCCGCAGGCGGCTTCGATCTTCTCCTGAAAAACGGAAGGGAGCATGAAACGGTCGCCGATGATTGCGATTTCCTTCATGCCGCCGCGCTCCGGGTTGCGGCCATTTGCTTCCAGACCGGGCGCAGCGCCTGATGCGCCGCTGCGTAGGCCGGATAGATTTTCGCATAGGATTGCGCAAGCGCCGTGTCCGGTTTCTCCGCCTCGCCCAGCAGCGGCGTCACCCATTCGGCGGCGCAGTCTTCCATGTTCCTGTAGAGGCCGATGGACACCGCAGCGATCATCGCCGCGCCTGCGGCCCCAGCCTCCTCGCGCGAGGATGTGCGCACATCCGCTCCAAGCGCGGCGGCAAGAATTTGGCGAAGCGATTTGGAGCGCGCCGCGCCGCCGGTCAGCCGCACCTCTTTCGGCAGCGCGCCGGACACCAGATAACAATCGCGCGCGGACAGCGCGAGTCCCTCCACGACCGCGCGCACCAAGTCGCCGAAGCCGTGGCGCATGGACAGGCCGATGAACCCGGCGCGCGCGTCGGCGTC
>JANMMM010000239.1:0-10126 GCA_031373225.1 Phyllobacteriaceae bacterium | reverse complement strand
CGGGAGGCAGACGATCATGCGGATGGACCCGCCGATGGGCGTGGCGGAGATCGGCAACATTCACTGGGGGCCGCTGATCCAGCAAAAGCCGGCGACGACCGAGGCGCTGTATCTGACCGCGCTCTATCTGTTCGACGCGCTCGGCTACCGCCGGTTCGAATGGAAATGCAACAATGCCAACGAGCCGTCGAAGCGCGCCGCGCTGCGCTATGGCTTTGTCTTCGAAGGCGTTTTCCGCAAGCATCTGGTCGCCAAAGGCCAGAACCGCGACACGGCCTGGTATGCGATGACGGATGATGACTGGAAGGTGGCGAAGCCGGCGTTTGAGGCATGGCTTGATCCGGGTAATTTTGAGGCGGACGGGCGGCAGATCAAACGGCTTGAGGAATTCAGGAAGCCATGAGCCCTGACGACAAGCGAAGCGCGCTGGCGGCGATAGCCTTTATAATCTTCTTCGGCGGCGGATTTCTCATCATGCCGAAAATCATGTTGTGGCTTGGCTCCTATTCGCCTTGGCTTGGCGGGGTGTTTGGGACCCTGTTCGTTTTGGCGTTTTTTGGCGTGTTCTGGCTGAGACGGAAATATCAGAACCGGAAATAGGATCAGGCGCTGAGCGAGGCTCCGAGCAGCGTCAGCCCCAGCACAAACACCAAAGCCGCGCCGCTGATTTCCGCAATGCGGTGAATGCGGATTGCGGCTGAATCGCTGCGGGCGAGGCGCACGGCGGTGTTTTTGGCGGTGACGGCGAGGGTTGCCAGCGCTGACACGGTGATGGCGGTGCCGAGCGCCATGGCGAGAACGGACAGAACGCCGCCGACATAAAGGCCGTTCAGCAGCGCGAAGGTCAGCACGATCAGCGCGCCGGAGCAGGGGCGCATGCCGACGGCGGCGATGGCTGACCAGGCGGTGCGCCAGTCGAACTGATCGGCAAGCATTGAAGGGTCCGGTGCGTGGCTGTGGCCGCAGTCTTCGCAGACCTCATCTGCGCCGTGATGGTGATGCGCATGGTCGTGAGAATGCCCGTGGCCCGCGTGCGCCAGCGCAGGTTCCGTAACGAAGAACGGGCGGAATGCCTTTTTCCAGAGCAGCCAGGCGCCGAATGCGGTGATCATCGCGTAGCTCGCCACTTCCATCACCCATGTGGCGTCATCCATGGAAACCGATGTGCCGCGCAAGACGAGGAATGTGCCGCCGACGACCATCAGCGCAGTGAGCGCCTGCAGAAAGGATGAGACGAAGGACAGCATGATGCCGCGCCGCAGCGCAACCTCGTTGGCAATCATGTAGGAAGAGATGACCGCCTTGCCATGGCCGGGCCCTGCCGCGTGGAAGATGCCGTAGGCAAAGGACAGGCCGACAAGCAGCCAAGCCTTGGAGCCGTCGTCGCGCATGGATTTCAGCGCGCCGGTCATGGCGCGGTAAAATTCGCGTTGCTGAATGTTGATCCAGTGGAACAAAGCCGCAAACGGCCCCGAAGGCGCGACGGCGACTTCGTTGTTGCCAATGCCGAGCGAGCTGGCGGCGTGGGCGGCGGCAGGCAAGCCGACGGCGAGCAAGGTTATGAAAATCAGGAATTTTGCATTCCGGCTCATGGCGGACACGTCACTTCCAGCCGCGTGGCAACCAGCTGGCCCATGCTCACCGCGTCGGTGGTCTCAAAAAAGGATTCGGTCAAGTTCTTCTGGTTCTGCGCCATTGCTTCTTCCGGGCTCGGTCGGATGACCGCCGCAGCGCAGCCCTGGGGCAGGGCCGTTGTCTGAACGTCTGTGTCGGTGACAAAGTCGATGGCCGTGTAGAAGGTCGGATCATAGATGCCGAACGAGACTTTGCCATGCAGCGGCAGGATTTTCTCCGGCGCCGATTCAAACGAGATCACCAGCGTCGTTCCGTCCATTTTCGCGGTCAGGTTTGGCGGGCGGGACATTTTGACGGCGGCGCCATTGTTGCTGATTGTCTGAAAATAATTGTACTCGCCGATGGAGTCGACGATCGTGCCCTGCACATCTTTCAGCTCTTCATCGTTGAGTTTCAGGTCCTGGTCCTTGTCAAACTCGACCAGAACGGTGCTGGAGAACAGGTCGTCAAAAACCCAGTTATGCGTCAACTTTTCGACCCCGCCGCTGGCATTCAGAACGAGCGTCATTTTGGCTTCGGCGAACACATGCGGATGCGCGGCGGCTTGGCCGCAGAAGAGCGCCGCCGCGCCGGCCACAATCAGAAAAGTCAAACGCGGTGAAGTCATGGATTTTCCGACAGTTAGGACGTCTTCCATTCATGCATTTTCCGGCCAAATTGAGACAGAAAAAAGCCCGCCGGGAAAACCAGCGGGCCGATGATTTGCCGCAAGGCGCGGTCAACCGTTCAGCGCGTCCTTCAGGGCCTTGGCGGGCGCGAAGGTCAGCTTTTTCGACGCGGCGATCTTGATGGTCAGGCCGGTTGCCGGGTTGCGGCCGTCGCGCGCAGGAGACGCTTTGACCTTGAACTTGCCAAAGCCCGCGATGGTGATTTCCTCACCGCTTTTGGCGGCGTCAACAATCGCCTTGAAAGCGCCGTCGAGCATGGCTTTCGACTGGGTCTTGGTCAGATTGTTCGCTGATGCGAGCATGTCAACGATGTCATTGGCGGTGGTCATAGCGCGTGGCTCCTCGGTTCAAGAATCAACGGTTTATGCCATGCAAGGCCCGATTTGTCATGGCTGGACAGGCAAAAAGAGCTGCCAGATGGCGGTTGCTGACGAAAAATCAGGTGAAAACTGTCTGGCGCAGGCGCCATCTGCGCCCAGAAGGCAAAATTCGCCGTCTTGACGGCGGCATTTCACCGCTGCACGAATCAGCTTGGACAGCCTTCAAGCGCGCGGCCGGTCTACAAATCGCCGCCTGCGTATAGCGAGCAGTCGTCGGCATGGTCCTTGAACCATTGCGCAAGATAATCGACCAGCACCCGCACTTTGGCCGGCAGGTAGCGGCGGTGCGGGTATACTGCATAGATGCCGCCGCCGTCCTTCACGGCCTCCGGCATCACTTGAATGAGCTTGCCGGACTTGATTTCCTGCGCCGCGACAAAATCCGGCATGAAGGCAAAGCCGAGGCCCGCAAGCGCCGCGCGCTTGGCGGAGAAAGGCGAGTTCACTTCCAGGCGCGATTTCACTGCGACGCTGATTGGGTTCCCGGCGCTGTCGTCGAATGCCCAGTTGGCCAGTGAGCGGTTGTTGGTGTCGACCACGCAGGGCAGGCGGGACAGCTCCTGCGGCGTTTGGGGCATGCCGACCCGCGCTATGAGTTCGGGCGAGGCGCAGAGTACCAGGCCGAACGGCGCGATGCGCCGCGCGATCAGCGAGGAATCCTCCATCCGGGTGATCCTCACCGCGAGATCAAAGCCTTCCTCGACGAGATCAACAAACCGGTCGTCCAGCCTTATATCAAGCACAATGTCGGGATGGGCCACGGCGAAGTCGATGAAGGACTGGCCGAAATTGGAATCAGCCAGCGTGCGCGGCGCCGACATTTTGATGCGGCCGCGCACATCTCCCGAGGTTTCGCGCACGGTCTCCTGCAGCGAGTCGATCTCTTTGATGATTTCGGAGGCGCGCTTGTAATAGGTGTGTCCAGCTTCAGTCAGTGAGAACTGCCGCGTCGTGCGGTTGAGCAGCAGCGCGCCGATATCGTCCTCAAGCTCGCGCACATATTTTGACAAAAGCGCCTTGGAGCGGCCGATTTTGCGGCCGGCGGCGGAAAATCCCTCTGCTTCAACGACGTCGATCAGCGCCCGCATGCGTGTCAGAGTGTCCACTGGCTTGTCCTTGGTAAGCAGTCATTTTCACTGTTCACTTTTATTGAACAAATTTCGTGGATTTGCCACCGGAAAGATTTTTTCTGACACCGAAGTATTTCATTGTTTTGGGGTCTGCCTCAAAGTCTGTGGAGCAGACAATCTCGAATCTCCCCAATACCATTGAAAACACACCGTAAACTCGACACACTACTCTCTCGCCCCAAGCTTTCGAAGCAAGTCCGCGATTTTATGATAGATTGGATTGCTAATGTCCGTCATCGCCCAACTCAGGGCAGTGTATCCGGCAGATTCCTTCCTATTAAGATCCGCGCCGTTATTGACCAGATATTCAATCAACGCCCCATCACCGACACTAAGGTAGGAACTTTTGGTGGCCGCAAGCTTGAGCGGAGAACGTCCGTCGTTGTCGACAGCATTGATGTCCGCGCCTTTTGTTACAAGTGCTACGGCAATTTCCAGGAAACCCAACTGAGACGCTCGCATCAACGGCGTCTGACCTTTCCCGGATTCGCGGGCCTCCTTGTCAGCGCCTCGATCAAGCAGAACCTTAACAACCTTCAAATTATTGGTCGCAGCGGCAAGTAACAACGGTGTCTGCCCCGTCTGGTCTCGCGCCTCAATATCCGCACCGGCGTCCAACAGCAGATTTAGCATTTCCACGTCGCCGAAGTTGGCAGCCAGGTGGATTGCCCTTGCTCCCCGATCCTCGCTTGGCGCTTCCAGATCAGCGCCGTGAGCAATCAAAATCTTGGCAAGAGGCACACTTCCCTGCGCTGCGGCAACATGCAGGGGTGTTCCCAGCACGAAATCAGTCTCATCGACAGCCTGTCCCGCCTCCAAAAGAAGAACCAGGCGCTCCGCATCATTGGCCCGGACTGCCTCGTGCAAATCGCCGGCAATTGCGTTTGCTGTGAAGACCAAACCGGCCAAGATAATTGAAGTTATTGCGATGAAAGCCGATTGTCTGACGAGCCAACGATTTGAGCCCGCGAGACGGCACGAAATTCGATGAGACGACATTGCACTCTCCCGGTTTCTTTTGAGCATTTGGGCTTCTTCCGCCCGCTCTTGGCAATAATCTCGCAATCGTGCTGACGCCGCCAGATGGCTCCTGTCTGCTTCATCCCCACCTTTACAGGACCGCAACCTGATTGGCTATTGTTGACCCGCATCCCAACAGGCGGTGCGCGCATAGGCCATGCGCCAGGAAGAACCTACCGGGCGGGCCTGATGTTGGAACGCCTGCCGTTGCATTCCTCGCCGTCCACCTCGTCGATGAAGCCCTTTATCTCGCGCACATATTTTGACAAAAGCGCCTTGGAGCGGCCGATTTTCCAGCCTGGGGCGGAGAAACATTCGGCTTCAACCACGTCAATCAGGGCCCGCATCCGGGTTAAAGTGTCCGTAGACTTATTCCGAGTTTGATCGTTCACTATTATCGAACGATTTTCCGGAAATTGCCACGAAAAAAGATTTTTTCCGACGCCGAAGTTTTTCATTGTTTTGCAACAAATTCATCCTTATATCGCCGTCACCCAGAGTCGCACGTGCCCTTTGGCGTCCACCGGCGCAAGCCGGAACAGCACCTGAAAGCCGAAACGCTTTCAGCTGGTTCCAAAAGAACCACGGACGCCTGATAGCAACGACGGTGCGGGCTACTTTAGTCTCAGCCGGCTGTCCAAAAGCCGGGGTCATTGAAGAGGCACACCCTCATTGCCGGCAGGGCGGAGAATTCTCCAATCCAAGGCAGACAAAGCGGACAAGGCGTAAGCTGAAGTCCAAACGATGTGAAGAGTAAGTTTATGGTTCCGGGGTCTCCACCGGCTGGTTCCATGAGGTTATTTCTCGCTCTTTGTCACGATCTTTTCGCCGGAGGCGAAAGGGTCATGAGCTTTCCGCGCGGGGCGGGAGGCCGCCAAGAACACTTTCCAAACCCAAGGCGGTTTGGGGACCGGAGAAGCATTATGGCCACTCAGCGCGTACTCGATTTTTTTGCCACCCGCCGTCCGAACGGCCCCTGCCTTGTGGTTGACCTGGAAGTGGTCGGGCAGAATTTTCACGCCTTTGAAAAGGCGATGCCGGACTCCAAAATCTATTACGCGGTGAAGGCCAATCCCGCGCCTGAGATCCTGCGTCTCCTGGCCTCGCTCGGCTCGTGCTTTGACACCGCTTCCGTCGCCGAGATCGAAATGGCGATGGACGCGGGCGCCACCGCCGACCGCATCTCGTTCGGCAACACAATCAAGAAAGAGCGCGACATTGCCCGCGCGCACGAGCTTGGCATCAATCTGTTCGCCGTCGATGCGGTCGAGGAAGTGGACAAAATCGCCCGCGCCGCGCCCGGCTCCCGCGTGTTCTGCCGCGTGCTGACCGACGGCGAGGGCGCGGAGTGGCCGCTGTCGCGCAAGTTCGGCTGCGCGCCCGCCATGGCCGTTGATGTTCTGCGCCATGCCAACGCGCTCGGTCTCCAGGCCTATGGCGTGTCGTTCCATGTCGGCTCGCAGCAGGTCAATCTCGACGCCTGGGACAAGGCGCTGGGCGACGCCAAGCAGGTGTTCGGCACGCTGGCGGACGAAGGCATCGTGCTCGGCATGGTCAATATGGGCGGCGGCTTCCCGACGCGCTACCTGAAGGACGTGCCGTCGGCGCAGGTCTATGGCCAGTCAATCTACGGCGCACTGCGCAGGCATTTCGGCAACGCGATTCCCGAGACGATCATTGAGCCGGGCCGGGGCATGGTCGGAAACGCCGGCGTTATCAAGTCTGAGGTCGTGCTGATCTCCAAGAAGGCGGCCAACGACAATCAGCGCTGGGTGTTCCTCGACATCGGCAAGTTCGGCGGCCTCGCCGAGACCATGGACGAGGCTATCCGCTATCCGATCACCACGGCCAAGGACGGCAGCCCGATGGAGCTCTGCGTCATCGCGGGCCCGACCTGCGATTCCGCCGACGTGCTCTACGAGAAGAACCCCTATCCGCTGCCGCTGTCCTTGAGCATCGGCGATGAGGTGTTCATCGAAAACACCGGCGCCTACACGACGACTTACGCGTCGGTGGCGTTCAACGGTTTCGAGCCGCTGCGAAGCTACGTGATCTGAATTTTGTTGCCGCGCCGCCCCGCGAGGGGCGGACTCTGTCTGACTTATGTTTTGTTGGAACGAAAAGCAGTGACCGCTGTATCCCACCCCCTTCTTTCCCAAGCCGCTTTTTTCATTGAGCAGGAAAAGGCGCTGGACGTCTATGCGCGCGAAGCGCTGCTCGACCGCGCCATGGGTCCGGGCCGCAGGCGCAAATCGTCCGAAAAGCTGCGGCGCGGGCGGCTGCCTGCCGAGGGCCTGGCGTTCTCTGCGCGCGACGCGTTCGGCAATCTCATCGGAACGGTGCGGCTTTGGAATGTTGTGTCCGGCAATTGTGTTCCGGCGCTACTCCTCGGCCCTCTCGCCGTTTCGCCGCAGTTCAAGGGCGCGGGCATCGGCTCGGCGCTGATGCGCCATGCCATTGAGGAGGCCAAGCGTCTCGAGCATGGCGCGATCCTGCTTGTCGGCGATGCGCCCTACTATGGCCGGTTCGGGTTTTCGGCGGAGAAGACCGGAACCATTTCGATGCCGGGGCCGTTTGAGAAGGCGCGGTTTCTGGGGCTGGAACTGAAAGAAGGCGCGCTGGACGGCGCGGTAGGGACGCTTGTGGCGACGGGGCGGAAAGTGGCAGCGGAGCGGGCGCGGGCGGCTGCTTAGGCCACGCGAAATTCCATGCCATGCGTATCGCATGGACTGGCTGTTCAATCAGACCCAATTCCTAAAATCTTACGCAAGCGTGCCACAGCAGATTCATTTCTGTTCATTAACATGCGGGTATGCAATTTTCGAGCGCTCTGCACTTTCTGGCTAACTTTCTGCGGAATCGCCAAGGGCAATTTGCATTGATGTTCGCATTGCTTTCTCCAGTCGTGTTCGGCCTTGTCGGCGGCGCCGTTGATCTGGTGATCTATCAGCGGCAGCAGGCGCAGATGCCGGATGCCGCTGACATGGCGGCGCTTGCCGCCGCGCGTGAGGCCAGCCTGCAGGGCTGGAATGAACAGATTGCGACGGAAGTCGCGAAGTCGCTGGTCGACGGAAACCTCAAGGGTAAGACAATCAGCGATTCAGCATACATCACAACTCTGGTGGATGTTGATGAGGCGAATCGCAAGGTCCATGTCACAGTTGACATGGATGAGTACAGTTTCATGGTGCTCGGCTACTTCCGCCATGATCCGCAGATAAGGGTCACGTCGACGGCGACCGCTGCCAACAACACAAGCGTGTGCATCATCGGTCTTGATCCGACCGCCGCAGGAACTGTGTCCATTTCAGGCACGTCCAAGCTCAATGCGAAATCCTGCGCCGTGTTTTCCAACTCGCAATCGCCAAAGGGCATCGCGGCGAACAATGAATCTTATATTGAATCTCAAATGTCCTGCACAGCTGGCGGCTATCTTGGTGCGCCGAAAAATTTCTCTGTTGTCCCAACCACAGACTGTCCACCGCTTGAAGACCCTCTGGCCGCACGGGCAGCGCCAGCTATTGGCAGCTGCGACTTCACAAACCTAATTATCAAAAATCAGATGAAGACCCTCAACCCCGGAACTTATTGCGGCGGCATATTTATCGACACGATGTCGCTCGTGAAGTTCAATCCAGGCGTCTATGTCATCAAGGACGGTGAGTTTGTTTCGCGCGATCTCGCGGTTGCCACCGGCGTCGGGGTCAGCTTCTACTTCACCGGCGCAAAATCCCGTTTCACATTTGACGGCACGACGGTGGTGGACTTCACTGCGCCGTCCACCGGCCCAATGGCAGGCCTCTTGTTTTACCAGGATCCCGCGACGCCGCCCGGGCTTATATTTGAAATCTACAGCAAGATCGCATCAAACCTTTTAGGCACAATCTACCTTCCGAACGCCACGCTCTCGATCAAGGCCAAGAACAAAATCGCGGAAAAATCCGCCTATACCGTCATCGTCGCCAAGAAGCTTGAGATAGGCGACGCGACGCAGATGTTTATCAACTCGAACTATGCTGCGACGACCGTGCCCGTTCCGGCGGGCCTTGGACCGCGCGCGGGTGCCATAAGACTTTTGAAGTAGCGTTGTATTTTTCAGCCGCGCAGACATTCCGCCATGGCTGCCGCAATTTCCCGAAGTGACTGAAAATACAGATCCGGACCCTTTGTCAGCGCTGAGGCTTCCGGGTCGAGCGCGCCCAGTTTTGCCGCCGTCCCCTCAATCAATGCCTCAATGATTTTCGGTTCAAAATTTGGCTCTGAGAAGACGCACTTGACGCCGAGCCCCTTCACTTTGACCTGCAGCTCGGCGATGCGCGCCGCTCCGGGCGCGGCGTCCGGGCTGACGGTGATGGAGCCTGCGGCGTTGAGGCCGAAGCGCGTTTCGAAATATTGGAAAGCGTCGTGGAAGGTGATGAAGGGCGTGCCTTTGACGGGCGCGAGCGCGGCGGTGATTTCGGCTTCCAGCGCGTCAAGCTTAACTGCGGTCTGGTCGGCATTGGCTTTGTAGGCGGCTGAGTTGGCGGGATCGGCTTTGCTCAAGACCATTTCCATGCGGCGCACCATGAGCTTGGCATTGTCCGGATCGAGCCAGACATGCGGGTCGCTCTGCCCACCATCATGGGCATCTTCCACATGCGCCTCAAACGCGCCGCCCATACGGGTCGCGAGCCTGGTCAGGCCTTGAGTGTCTTCCAGCGCAATGATTTCAGTATGCGCGCCGAGTGTGGCAATCGGCTTTTGAAGAAAGGCCTCCAGCCCGGGGCCGATCCAGAAGATCGCATCCGCGCCCTGCAAAGCCCCGGCATCGTATGGCGTCATGGCATAATCATGTGGCGACGCCGCGCCTTTTACGATGAGGTAGGGTTCGCCGACGCCCTGCATGACTGCGGAGACGAGGGAGTGAATGGGCTTGAAGGAGACGACGACATTAGGGGCCTCGGCATGAGCGGGCGCGGTGGAGGCGAACAGCAGGGCGCAAGCGGGAAGCAAGTTCTTGTAGCGGATCATCCTCGTCTCCATTTGATATGTTATGACATTACATCAATTGTGTAATGCTATAACATATGCAACAATACAAGCAGATTCTTTCAGATGGACGGTTCCGGTCAGGATGCTCGCCAAAACACCACAGGTTTCGCCGCTCATCGCAGCCGCTGGCATCGGCGTTTTCCGTGCCGGGCGCTGGCAGAACCGCCATGTGGACGTGTCCTTGTCGCCGCGCGTGATCGGCACTTAGATAGCGGCGATCGGGACGGGTATAGGCAGGGCTGGGAAAGTGGAGTTGGGCATT
>JANMMM010000220.1:0-1531 GCA_031373225.1 Phyllobacteriaceae bacterium | reverse complement strand
CCTTGGCATCAGCTTTAGTCGTCTTGGAATTGGTAACAGGCATGAATGTCTTCGGTCGGGGGAAGCATTCCAGCTCGTCCCCATCGTACTCGAAAAGCCAATGTAAACAGTAGAGAATTCGGCGGCGGCGATGACGCTCTTTCTGGCGGAGCTGGTAATACCAAACAGCATAATTTCCGACCGCTCACTTCGCTGAAAACGCCGCTGTGACCCAGTCGCGGGTGGCGATGGATGCGATGCGGCCGGGTTCGGTGAGAAGCTTGTTCCAGGCGTCGCAAGCGGCGTCGAGGATGGCTGCGTAGGTCTTGAAAATTCGGTTCGAAAGATACGTCTGGCGCAGATACTGCCAGATGTTCTCGGCCGCGTTCAGCTCTGGACAGCCGGGCGGAATGAACATCGGACGGACGTTGTCCGGCCATTTCAGCTTCTTCGTCTTGTGCCACGCGGCATTGTCCATCAGCACGATGGCCGTCGATCCCTTGGCGACGTGTTGTGCGATCTCGTCGATGTGCAACTGCATGGCGGCCGTTATGGCGCGGGGCAGAATGACGGCTGCGCCGACGCCGCGCGACGGACAGACGGCGCCGAACACGTAGGTGCTTTCGTAGCGCTGATCGGCGGGCTGTCGCGGCCGGGAACCCGTCTCGGCCCATTGCCGAACCGAGCCGTTCTTCTGCCCAAGCCGCATCTCGTCCTGAAACCAGATTTCGAGCGTGGTCGGACTGGCGCCGCCCTTCAGAATTTCTGCAATCTCGTCCTGGAATTTTTTTTAAATGCTTCGATCGCGCCATCTTTTTGCTTGGGATGCTTGGGACGCGCGCTGATGTGCGAAAAGCCCAGCTGCCGCAGCACGCGGCCCATCGTGTCTTCGTCGACTTTGATGCCGAATTTCCGTTCCGCAACGCGCACCAGATCAACCCTCCGCCAACGGATGACGCCGTCTGTGTCGATATCCGGGCCTTTTTCGACGAGCGCCTTGATCTCGAGTTTGTGCTCGGGCGCGAGCTTCGGCGGCCGTCCCGGCGAGGTGTCGTTGATCAGCCCATCGAAGCCGTGCGCATTGAATGCGTGGACCCAATCGCGCAGCGTCTGACGGTCCATGCCACCGATCTCGGCAGCGCGCGCTCGGCTCACACCCTCGCGCACCGCGGCCAATGCCAACAGGCGGCGCGCCTGATTGCCGTCACGGCTCGCTGCAGCGGCGCGCCGAAACTCATCCGCACTCACACCGTCCTTCAAGGGCACCGCCACCATCACCGAACCTCCGAATCAGATCGAAGCTTTGACGACGAAATCATGCCGCGATGGTTGACGGAATCGGCACTGGCTGACTCAAACCGCCGCAGGCGATGGCGGAGTCAGCCTTTTTGCTGTTTGGTATTAGTGGTCCCTGGTCGGGTTGAGTGACAGCGCCGCTGCACGTGCATGCGGCACGCCGTTTGCACGAAGCTCTTCGTAGCGCCGATGAGCCGCCAGGCCCTCTGCACAGGCCGAAAAGAAGTTCGCCACTGCGGAAACGATGCCCGCGCCG
>JANMMM010000217.1:0-14097 GCA_031373225.1 Phyllobacteriaceae bacterium | reverse complement strand
ATTGACATGACCACACTGTCCACACCGGTTAAAATAGCCGTCGATCATGCCCATGCGCTCGTGGTCACCAAGCCGCTGCGTCCCCGCAACAACGGCGTCGACCTCCAGCCGGACTGGTTCGACGCAATTGACGTGAACCTCTCCGCCGCCGAACGCCGCTCCGCGACAATCACCACCCGCCGCACCGTGAAAAAGCAGTGGCAGGCAGCATGGCTCATCCGCGCCATCGAGTGCATCGACTTGACCACGCTTGCGGGCGATGACACGCCGGGCCGGGTCGAGCGGCTGTGCGACAAGGCGAAGCATCCGCTGCGCGATGATCTGAAAGCCGCGCTGGGCCTGGCGGACTATGACCTCCACACCGGCGCGGTCTGCGTCTATCCGGCAATGGTGGCGACCGCCGCCAAGGCGCTGCGCGGAACCAATGTGCCGGTCGCCTCCGTCGCCACCGGCTTCCCGGCGGGCCTGACGCCGCTGTCACAGCGGCTGGCGGAAATCAAATATGCGGTGGGCGAAGGCGCGGACGAAATCGACATCGTCATCACCCGCGCTCATGTTCTTTCCGGCAACTGGCGCGCGCTCTATGACGAGACGCGTCAGATGCGCGAAGCGTGCGGTAAGGCGCGGATGAAGAGCATCCTGGCGACGGGCGACCTGAAGACGCTGACCAATGTCTACCGCGCCTCGATGGTTGCCATGTTGGCGGGGTCGGATTTTATCAAGACTTCCACCGGCATGGAGGCTGTCAACGCCACGCTGCCCGTCGGCCTCACCATGCTGCGCGCCATCCGCGACTACAAATCCCGCGCCGGCTTCACCGTCGCCTTCAAGCCCGCCGGCGGCATCCGCGCCGCCAAGGACGCGCTGGCATGGCTCACCTTGATGAAGGAAGAGCTGGGCTCGGAGCACATGAAACCGGACCTGTTCCGCATGGGCGCGAGCGGCCTGCTGACCGACATTGAGCGCCAGCTTGAGCATTATGTGACAGGCCGCTATTCCTCGGCTGACCGGCATGGGATGGGGTAGGGAAGTGAACAATACCGCAAATATGGTGGGCTTGGTGCCCCCACCCCTAACCCCTCCCCACAAGGGGGAGTGGGACTCTCAGGCGCTGTTCTTACCCCTCCCCCCTGTGGGGAGGGGCAGGGGTGGGGGCGCCAAGCCCACCGAACTTCGAAGGATCGCCTGCCCATGAACGAAATCGCCAACATCCTCAAAACAATGGAATACGGCCCCGCCCCGGAAGAGGACAGCCATGTCCGCGCCTGGCTCGCCGGGCACAAGTCCGGCTTCGGCCATTTCATCAACGGCAGGTTCACAGGACTTGGAAAATCCAAGACGTTCAAAGTCTCAAACCCGGCCAATGGCGAGCCGCTGGGTGAGGCCGCCATCGGCTCCGGCAAAGATGTGGACAATGCCGTCTCCGCCGCCGCCGCCGCCTTCAAAAAGTGGTCATCCCTCTCCGGAAACCAGCGCGCCCGCCATCTCTACGCTCTTGCGAGGCGTGTGCAGAAACATGCGCGCTTCCTGTCGGTTCTGGAAACCATCGACAATGGCAAGTCGATCCGCGAGACGCGCGACCTCGACATCCCGCTGGTGGCGCGGCATTTTTATCATCACGCGGGATGGGCGGAACTGCGTGACGGCGAGTTTCCGGGTCACGTCCCGGCGGGCGTCTGCGGCCAGATCATCCCGTGGAATTTCCCGCTGCTGATGCTGTCATGGAAGGTCGCCCCGGCGCTCGCCGCCGGCTGCACCGTGGTTTTGAAACCTGCGGAACACACGCCGCTGACGGCTTACGCCTTCGCCGAAATCTGCAATGAGGCGGGCATTCCCGCCGGCGTGTTCAATCTCGTCAATGGCGACGGCTCCACCGGCGCGCTGATCGCGGGGCATGAGGGCGTGCAGAAACTCGCCTTCACCGGCTCGACGGAAGTCGGCCGCGTTTTGCGAAAGCAGACGGCAGGGTCCGGAAAGAAGCTTTCGCTGGAATTGGGCGGCAAGTCGCCGTTCATCGTCTTTGACAACGCCGACATCGACGCCGCCGTTGAGGGCGTCGTCGATGCGATCTGGTTCAATCAGGGCGAGGTCTGCTGCGCCGGTTCCCGCGCTTTGGTGCAGGAGGGCATCGCGCCGCGCTTTTATGAGAAGCTGAAGGCGCGCATGGAAACGCTGCGCGTCGGCAATCCGCTCGACAAGGCGGTGGACATGGGCGCGGTCGTTGCGCCCATTCAAATCGAAAGCATCAAAGCCAAGGTCGCGGCGGGCGTCGCGGAGGGCGCGTCGATGTTCCAGCCAAGCTGGGCCGATTCCGTCATCAAGGCCAAGGGCTGTTTTTTCCCGCCGACGCTGTTCACCAGCGTGTCGCCCTCGTCCAATCTGGCGCAGGAGGAAATCTTTGGTCCGGTGCTCGCGGCGACCACTTTCCGCACGCCGGGCGAGGCAATCCAGCTCGCCAACAATTCGCGCTACGGTCTCGCCGCCTCGATCTGGTCGCAGAATCTCGACACGGCGTTTGAGGCCGCGCGCAATGTCAAAGCCGGCATTGTCTGGATCAACTCGACCAACCTGTTCGACGCCTCCGCCGGTTTCGGCGGCTACAAGGAATCAGGTTTTGGCCGCGAGGGCGGGCGCGAGGGCATGATGGAATATCTCGTCCCGGCCTGGCAGAAAAAGGCCAAGCCGCTGCCTTTAAACAAGGCAATTCAAGCCCCGGTTCCCGTCGCGGAAATGGGCACAGGCGCGGCGCTTGACCGCACGGTGAAACTCTATATCGGCGGCAAACAGGCGCGGCCCGACTCGGGCTATTCCTATCCGGTGCTGGATGCCAAAGGCCGGGTCATCACCGAGGCGGGGTTAGGCAACCGCAAAGACGTGCGCAACGCCGTTGAAGCCGCGCACAAAGCGGAAGGCTGGGCCAACATGACCGGCCATCAGCGGGCGCAGGTTCTGTATTTCCTCGCGGAGAACCTTGAGCTGCGCAGCGAAGAGTTTACGCGCCGCCTCATTCAGTGCGGAGCGTCCGCTGCCGCTGCGAAGAAAGAATTCGCCGCCTCCGTCGCCCGAACGATGTATTACGCCGCGTGGGCGGATAAATATGACGGAGCGGTGCGTGGACCTGCCGCGCGCATGCTGGCGCTTGCCTTAAAGGAACCTTACGAAGTCATCGGCATTTCCTGCCCCGACGAAGCGCCGCTGCTCAGCTTCGTCTCGCTGGTCATGCCCGCCATCGCCATGGGCAACCGCGTCGTCGTCACGCCTTCGCCGAGCCAGCCGCTCAGCGCCTGCGATCTCTATCAGGTGCTCGACACAAGCGACGTTCCCGGCGGTGTCGTCAACATCGTCACAGGAGACCGCGATGTCTTGGCCGACACACTGGCCAAACATGATGATATCGGCGCGCACTGGTATTTCGGCTCGGCGGACGGCTCGAAAAAGGTCGAAGCGGCCTCGGCGGGCAATCTGAAACTGACCTGGGTCAACAACGGCCTCGCCCGCGACTGGTTTGACCCGGCGCAGGGGCAGGGCGGGGAATTCCTGTTCAAGGCGATACGCGTCAAAAACATCTGGACGCCGTTTGGAGTGCTGCCCAATGCTGGCTCAGGAAGTTATTAGAAAGAAGCGCGACGGCGGAAGACTTTCCGCTGAGGAGATCGCCTTCTTCGTCGCAGGCATCACTTCCGGCGCTGTGAGCGAGGGCCAGATCGCGGCGCTCGCCATGGCGACTGTGCTCAACGGCATGGAGCGGGATGAGGCGGTGGCGCTGACTTTGGCTATGCGCGATTCGGGAACCGTGCTCGACTGGTCGGACCTGCCTGGTCCAGTGGTGGACAAGCATTCGACCGGCGGCGTCGGCGACAATGTTTCGCTTATGCTCGCGCCCATCGTCGCGGCCTGCGGCGCATTCGTGCCGATGATTTCCGGACGCGGTCTCGGCCACACCGGCGGCACGCTCGACAAGATGGATTCCATTCCCGGCTACAGCGCCCAGCCGGACAATAAGCTGTTCCGCAAAACCGTGCGCGATGTCGGCTGCGCCATCATCGGCCAGACCGCCGACCTCGCCCCTGCCGACAAGCGCTTCTATGCGATCCGCGATGTGACCGCGACGGTCGAATCCGTGCCGCTGATCACCGCTTCAATTCTGTCGAAGAAACTCGCCGCCGGTCTGCAGGCATTGGTGCTGGATGTGAAGGCCGGCAATGGTGCGTTCATGGATAAGATGAAGGATGCGGTGAAGCTCGCAACGTCGCTCGTTGAGGTCGCTAATGGCGCAGGCTTGAAAACCGTCGCGCTCATCACCGACATGAACGAGCCGCTTGCCTGCGCCGCCGGTAACGCGGTCGAAGTGATGAACGCGGTCGAATTCCTGACCGGCAGGCGCGACGCGCGGCTGGAAGAGGTGACGCTGGCGCTTGCGGCTGAAATGCTGGCGCAGGCGGGCAGTGTGAAAACCGTGCGGCAGGGCTTTCTTGCGGCAAAGCTGGCGCTGGACTCGGGCAAGGCGGCCGAGGTGTTCGCGCGGATGGTTTCGGCGCTCGGCGGACCGAATGACTTTGTCGAGCGCGCCGCGCATTATCTGCCCGCCGCGCCGGTCATTCTACCGGTGAAGGCGGAACGGGACGGCTTTGTCAGCGCCATCGCCACACGCGACATTGGATTGGCGGTGGTTGCGCTTGGCGGCGGCCGCACAAGGCCGCAGGACCCGGTTGATCACGCCGTGGGCTTGACGCGCCTGCTGCCGGTTGGGGCTGAAATTAGGAAGAACGAACCGCTGGCTTTTGTTCACGCCCGCAACAGCGGCCAAGCCGCCGCTGCCGCCGCAGCGGTGCTGCAAGCGTATAATGTGGCATCGGGGCGGCATGCGGGGCGTGAGCCCGTCATAAGGCGCGTTGAGGCGAAGCCGCCTACTGTTTGAGGATGAGCTCTCCGCTCTCGACCCTGAAGCTCCTCAGCTGGTTGAGAAAGCTCATGCCGAGCAATGTTCCGGAAAGTGATTTGTCGTCAATGATCGCCGCCTCGACATTGCGCACCCGCACCTGGCCGATTTCGATAACATCGATAACGGCGCGCGCCACTTTGGTTTTGCCGTTGGCCGTTGAGACCTCATAGGAAAAATCAGCGGGCAAAACCGAAATTCCAAGCCGCCGGGCCGTGCTTTTGTTGATGGCGACAATCGTCGCGCCGGTGTCAACCATGGCTTCCACCGGGCGTCCATTCATGCGGAACTGGCTGACAAAATGCCCTTGCTCATTCACTCCGATCCGCACTTCTCCCGAAAGCGCCGCCTTTTTGACGATGGGCGCCGGCTTGGCGGCCTTCGGCGGGATATCTGCGGCGTTTTCAACAATTTCCGGACTGCGCACAATGAGCGCCGGCACGGTCAGCGCCGCGACCGCGAAAAACACAATAAGTCCAACAAGCCGCCCCATGTGAGCACTCCCCGCGCGAAGCGCAGTTTTCCCACATGGCGCTGACTGGAATGTTAAACTCACCGCCAAGTCGATTCGCATGGTGAATGGGATCTTGCAGGATGTATAAAATTCTCAGCGTCAATGTCGGAAAGGCCATGCCTTTTGAGCACACGACGCCCAAAGTCACCGGAATATTCAAAAAGCCGCAGGCGGGGCCGGTGCATGTCGGGCTTTTTGGTTTGGAAGGCGACGCGATCTGCGATCTCAAACATCATGGCGGGCTTGACCAGGCGGTCTATCTCTATGGCCAGCCCGACTATGATTTCTGGTCAGCCGAAATTGGACGGGTATTGGAGCCGGGGACATTTGGAGAGAATTTGACAATTGCGAACCTCGAGAGCGCCAAGATCAATCTCGGCGACCGCTTTATGCTGGGGAACCTGCTGATGGAGGTCAATTCGCCACGCATTCCCTGCCGCACGTTCGCGGCGCGCATGGACGATAAATATTTCGCCAAGAAATTCCTCGCCGCCAACCGCCCCGGCATTTATTGCCGCGTGCTCCACGAAGGGCCTGTGCGGGTGGGCGATGTTCTGACCTATGCGCCGTTTGAGGGCGAGCAGGTGTCCATTATTGAAATGAATGAAAACTGGAACCGCAAAGATTTGGAGCCAGCCGAAGTGCGGCGCTTTCTGGCGACGCCGATCCATCACAAGTTCAGGGAAGAATGGGAGGGGCGGACAACTTGAGTTCGGACGATAAGGGCGCGGAGTCGCCTCCTGTGCTGGCTGAGCCAATCGGCCAGACAGAGCTCGACCGCCAGATGGAGCGCTTGCTGGGCGACAATCTTCCCAAGCATTTCGGCACCGGCTGGTTCTCCGGCCTGTTCGGCCTGCTGCTCGCCTTTGGCAGTTTCTTCGCCGTGCTCGTGTTCCGCTATCCGCAATGGCTGACCATGTCGGAGACCGCGCCGCGCTATCCGGTCGAAACCATGCGCCTGCTTCTGGCGCTCGCCATCCTCTTGGGTTTTCTGTTTTCGGCGCTCAACGTCCTGCTGCGCCCGTCAAAACGGCTCGGCCTGACCGGCTTGTTCTTCTGTATGGCGGCAGTGCTGGCCGGGGGCAGCGATGTGGAGGTCGGCACTGGCGCTGCGGCGTTCCGCATCGGGCTCGACTGGTTCATTCTAAATCTCGTTCTGCTCGCGCTGGTCTTTGTGCCGCTGGAGCGGCTGTTTCCGCTCAAGGCCGAACAGGGCATTTTCCGCCCAGGCTGGACAACGGACTCGATCTATTTTCTGGTGAGCCATGTCGCCGTCGAGCTGATGACCTTTTTCACACTCTTGCCCGCAACGCTCGTCGCGCAGGCGTTCCATGCCAGGTTTTCGGGCCTCAATCCGGGCGCGCTGCCGCTGGCCGTTGAAGTGCTGGCGATCATGCTGGTCGCGGATCTGGCGCAATATGCCGTGCACCGCGGATTCCACCGTACAAGCTGGCTCTGGCCCTTCCACGCCATCCATCATTCCTCGCGGGACATGGACTGGCTTGCCGGCTCTCGCCTGCATGTCGTCGATATTATCGTGACCCGCGCGCTGATCCTTGTGCCACTTTTCGCACTCGGGTTTTCGCAAAGCGCGCTCTATGTCTGGCTGGTCATCGTCGCGGTTCAGGCGACGCTTAATCATGTGAATATGCGCATTGACATTCCGGTGCTGAACCAGCTCATCGTCATGCCGCGCTTCCACCACTGGCACCATGCGGTGACGCCGATCGACAAGAATTTCGCGGTGCATTTCCCCTGGATCGACCGGCTGTTCGGCACGTATCACATGCCCAAAGGCGAATGGCCGCCGCAAACCGGCATCAAAGGCGATCCTGTGCCGGCGGAGTTCGGGCGGCAGCTGGTGTGGCCGTTCCAGCGGGGGTGACAGCTGCCCCGACGCGCGGAAGGTGGTTCAAAACTCAATGCCGCTTTGCCAGTCTTCGCGGCCATGCAGCACGCGCGCAATCAGAATATCTCCCCCCTCAATCCGGTACAGTATCAGATGCGAATGAAACACGTGAATACGCAGGGGCGGGTCCGCTTCCGGCCGTTCGCGGTTGAGGAGCGGGTTTGCGGCTACATAACGAAAGGCCAGCCGCAAGTCTTTTGCGTAGGTCAGCGCACGCTTGCGCCCAAACGTCCGGATGCCAAATTCGAAAATGCCTTCCAGGTCGCGTCCAGCGGCTTTGGAGACTCTAAAGCCCATCGACGTTCACAGCCATTTTGGTTTCGACTTCGCGGAAAATTTCCTCAATCGACCGCTCCTCAATGCCGCTCTCCAAACCCTCAGTCCATTTTTCCTGAATATTGGCGATCTTCTGGCGCCGAACCTGCTCCTTTCGGATCAGGTCCCGCACAAAATCACTGCTGTTGCTGTACTTCCCATCTTCGCTCTGCGCCTCGACCCAAGCCTTCATCTGCTCTGGAAGGGAAATGTTCATGGTGGCCATTCTTCAAATCTCCTTTGCCTTGAGATATCAATTTTGGCAAAGTTTGTCAAAAATCACTTCGTCCCATACATGCGGTCGCCCGCGTCGCCGAGGCCGGGGACGATATAACCCTTCTCGTTCAAATGACTGTCAATCGCCGCCGTGAACACCGGCACGTCAGGATGCGCTTCGGTGAAGCGCTTGATGCCCTCCGGCGCGGCGAGCAGGCAGACGAAACGCAGATGAGTCGCGCCGCGTCCCTTGAGTTTCTCGATGGCGGCAATGGCCGAATTGGCCGTGGCCAGCATCGGGTCCACCACGACGATCAAGCGGTCGGCAATGTCCTCCGGGGCCTTGAAGTAATATTCGATCGCCTGCAGCGTGTCATGGTCGCGGTAGAGGCCGATATGGGCGACGCGGGCCGACGGCACCAATTCCAGCATGCCTTCCAAGAGTCCGTTGCCGGAGCGCAGGATCGAGGCGAAGACCATCTTCTTGCCCTCGAGCACCGGCGCGTCCATCTCCTGCAAGGGCGT
Source organism: Phyllobacteriaceae bacterium (assembly GCA_031373225.1). Classification (GTDB taxonomy): domain Bacteria; phylum Pseudomonadota; class Alphaproteobacteria; order Rhizobiales; family Rhizobiaceae; genus JANOYJ01. The sequence goes on along the minus strand of JANMMM010000217.1, from coordinate 5,679 downwards.
CTCGATCCGCTTCGTCGTCATCGGCAGCTCGCGCGTCACCTCGTAGCAGAGCAGCAGCGAGATTTCCTTCAAGAGCTGCCGGAAGCTCGCCGTCGATGTGTTCTTCTCGCGCATGATCGAGAGCTTGTGCTGGACCAGCGGATGGTTGACGACGGTGACGGTCATGGCGGACTCCTGAATTGCGCAGAGGGAAAACACTAAGGCGCAGGTGCGGTCGATGCAAAGACCAATGCGCCGCAAGCCACAGAATTACGCGCCCGCGTCAAGCCTTGCCAATAGCCTTGCGCGGGTGACCTCATCAACATAAGCGGCGCTAATGGCAGTTCTCGTAACCTCCAGAAGTTCGCCCTCGCTCAGCCCAAACTCCTTCGCGCCGATCTCATATTCACGGCTGAGGCTGGTGGCGAAATAGGGCGGGTCGTCGGAATTAAGCGTCACCAGCACGCCCGCCGCTCTGAGCTTTAGGAAAGGATGCTCGGCGAAGCTTGGAAACACGCTGAGCGAGATGTTCGAACCTGGGCAGCATTCGAGCACAATCCCCTCCTCAGCAAGCCGCTTGACCAAATCCGGATTTTCAATCGCGCGCACGCCATGGCCGATGCGGGCGGGCTTCAAGTGGTCCAGCGCATCGGCGACGCTCTGCCAGCCAACGAGTTCGCCCGCGTGAACAGTGATTCCGAGCCCGGCATCGCGCGCCATGTCGAATGCGCGGACAAAGTCTTTCGGGTGGTGCATCCGCTCCTCGCCCGCCATGCCCCAGCCGGTGATCAGCGGATGCGGGTTGGCGACGAGCCAGCGCGCCGCCTCTTCAACGCCTTCCGGCCCAAGATGCCGCAGGCCGGTGGCGATCATGCGGCTTTCAATGCCGGTGTTGGCCTTGGCGCGGCGCATGCCCTCAGTCAGCCCCTCGACATATTCCTTGGGGTCAAGGCCGATGCTCTGCGCATGGTTGGTCGAAATGAAGATTTCGCCAAAGATGGCGCCGTCTGCGGCGATGCTCTCAAAATAGGTCTGCGCCAGCAGCGCGTAGTCTTCCACTGTGCAGAACAGGCTGGCCGACAGGTCATAGGCGGCGAGGAACGAGGTGAAGTCATGCCAGACGAAGCCATTGCCCTTAATGTGGCCGTCAAGTTTGACGCCATATTTCCGCGCCTGTTGCGCCACAAGCTGAGTTGAGGCCGCGCCTTCAATGTGGCAATGCAGTTCCGCCTTGAGGACCATGTGCAATTCCTGTTTACCGTGACGCTATGGCGCTGGCCGCGACAATAGCTATGGCGGAGCCGATAGGCTATTGTCGGAGCAACGAAATTTTAGATGCCGGAACCAATGATGAGCGTTGAGCGTGTGACAGAGCGTGGCGGCATGGAAGCGTCCTTTGGTTTCACGCCGGTTGATCCAGACGAAAAGCAGGACAGGGTCAACGACGTCTTCCACAAAGTCGCCAAGCGCTACGATGTGATGAACGACCTCATGTCCGCCGGAATGCACCGTCTGTGGAAGGACGCGTTTGTCGCATGGCTCGCCCCGCCGAAACGCGCGGGCTGGAAAGTGCTGGATGTTGCGGGCGGCACCGGCGACATCGCCTTCAAGATCATCGAAGCCTCCGGCGGCAAGGCGCATGCGACCGTGCTCGACATTAACGGCTCAATGCTGGAAGTCGGCCGCGACCGGGCCGAGAAGCGCAGGCTGTCTGATGCCGCAGATTTCGTCGAAGCCAATGCCGAAGCGCTGCCGTTTCCGGACAAGTCTTTCGACGCTTTCACAATCGCCTTCGGCATCCGCAACGTGCCGCGCATCGACTTGGCTTTGTCAGAGGCGTTCCGTGTGTTGAAGCCGGGCGGGCGCTTCATGTGCCTGGAGTTCTCCGAAGTCGATATGCCGCTGCTCGACCGCTTCTACGATTCCTGGTCGTTCAACGCCATTCCGCGCATCGGCAAGGCGGTGACGGGCGACGCGGACTCCTATCAATATCTGGTCGAATCCATCCGCAAGTTCCCCAATCAGGAAAACTTCGCCGCCATGATCCGCACGGCGGGTTTCGGGCGCGTGTCTTTCCGCAACTATTCAGGCGGCATCGCGGCAGCGCATTCGGGCTGGAAGCTTTGAGCGCATGAGCAGCCTCGCCGCCTCCCTGCGCCTGATGCGCGCCGGATGGGTTCTCGCGCGGGAAGGCGTGTTTGCCTCCATCCCGGTCGAGGGTCTGACCGGCATGGCCGCTGTCGGCCAGCGCGTCGTCAAGCTGCTCGCCAAGCGCGGCGGCAAGTCCACCGCGCGTGAGCTGCGCCTCGCCCGCGCCATCAACCGGCTTGGACCTTCCTACGTCAAACTCGGCCAGTTCCTCGCCACCCGCCCCGATGTGGTCGGCAAACAGCTGGCGCAGGACCTGTCGCGGCTGCAGGACAAGATGGATGCGTTTCCGACGGCGCAGGCCCGCCGGATGATCGAGGATTCCATTGGCCGCAGCGTCGATGATCTCTACCTTTCGTTCGATGACGCCATCGCCGCCGCTTCCATCGCGCAGGTGCATCCCGCCGAAGTCATGGAAAACGGCGCGCCGAAAAAGGTGGCGGTGAAAGTCATCCGCCCCGGCGTGCGCCAGCGCTTCGCCAATGATCTTGAAAGCTATTTCCTCGTCGCGCGCCTGCAGGAGAAGTGGATCGCCGACGCCCGCCGCCTGAAGCCGGTGGAGGTGACGGAGACGCTCGCCCAGACCACCCGCATTGAAATGGACCTGCGGCTTGAAGCGGCGGCTTTGTCGGAGCTGCGCGACAACACCAAGGACGATCCCGGCTTCCGCGTTCCCTCGGTCGACTGGGAGCGCACGGGCCGCGATGTGCTTACGATGGAATGGATCGACGGCGTCAAGATGAATGATCTTGAGGGCCTCGCCGCCGCCGGTCACGACCTGCCGAAGATCGGCGCGCTGCTCATCCAGTCCTTCCTGCGCCATACTTTGCGCGACGGCTTCTTCCACGCCGACATGCATCCCGGCAATCTCTTCGTCGACGCGGACGGCGGCATCGTCGCCGTCGATCTTGGCATCGCGGGCCGCCTCGGCAAAAAGGAGCGGCGCTTCCTCGCCGAAATCCTCTACGGCTTCATCAAGCGCGATTACCTGCGCGTCGCCGAAGTGCATTTCGAAGCCGGGTATGTGCCGCGCAAGCATGATGTGGCCAGCTTCGCCCAAGCCATCCGCGCCATCGGCGAGCCGATCCACGGCCAGTCGGCGGACACGATCTCAATGGCCAAGCTGTTGACACTGCTGTTTGAAGTGACGCAGGTCTTCGACATGGAAACGCGTCCGGAATTGCTCCTGCTGCAGAAGACCATGGTCGTTGTCGAAGGCGTCGCCCGCACGCTCGATCCGGCCTTCAACATGTGGAAAACCGCCGAGCCGGTCGTCGCCTCCTGGATCGCCGGCAATCTAGGGCCCCGCGGCATGATCGAGGACGCGAGCGACGGGCTGAAAGCGCTGGCGAGCCTTGCCCGCCAAGCCCCGGACTTCGCCGCCCGCACCGAGCGGCTGTCGCTTGAAATCGACAAAATGGCCTTGAGCGGCCTGCGCTTTGACACAGAGACCGCCAACGCCATTGGCAAAGCCGAAGCGCGCTATGGGCGCACGGGGCGCTGGGCGCTGTGGGTGATTGCGGTCAGCGCAGTCTATGTTGCGTGGGCACTGCGCTGAACGGCGTGAGGCTGGAGTGAGTATTCCTTCCGACTGACAGACAGAGAGAAATTGCTCAGATCGAATTTTCCTACACTTTGCTCTTGCGCGTCTTAAGCATGTGAAGCATCGTTTTTGCTCTCTGTGAATTTGAGTTGATGCCGCCGACTTGATTTGGAACGCACGAGATGCTCGACCTCTCAAAAGCTAAAACAACAAACGCGCTTAGAAATGTCTTGTTCGTGATCTGGCTGATTGCCGTTCCTGCATCCTGGTTCTTGGTGTTTCATACCCGCGCGCCGACCTTGTTCAATGGGCCCAAGGCTTGGGAGCTGACAACTCAGTTCCTGTTAGTCGCGGTTATCGGGGGCGCTGTGGGATTGGCCTATCGTCTTTGGGAGTCGATGCGCGCAAAAGAGGACAAGCAGAACGAACAACAGCGCGAAACGATGGCTGCTCAGAGGGCTGTGCTCAACGAGTTTGACCGTTCGTTGGTGGCTCTCCACCATGACTACAAGAAAATCCGGCGTTCGCTTCGGGCTTCAACTCTTCAACAGCAAGGCGAATTGTTCATCGAACGACTCACATATGAAAACCTAATGGACAGGCTGGAGGAGTGTCAGTTGCGAGCTGAAAGCTTGAAGAGATCGGTTGACGTTCAGAAGGAGCTTTTTGTTGGGCGGCATGAGCGGCTTTCCGCCGCGCTTCGCAGTGTCGAGAATTATCTTCGAAAATTGTTGAAGCCATACGAAGAGAATTTTGAATTGCGTCGTAACTTAGGGTCAACAGATTTGTTGAAATTAGATGAGAAAGTTACTACGTTTATGTCTGAGAGCGCGGATGGAGATTTGATAACGGTTAATTTATTTGAGCCGACTGACCTAATAAGAAGTGTTTTTATGGAAGAGATAGAAAAGCGGTATTATTGATGCGACGCAGTGAAAGTATGTAAATTTTCAGAATATAACGTTGTTAAATTCAATTCCGAAAATTTGTCTTAAATTTCTAATACAAAATTATACTTGTGAAATGTTATATTTCATATTTTACAAGATTGCTTTGTTTTTAAAAATTACTGACCACCGTGCGTTGCGAGCCGATTGCATTTCCAATCTCTTTAGGCTCCCAAGTTGCTAGGAGAGATTTTTGGCGACGTCGATTTGACTGCATTGATTGCAATGCATACATTCATTTGGATTGGCCAACGGGACTTGTATAGATGGCATCCTTGACGATCAGAAATCTCGGCGAAGACACGAAGCAGAAGCTGCGCGAGCGGGCCGCGCGCAATGGCAAGTCCATGGAAGAAGAGCTTCGTGCAATCATCCGTTTGGCAGCGGACGGCGTGCCGGCTGCCAGCCTCCCGGATCAAAAGCCGGACTCTATGTGGGACCTGATAGTGGCCCTGCGTGAAAAGTACGGCACATTTGAAATGGATATGCCGCCCCGTCGCACTGTTGCCGTGCCGCCCATCTTTACCCGCATCCTCCTCATCATTTCCGGCGGCATCGCGGCATACAAATCGCTCGACCTGATCCGCCGCCTGCGCGAGCGCGGTTATGGCGTGCGCGCGGTCTTGACCAAAGCCGCGCAGGAGTTCATCACGCCGCTCTCCGTTGGCGCGCTGACTGCGGACAAGGTGTTCACCGATCTTTTCTCCCGCGAGGACGAACAGGATGTCGGGCATATCAGGCTGGCGCGCGAGTGCGATTTGATCGTCGCCGCCCCCGCGACGGCGGACCTGATGGCGAAGATGGCGAGCGGCTTGGCCAATGATCTCGCCAGCGCAATTCTCCTTGCGACGAACAAGCCGGTCCTGATTGCCCCCGCCATGAACCCCGCCATGTGGAGTCACGCCGCCACGCGCCGCAACCGCGCAACGCTCGCCAAGGACGGCATTCACTTCATCGGCCCGAACAGAGGCGAGATGGCCGAGAGCGGCGAGGCGGGCGAGGGGCGGATGGCCGAGCCGCTGGAGATTGTCGCCGCCATCGAAGCTTTGCTCGATGCCAAGC
>JANMMM010000208.1:0-3083 GCA_031373225.1 Phyllobacteriaceae bacterium | reverse complement strand
GCCACATCAAATGTCAGCGGCGTGCCCTCCTCATATTCGCTCATCGTCGCCGAGGCACCGTCCATACGGAACACTTCCGCGCCCTTGTGGGAGATGCGGATCGGCTCGATGGTCATTGATTCATACAGTCCGAGCAACGCGATGGGATCGGTCTCGTCCACGGCGGGAATTGTGTATCCGTCGATGGAAGCGCCGCCAAATTCGACTTTGACGCCGTCCTGATCAATCGTCGTCGCAGGCGCCGCGACTGACCCGATAGTGAAACTGCCATCATCTTCTTCCGTCACTTCCTCAAGCGTGACTTCAGCGATCTTGAAGGGCTCGCCGCCGGGAAAGCCGATGGAGATATCTTTGGCGACGACATTGTCGCCGTCCGCAGTGGCCGAGCCAACTGTCAGCTTGAAATTCTGCCGGTCCATCTGCGCGATGACGGCGTCAACAACCGCCTTGGCGTCAATTTCGGCGGCGGCGGGAAATGCAAGAAAAAGCGTGAAAGCGGTGGCCGAGAGAAGCGCGGCGCCGTGCCGAAAGGTGGACATTTCATTACCTCTTATTGTTTAAAAAACCCCGCCGGAATGTGGCAGATAATTGGCGCAAGGTCCACTGCCGGGCGGGAAACACGCAATCAGGTTGAACGAAACCTTAAGGCTAAATTACGGCGCGCATCAGCGGGTTGCCGGGCCTTGCTCCGAATCAGGCGAGGCTTTATCCCCGCGCCATGTCGAAGAACGTCAAACCGCCGAGTGACGGCGGCGACCGCCCGGACGGCGGCATCGAACCGGTTGACCTTAAAGCGGCGCTGGAAGAGCGCTACCTCGCTTATGCTCTGTCCACAATCATGCACCGGGCGCTGCCGGATGTGCGCGACGGGCTGAAGCCGGTGCACCGGCGCATTCTTCACGGCATGCGGCTTCTGCGGCTGCAGCCGGACCAGGCGTTTGCCAAATGCGCCCGCATCGTCGGCGAAGTGATGGGCAAGTTCCATCCGCACGGCGACCAGTCGATTTACGACGCGCTGGTGCGCCTGGCGCAGGATTTCTCGCAGCGCTATCCGCTCGTGGACGGGCAGGGCAATTTCGGCAATATCGATGGCGATAACGCCGCCGCCATGCGCTACACCGAAGCGCGGATGACGGATGTCTCGTCACTGATCCTTGAGGGAATCACCGAGAACGCCGTGGATTTCCGCGCCACCTACAACGAGGAAGACGAGGAGCCGGTGGTGCTTCCCGGCAATTTTCCGAACCTTCTGGCCAACGGCTCCAGCGGCATCGCCGTCGGCATGGCGACCAGCATCCCGCCGCACAACGTGGCCGAACTCTGCGACGCGGCGCTGCATCTGATCGCAAACCCTGAGGCCGACACGGCGGCGATGCTGCAATTTGTGCAAGGCCCGGATTTCCCGACCGGCGGCATCTGCGTCGAGGACAAGGAATCCATCCGCGAATCCTATGAGACCGGCCGGGGCGGCTTCCGGCTCAGGGCACGCTGGCAGGTGGAGGATCAGGGCAGGGGGACCTGGGTGATTATCGTCACCGAGATTCCCTATCAGGTGCAGAAATCCAAGCTGGTGGAGAAGATCGCCGAGCTGTTTCTGGCGAAGAAACTGCCGCTGCTGGACGATGTCAGGGATGAATCGACGGAAGACATCAGGCTTGTCCTTATTCCAAAAAGCCGCACGGTCGCGCCGGAGCTGTTGATGGAATCGCTGTTCAAGCTGTCCGAGCTTGAGCTGCGCTTTCCGCTCAACATGAATGTCCTGTCGCGCGGCAAGGTGCCAAATGTCCTGTCGCTGAAGCAGGTCTTGAAGGAATGGCTCGACCACCGCCGCGACGTTCTGATCCGCCGCTCGAAATTCCGGCTCGGCGAGATCGACAAGCGGCTGGAACTGCTTGGCGGCTATCTGATCGCCTATCTCAACATTGATGAAGTCATCCGCATCATCCGCGAGGAGGATGAGCCCAAGCCGGTGATGATCGCAAGGTTCGGCATCAATGATGTGCAGGCCGAGGCCATCCTCAATCTGCGCCTGCGCGCGCTGCGCAAGCTGGAAGAGTTCGAAATCCGCAAGGAATTCGACGCTCTGACCTTGGAAAAAGACGGCATTGAAAAGCTCCTCGCCTCCGACGCGCTGCAATGGAAGCTCGTGGCTTGGGAAATCTCGGAGGTCCGCGCCAAGTACGGGCCGGAAACCAAGCTCGGCAAACGCCGCACGACCTTTGGCGAGGCCACTGACCATGCGCATGAGGATTTGCAGACGGCGATGATCGAACGCGAGCCGGTGACGGTCGTCGTGTCGGAAAAGGGCTGGCTGCGGGCTATGAAAGGCCACCTGACCGACTATGCAGCGCTGACGTTCAAGGAAGGCGACAAGCTGAAGCTCGCCTTCCACGCGCAGACCACCGACCGCATCCTCGTCTTCACCACCGGCGGCAAATTCTATCTGATCGGCGCCGACCGGCTGCCGGGCGGCAGGGGCAATGGCGAACCGATCCGCATCATTGTTGACCTCGAGAACGACCAGGACATCGTCACTGCCTTTGTCCACGATCCGAACCGCCGGCTGCTGCTTAGCTCGCATGATGGCTATGGCTTCATCGTCCCGGAGAAGGAAACGGCGGCGAACACGCGCAAGGGCATCAAGGTGATGAATGTGAAGGCGCCCGACGAGGCCAAGCTCTGCCTGTCCGTCAGCGGCGACAGTGTCGCCATTGTCGGCGAGAACCGCAAAATGCTGGTGTTCGCGCTGTCCGAAGTGCCCGAGCTGGCGCGCGGCAAGGGCGTGCGCTTACAGAAATACAAGGATGGCGGGGTGCTCGACCTTAAGACGTTCAGCATGGCGGATGGGCTCAGCTGGCAGGATGCGTCGGGCCGGACATTCACCCGCTCGAAGGACGAGCTGATGGAATGGATCGGCGCGCGGGCGTCTGCGGGGCGCACGGTGCCGAAGGGGTTTCCAAGGACCGGCAAGTTCAGCTTAGCCAGTTTTTAGAGCATCGGGCGCCAAAATGGGATCACTTTCGCGGACGCATTCCCTCTCTCCGTCATTCCGGGGCCGCGAAGCGGAACCCGGAATCCAGAGA
>JANMMM010000184.1:0-2498 GCA_031373225.1 Phyllobacteriaceae bacterium | reverse complement strand
GGGAGATCGCTCACCGCCGCTTTCCCTCTTCCTTCAACGGTGCAAGCAAGTGCGAAAGCGGTGACGCGGGCGATCTCCCCCCTCGCGGGGGAGATGTCCGACAGGACAGAGAGGGGCGCCTCGCGCTGAACTCTCCAAAGTGCGCTCCCCATCACACAAACTCCAAAATCACATCATCCACCGCGAGCGAATCCCCCGCCGTCGCCAGCACCGCCTTCACCACAGATTTCCGTTCCGCCTTCAGCACATTCTCCATCTTCATCGCCTCAACGGTGGCCAGCGTCTGCCCCTGCTGCACCTCGTCGCCGACACTCACCACGATGGAGGTGATAAGGCCGGGCATAGGGCAGCGCAGGGTTTTGCTCGTGTCGGCTTTCTTCTTCGGCAGCATGAATTTCGCCAGCTCCGCCATGCGCGGCGTGCGGCACTGCACTTTCACATCCGCGCCCCGGTAGCGGTAGCGCAAGCCGGGCATCAGGCGCTCGGATTTGACCGCCATCGGCGCGTTGTCGATCAGTGCGTCGATCAGGGTCTTGCCGGGCCGCCAGCCGTTGAGATCAACCTGCTTGATCCGGTCATGCATGACGACCGCATAGCTTCCTTCCCTGCCTTGCAGGGTCAGTGGAAAGTCCCGTCCGTTCAGCACAATCACCCAGTCCGGCCCGATGACCCGCCGGTGGTTTTCCATCGTGCCGGAAATCTGCGTGGCGCGGTTCTGGATTTCCATATTGCATGCGGCGGCGATGGCGGCGAGGTTTTCGAGCGTTGCATCGGGCAGCGTCACGCCGGAAAACCCCTCGGGAAACTCCTCGGCGATGAACGCCGTGGTGATATCTCCAGAGCGGAATCTCGGATGCGCCATGACGGCGGAGAGGAAGGGCAGATTGTGGCCGATGCCCTCCAGCTCGAACCGGTCGAGCGCGTCCTCCATCGCGTCAATCGCCCCTGCCCGGTCCGCCGCGTGTGTGCAGAGCTTGGCGATCATCGGGTCATAGAACATCGAAATCTCGCCGCCTTCGACAACGCCGGTGTCGTTGCGGATCGTCGCGCCGTTCGAAGTTTTGCCCTCTTCGGGCGGACGGTATTTGGTGAGGCGGCCGATCGAGGGCAGGAAGCCGCGATAGGGATCTTCGGCATAGAGACGGCTCTCGACGGCCCAGCCGTTGAGCTGCACATCGGCTTGGGAAAAGCTGAGCTTCTCGCCTGCCGCGACACGGATCATCTGTTCGACAATGTCGATGCCGGTGATCAGCTCCGTGACAGGATGCTCGACCTGCAGCCGCGTGTTCATTTCGAGAAAATAGAAATTGCGCTTCGCATCAACAATGAACTCGACTGTGCCCGCCGAGCAATAGTTCACGGCTTTCGCCAGAGCCACCGCCTGCTCGCCCATCGCCCTGCGCGTGGCGGCATCAAGAAATGGCGACGGGGCCTCCTCGATCACTTTCTGGTTCCGCCGCTGGATCGAGCATTCCCGCTCGTTGAGATACAGGCAATTGCCGTGTTTGTCGCCGAGCACCTGAATTTCGATGTGGCGCGGCTGCGTCACGAACTTTTCGATGAAGATTCTATCATCGCCAAACGAGGCCGCCGCCTCGTTTTTCGACGATTGAAACCCTTCGCGCGTCTCCGCCTCATTGAACGCGATGCGCATCCCCTTGCCGCCGCCGCCGGCCGAGGCCTTGATCATCACCGGATAGCCGATTTCGCCCGCAATCTTCACCGCCTCGTCCGCGTCCGCGATAATGCCCATGAAGCCGGGAACGGTGGACACGCCCGCCGCCGCCGCGAGCTTCTTCGAGGAAATCTTGTCGCCCATCGCCTCAATCGCGGACGCAGGCGGGCCGATAAAGGCGACGCCTTCCTTTTCAAGAGCTTTGGCGAACTCCGCCCGCTCCGACAAAAACCCATAGCCCGGATGCACCGCGTCCGCGCCGCTCTGGCGCACCGCGTCCATGATCCTGTCGATGACGATATAGGACTGCGCGGCGGGCGGCGGCCCGATATGCACCGTCTCGTCCGCCATCCTCACATGCAGCGCCTTGCGGTCGGCATCTGAGTAAACCGCAACGGTTTTTATGCCCATCAACCGGGCCGTCTTCATCACGCGGCAGGCAATTTCGCCGCGGTTGGCGATGAGGATTTTTTTCAGCATTAATGCCCCACCATTGGCCTTAAGAAAACGCGCCGGGAAACGATTTCCGCGCCAGCGGCACATCTAGCTTGAGCAGCGTATCATAGTCGATTGGACTAAAGTTGTCGTCCGCCGCAACAATCTCGCGGCCCAAGAGCCAGTTGATCCGCCCCGCATCAATATTGCCGCGCACAAACGGCTGGTCCTTGTAGAGCTTGTACAGCGAGCCGATGGTGAACTCATCCGCCTGGCTCTGCTCCGCCGGCCGTTTCCAATCCCGGTCCCGCCGCCGCAAAGGCGTCACCTCCTTCGCATCGCGGCGGATGGCGATGCGGATATTGGTGCCGTACATGAATTCGGGGAG
>JANMMM010000182.1:0-7905 GCA_031373225.1 Phyllobacteriaceae bacterium | reverse complement strand
GTGGTTTCCCTACCGACTTCCCCATGGTAGGCTTCGTCCGGCGGAAATGCTTGAAAATGCTCTGGTTTTTGCCTTTTTGCCGAGGAAAAAATCAGAGCAGGACAAGCTGGTCGGGGGCGACTTTCTCACTTTTTTTCGACTCGCCTATCAAGAGCCGCATCCGGCCATATTGTTTGTCGGTGATCTGCAATGTGCGCACGCTGCCCGAAGAGGGAAGGTTCTTTGTGACGCGCCCGACATGCTTATCCACAGATTCCTCGCCCCGGCAGATGCGGGCGTAAACGGAGAATTGCAGCATCAGATAGCCGTCGTCTTTTAGAAAATTTCGGAACCGCGAGGCGGCGCGGCGCTGCGGCTTGGTGCCGACCGGCAAATCAAAAAACACAAACACCCACATGTAACGCACCTCTTCGGCTTTCATGGCGGCCCTTCCGCAAACTGGGGAAGCTGGATCAGGGCAGGGGCGGAATGCTCCATCGCCCGGAACAGGCTCTCCGCCGCTTTTTCGGCGGCGATGAGCAGGCTGACCTTTTCCGCGCCGACGCCGGCGTTAATGTTCAGCGCGCCCGCCAATGCGCGGCGGTCGTCGATGGTCAGGTCGCCCTCCCGCCGCGCGCCGTTTTCGGACAGCGTGAAAACTTGCCGGTCAACAAAGGGCCGGAAAGGCTCGAACAGATCGTCGGCGAGATTGAAGGCGTTGGTGACGGATTCATGGAACAGGCCGATGCAGGGCAGGAAGCCGGAGGCGACAAGCGCCCGCGCGATGGCGGAGCGCAGGATGGAATAGCCATAGTTCAGCATTTTGTTGCGCAGGTCCGCCGGGTCGTCGCGGACGAAATTGTCGAACAGCTGTTTCCAATATTCGCGCGCCGCGCGGGCCTCGACATTGTCCGGATCGCCGGAGCCGGTGAGCTTTGCCATGGCGGACAGCGTCTCAGCGCCGCCGCGTCCGCAAAGGTCAAGATTGGCGGCCTGATTGCCGATCTTGGCCATAACGAGCGCCTGCCAGAGCCGCTTTTTCAAGGGCTGCGACAGGCCAAGCTGCACCGAAGCCACAGCGGCTTGTTTGTGGTGCTGGTGAAACGGCAGGCAGACGCCCGAAGGCGTGTGCCGCGCGTCGGTGAAAATCAGCGCGATGCCATGATCCATACAGGCGGAGATCAGCGTCGAGGTCAGCGTCGCATGCGCGCCGTCGAGCACGATCCAAGCGATGTCCTCCAGCGGCAGGCGCACCTCGCCATCGTCCTGCGCGATGACCGCCTGCCCGTCCTTCAGGTTCAGCCGCGCCGGGCGGCTTATATGCACGCCTTTCCACGCCATGTGCGGGTCTCACGTTCAATCGGATGTAGTTTGCCGAGGCGGTCCACGGCGTATTTGTTGAACATTTTCAGTGTCCGCGCGCCGATGCCTTTGGTGATGTCGCCCGAGTTTTTGTCGTCGGATATGATAATCGCGCCCGTGGCCCGGTCCATTCCGCGGAAATAGCCTTTGAACAAGTCGCCTTTGTTCGTCTCGATTTCCAGATATTCCATCGGCACAATCGACCAGCAGAATTCATAAGTGCCGTCCATGACAGGCCATTCGTTTTCGGGCGTGTTGGCCTGCACCGCGCTCATCGGCGGTGAATCCATCCGGGCAATCTGGTGCGGGTAGATCGGAATGACGTAGTACTGCCAGACCCCCGCCTTGCTCTTCTTCCTGAACACATCCACCCGCGCCATCTCGCCCCGGTCCACTGCGCCGTCGCGCACGATCACGTCCGGCTTCTTGTTGGTGAGCAAAGTCACCTTGGCGATGGCATCGCCCTTTGGCGAAAGCGGCGGCTCCTTTTCCGGCTTTCCCGATTCGATCCACGCCCGCAGGCTTGCAATAGTAGCGGCGTTTCGCTCCGCGTCTTTCACCTTTTCGAGGTCGGTCAGCTTCAAGTCCGCAACGCGTTTGCGCTCATAGACCTGCTTGACGCCATCGCGCTCGGAGATGGAGCGGATGGTGGCGGCGTGGGCCTCGCCTCTTGCGCGGCGGCGCTCGGCGCGGGAGACGAAGACGCCGCCGACGGCGGCGGTCACCTCGTCACGGAAACCGGGCCATGGCTGGTCCAGCGAGCTGAAATCGCGCGGGCTGCCTTTGGCCTCCTCCTCCTGAAACGCCTTGGTCAGGCGGTTCATCATGCTTTCGGTTGTCGCGGCGACGACCACAGCGTCGAGCGCATGATGCCGGTCATCGGGAATGCGCTCGCCCTTGTCGTTCTTCTTGATCCACTGCAGCCCCCAGCCGCGCCGCATCCGGTCCGTCAGCGCGCCGGGTCGGGTAAAGACGCGGCGCAACGGAGCGCCTTCGCTTGACTTTGGCGGCTTAGGCGCGGTGTTTCGGCAATGGCAGACTCCAAGGCGGATGCTGCTCCGCATCGACTGCGGCGGATAGAGCTGCTCTAGCACCTGGGCCAGTACCCGGCAGCACCAGCTTGTGTCGTTGAGATTGCGTGAGCGGAAGCCTTCCTCAAGGCTTGCGGCATCTTTGATTGTGTAGTTGCGCCGCTTGAATCCTTTCAAGTTGGGAAGCGCCTGCACCCTCGCCACATAAACATCCCACGCGGCTTCTCCTTTTTTATTGAATATCCATTCGTACGGTGTGCACCTTTGTTTTTCCTGATTGGCTTTGACGATGCACAGGGTTTTGTTATTGAAGCTGTCATCGCCGAAACGGCTCCACGGGAGGATGTGATCGATTTGTATTGAGTTGTCAGTTGCTCGAAGTTGATTCGGGCTGATTGGGGCGTCCGTGTAAACACATTTTCCATTTTGCTGTTTCCAAAGCTCAAACCGCAAAAGTTCGTCAGCGGAAACTCTTTCCACACCCAAAAGCTCGCACAGCTCCTTGCGCAGACGGTCCTTTTCAACATTGCGCTTTTCGATGCCGCTCTCAATTTTGCGCCGCTCGTCAATGCCCTTGCCTACGGCGCGGGCCAGTTCGATATGCACGGCGTCCGGTACGCCGTGAATTTCGACAATCGCTTTCACCTGCTTGACCGCCTCAATTAGCGCCTTGCGGGCGATGGGGCTGCCGACCAACGCACGGTCGATTTTTTCGCCGCTTAAAATTTTCTTCAGGGCTTCGGGGCCGGATACGCCCACGTCAAACGCGTTGCGTTCCCTGCTGGCGGTATGATCGTAGTTGGCAAGCGCGCATGCACACGAATAGACGTGGCCTTCCAACAAGCGCGGAATGATGTTGCGGCAGGCTTTCGCCGAAATGTGCCCGGCGCCGGTGAACTTGTCGAATGTTCCGGCGCGGACCTCATCCATCAGTTTTTCAAGGATGGCGGCTTCGAGTCCGATTTCTTCCAGACCGGAGCGGATATTGTCCAAGTCTTCGCGGAACGAGATGATCTCCGCGATGCGGTCAAGCTTGTGCGGCGTCTTGACCAAGGAGTCCCATGCCGCGCCGTCAAGCGCGCCTCGCAGCGTTCCCGTCCCCGCCGCAGTCTCGCCGTGGCGCGAGGTCACGTCGCCTTTCTCATCTTCGGGGCGGATGGATGCGAATGTCTCGGAATCCCGCAGTTTCAGAAGTTTCCGCAGCGTCTTGAAGCTGACTGATTTTGTCGCGCCAAAACTGACGGTCGCCCGCGCAAGCTCCTCTGATGTCAGACGGCGCGAATTGCGGCCTTCAAGTATGTTGAACGTGTTTAGCCGAGACAGATAGCGAAACAGTTCGAATGAATATGCCCGCTTGGCCGTGCGCTTCTCTTCGGGCTCAAATGCGCACTCAGCCAATAGATGCTCGCTGTCTTGAAGACCGCGCTGGAAGAACGCCTTGTCGATAAAGTCTGTTTCCAGAGCTTGGCTGGCAATTGGGTTGAGCAGGCGGCGCTGTGCGGAAAAGATCGCCCGCACCTCAGCCTCTAGGTCCGAACGCTGCGGCGTGTGAGAAAAATCTCCTTCTCTGTTGCGCTTGCGTCCGGCAAAGGCGGCGTCCGTGGCGATCAGCTGCCCAAATGTGCGCCCCGCCATCTT
The DNA here is from genome assembly GCA_031373225.1 of Phyllobacteriaceae bacterium. GTDB lineage: Bacteria > Pseudomonadota > Alphaproteobacteria > Rhizobiales > Rhizobiaceae > JANOYJ01. Next base: position 3,895 of record JANMMM010000182.1, on the reverse strand, counting down.
CTCCTGCGTTTCGGCCATCGCTTTCTTCATCTTCGAATCCTCGGCGGCGTTTTCGCCGCGCGATTTGGCGTTGGATTTGAAGCCGCGGTGCCGGGCGATGTGGCCGAGCGCCACCGCCAGCTCATCCGCCGTAATCAGCTTCTCCGTCGCCTTGGCGCGGACATCCCACGGGCTGACGCCCTGAAAGCGCAGCGCCTGCGATCCGGCGTCCGGCAACAGTCCATGTTCATTGAGAATGCGGCGCACGGCGTTCATGCGCTGCTTCCGCCGCCGGATGACACGGCGCTGGCCGCGGTGCATGCGCCGAAGCTCGGACTTAGGTCGCCGCTCCTTGTCGGTCTCCGGCGTGTCGAACATGCGGGTGCCCAAGGCAGCGACGCGGCCAGCGGGCTCAGTTTCGGATATTTCCAAAACCGCCCAGCCGACACTTGCAATTCCGCAATCAAGGCCTATTATTAGCATCATACGCCTCCAAGAAAGACGCAAAGATGACAGGTAAAACTTTTGGTGTCAACGGCCTGGCAAAATTCTCTCAAAGTTTGTGGCGCCGCCGCCATGCGGCGGCTAACACTGAAATGTCGCTTGAGGAGCGCGTATGCCGTGGTTTCCCCGCCTTCTTAAATTCCATGCCAATCTTAGGATTAGTTCATTTTGGCTCGGTTGTGAAGTTGGTCGGGAACCCACGGCAAGGTGGTCTTCCACCGAAGGATTATCCCTCACTGTGGAAGCACAGTGAGGGAGATTCCATTCTTCTGCGCCTGAGGGCCGAATAATGGCTGCCCTAATAGATCAGATGCGTCATAACCCGAAGGCTGATTGGGCGATTTCCGACATACAGACAGTCTGCCGCACCTTCGGCGTCGCCTGCAATGCGTCCAAATCAGGTTCGTCGCACTACAAGGTGGCGCACCCCAGCCGACCAGAAATTATCACAATCCCTTTCAAGCGCCCAATTAAGCCTATATATGTGCGCAAGCTTGTCTCTTTTGTTGATGCCGTGAGTTCGAAGGATGGACTATCGTGAGTATTCAGTTGTCGTGGAACCATTGCCGGAGCACGACGGCGGCGGATTTGTGGCGTTTGTCCCGGACCTTCCGGGCTGCATGAGCGACGGCGCTACACAGGCCGAGGCTCTGGAAAACGTGCAGGACGCAATTTCAGTTTGGATCGACGCCGCGTCTGAGCTGGGAAGATTGATTCCGCCAGCGACGCGAAGGCTGACACAAGAAATCGCTCGTTGACAGCATGTCAGTCAACGATTATCCCTGAAAACGGGAAGTCGGTAGGGAACCCACGGCAAAGTGGTTTTCCACTGAAGGATTACCCCCGCAGGAGCAATCCGGCGGGGGGATTCCTTTCAGATGACCGGCGCTCTTCACATCCCGCCCATCTCCTTCTTGAACTGCTCAAAATCAATCTGGTTGCCATAATACACCGTGCTCCAGTGGCGGGTGAGCGCGGCGACGGCGACGGCTTCCTGGATTTCCTCCTGGCTCGCGCCGGCGCGCTTGGCGCCTGCCGTGTCCTCATAGACGCAGTACATGCAGGGGATCTGGGCGGCCACGGCGAGGCCGATCAGCGCCTTGGTCTTGGCGTCGAGCGCGGTCTTGTCGGAGAATTGCAGGTCGCGGACCTCGGCCCAGGCGCCGGATATGCCCTGTTTGGGGAAGGATTTGACAAAGGTCGGCACCGCGCCGAGCAGCTGGGTCATTTCGGCATAGGCGGCCTCGGCGGATTTGTTCACCTCTTCGGCGAAGGCGAAGGGGATCGCTGCGGTGATTGCGGCGGCGGCGAGCAGGGATTTGATGCGGGTCATGATAAGTTTCCTTTCGTTCCGGGGTTGACCTTACGGTGTAAGGTATGCAATCAACATATTCTTACAGTGTAAGGTGTCAACAGGAAAAATGGACCAGAGGACAAAAATAAATTCACGAAAGCGTGAGCCGCTCTCACCCGGCAGGATCGTGCAGGCGGCCTTTGAGGTGATCGGGGCGGAGGGGCTGGCGGAGTTTTCGACGCGCAAGCTCGCCCAGAGGCTCGGCTGCGAGGCGATGAGCGTCTATCACCACTTTCCCTCAAAAGCGCATCTGATGGACGCTTTGGTGGACAGCGCCGTCGCCTCGTTGCGGCCGATCCCGCCGGATTTTGATTTCATCGCGGGCCAGCGTTTCGCCGCGTTTGAATACCGGGCCATGGGTCTGCGCTTCCCGGCCTTCTTCCCCTTCCTGTCCGTGCACAGGATGAACACGCCGAAAGCGCTCGCATGGCTCAACGCGATGATCGGCGCTTACCGCAAGGCCGGGTTCTCCGACAGGGACGCGGCGCATTATTTCCGCCAGTTCGGCTATTACATTATCGGCGCGGTGCTGGACGAGACGGCCGGCTATGCGCGCGGCCCAAGCACAGCGGCGCCCGTGCCGTTTGAGGTGATGAAGCGGGATTTTCCAAACGTCCTGTCCGCTGGACCGCATTTTGCGAAGGGGGAGTGGCGGCGGATATTTGAGCTGGGGCTGGAGATGGAGCTTGAGGGTCTCACAAGCGCGCTGGCGGCGGCGCGCAGCTAGGCGCGCCGCGCGCCCAAGCCTCAGCTTGCCGGCACATACACAAACGCCCCGTCTTTCGCCTCTGCCATGGCCAGCCCCGGATAGGGCCAATGGTAGCCGAGCATCTTTTTCTTTTCCGCCGCCGCCATGCCGAGAAGCTTCTTGCGGGCGGCGATGGCCATTTCGGGGTCGGCGTCGAAGCCGAATTTCCATTCGGGATGGGCGAAGAACACCAGCGCCGCAGTGACCGCGTCGCCGGTCAGGATCAGCCCGTCGCCTCCGGCCATTTCAAACGAGACATGCCCGGGCGTGTGCCCCGCCGTATCGAGCGCCATGAGGCCGGGGACCACTTCCGCGCCCGGCTTGAAGAATGTGAACCTGTCCTTGAGGACGGTCAGCTGGCTCTGAATGCCTTGGACCATGCCCTGCATTTCCTTTGGCATTTTCGACACAAGGTCCGGCGCGGACCAGAAGCCGAACTCGGTCTCGGCCATGTGGAACGAGGCGTTCGGGAAAGTCAGCGCGCCGTCCTTGCCGACTGATCCCCAAAGATGGTCCGGGTGGGCGTGGGTGTAGATGACTTTGGTGACCGCCGAGGGGTCGGTTCCGGCGGCTTTCAAGCTGTCCATCAGCTTGCCTGCCGTCGGCCCCATGCCGCCGCCGGTGCCGGTGTCGATCAGGATGACGTCGCTGCCGGATTTGAGCAGCAGCACATTGACCTCGACGCTGGCCTCCTCGCCTGCCACAGCCGGGCCGAGCAACTTCTTCACCTCGTCCACCGGCGAGCCGGGGAACACCTGGGCAATGTTGAGCGACAGCGTGCCGTCGCTGACGACGGAAATGTCATAGGCGCCCTGTTTGAACGCATAGGGGCCGGCCAGCGCCAGCGCCTGCTGCGGCAAAAGCCCGGCGGCGGCCAGGGTTCCCGCCAAAGCGAGAAACTTGCGGCGGTCAAGAACGATCATGTTGGAATCGTGGCTGAGCATTGGACCAATCTCCATTCCTGCGCCCCCGCCGCTGCATCATAACACAGTCTTGCCGCTTGATTGTGCGTCCTGTCCGGCCTTAGTCTGTCAATAGTTCGTGAACAGCGGAGAGCGGCATGTCCTGGCTAAAGAAAATATTCGGGGGAGGGGAGGCTTCGGCAAATGCGGGCGCGGCGCGCGAATACAAGGGCTATTCAATCACCGCAACGCCCATCAAGGAAGGCGGACAGTTCCGGCTGGCGGGCGTGATTTCCAAGGAGATCGGCGGCGTTGTGAAAGAGCACCGGTTCGTCCGGGCGGACCTGTTCACCGGCAAGGACGAGGCGGTGCAGTTCGCCTTCATGAAGGGCGAGCTGATTATTGACC
>JANMMM010000145.1:0-7059 GCA_031373225.1 Phyllobacteriaceae bacterium | reverse complement strand
GGGAGATGTCCGACAGGACAGAGAGGGGCGCTTGGCTCCGAACTTTCCGCCTCCTTCCGCACAAGCGAGGCCAAAATGACAACTCTCAAAGATTGGCAAACCCTCGCCGCCAAGGAACTCGGCGCTTCCCCCGAAACGCGCCCCACGCCCGAAGGCATTGCCATCAAACCCCTCTACACCGCCGCCGACACCGCCGGCCTCGACACCGCCTCGCTCCCCGGCTTTCCCCCCTTCACGCGCGGCCCGCGCGCTTCCATGTATGCGGGCCGGCCATGGACCATCCGCCAATATGCCGGCTTCTCAATGGCGGAAGAGAGCAACGCCTTCTACCGCAAGGGCCTCGCCGCCGGGCAGCAGGGCGTGTCGGTCGCGTTCGATCTCGCCACGCACCGTGGCTATGACAGCGACCATCCGCGCGTCGCGGCGGATGTGGGCAAGGCGGGCGTCGCGATCGACTCCGTCGAGGACATGAAAATTCTGTTCGACGGCATCCCGCTCGACAAGGTCTCCGTGTCGATGACGATGAACGGCGCGGTCATTCCGGTTCTGGCCTCGTTCATTGTCGCGGGCGAGGAGCAGGGCGTGCCACGCGCGGCGCTTTCGGGCACGATCCAGAACGATGTGCTGAAAGAATTCATGGTGCGCAACACTTACATCTATCCGCCCGAACCCTCGATGCGCATCGTCGCTGACATTATTGACTACACGGCGCGGGAAATGCCGAAATTCAACTCGATTTCGATTTCCGGCTATCACATGCAGGAGGCCGGGGCGACGCTGGTGCAAGAGCTCGCCTTCACGCTCGCCGACGGGCGCGAATATGTGCGCGCCGCCATTGCGCGCGGTCTGGATGTGGACGCCTTCGCCGGGCGGCTCTCCTTCTTCTTCGCCATAGGCATGAATTTCTTCATGGAAGCCGCCAAGCTGCGCGCCGCGCGGCTGCTCTGGTCGCGCATCATGGAGGAGTTCAATCCGAAGAAAGAGGCCTCGAAAATGCTGCGCACGCACTGCCAGACATCGGGCGTCAGTCTTCAGGAGCAGGACCCGTACAACAACATCGTCCGCACCGCCTTCGAGGCCATGTCCGCCGTGCTGGGCGGCACGCAGTCGCTGCACACCAATTCCTTCGACGAAGCCATCGCCCTTCCCACCGAATTCTCCGCCCGCATCGCCCGCAACACGCAGCTGATATTGCAGCACGAGACCGGCATCACCGATGTCGTGGACCCGCTGGCCGGATCCTTCTATGTCGAGCGCCTGACGCAGGATCTGGCGGACAAGGCCTGGGTGCTGATCGAAGAGATGGAGGCGCTCGGCGGCATGACCAAAGCCGTCGCCTCGGGCCTTCCCAAGCGCCTGATCGAAGAAGCCGCGACGCGGCGGCAAGCCATGGTGGACCGGGGCGAGACGGTGATTGTCGGCGTCAACAAATACCGGCTCGAAAACGAAGCGCATCTTGAGACGCGCGAAGTGGACAATGCCGCTGTGCGGGCCGGGCAGATCAAGCGCCTCGAACAGGTCAAGCGCAGCCGCGACAGCAATGCCGTGCGCGCCGCGCTCGCCGCTCTGGAAAATGCAGCCCGCACAGGCGAGGGCAGCCTCCTCGGCCTCGCCGTCGATGCCGCCCGCGCCCGCGCCACCGTCGGCGAAATTTCCGATGCCATGCGTACTGCCTTCGGTGGCCACATTGCAACGCCCAAAGTCGTCAAAGACATCTATGCCAAAGCCTATTCCGGCGACCCCGAATACGACACGCTCACAACCAGCCTCGCCGACTTCATCACGCGCACCGGCGCCGCCCCGCGCCTCATGGTCGCCAAGCTCGGCCAGGACGGGCATGACCGGGGCGCCAAAGTCATCGCCTCCGCCTTCGGCGATATCGGCTTCGAGGTCATTGCCGGTCCCCTGTTCCAAACCCCGGAAGAAGCCGCAACCGAAGCCATCGCCCGCCAAGTCCACGTCATCGGCGTCTCGTCCTTGGCCGCAGGCCACAAGACCTTGCTGCCGCAACTCATTGAAACCTTACGCAATAAAGGCGCAGGTGACATCATCGTCGTCTGCGGCGGTGTCATCCCCCGGCAGGATTATCAGTTCCTGTTCGACGCGGGCGTGGCGGCGGTGTTCGGGCCGGGAACGAATGTGCTGGCGGCGGCGCGGGAGGTGATGGATTTGGTGGAGGGGCGGGGGCGGAATTAGGTTGGAAGCGTGCGCCGCCGATAGAATTGCGGTGACTGTGCGCCCAATTGCCTGCGCCCAAGCTGGAAATTTAGACGCGCTGCTGAAGCAATTGGGCGCACTGTCTCCTCAATTCGGTTCGCCGCCCTGCCGCCTCGGTCCCGGCTTTCCGGGCACAAGGGCTCGCCCGAACCTCTCTGCGAGCGATTGAAGAAACTCCCCGCTTCCGAGCGGGCGGCCAATGGTCTCGGCATTGCGCAGCCGGTCGAATGACGCCTTGTCCGCAACCTGCGGGTTCTCAAGCAGACCCCGCATGTCCGGAAAGCGCGACAGCATCGGTGCGCGCACCGTGACGCCGTCATCCTCGCCAGAAAGGTAGGACCGCATGCTCGCCCATGGCCAATCGGCGGCGTTTGCGACAAGCTGCGCCCTCACAGGATTGAGCGCCACATAGAGGAATGCGTTCAGAAGGTGCTCCTCGTCCAGCGCCACCGAGCCAAACCGGCCCTGCCAAAAATGACCGCTTCTCTTTTCGCGGGCGTGGATGATCCCGGCATAGATGCGGTGCGTTTTGGAAAGGGCTCTGCGCAGCCCGTCCTCGTCATTGGGCACGAGGAGCAAATGCACATGGTTTGGCATCAAGCACCACGCCCAAACCTCAACCTGCGCCGCGCGGCATTGGTCTGCGAGGAGATCGCGGTAGCGCGCGTAGTCGGCATCGGAGAAAAACACCTTCTGCCGCCCGTTGCCACGCTGGGTGACATGGTGCGGCAGGCCGGGGACGGTGATGCGGGCGATGCGGGCCATGGGGTGATGATGCGGGAATGACGGGGGATGTCAACTGAGAGGGCTGTCGGTAGGAATCGGGAATCCGTCGGATTGCACCGGAATCGTTGCCGTCAAATTGTCGAATCGTGAGCGTTGTTGTAAGGACTTTGTCTCTTGTCTGGTGGTGAATGTCTTTGCTGAACGAAGTGGGGGATCGAAATGGCGCTAAAATGCAATTGTGTGCTCGTAAGCAAAGTCGGCGTTCTATCAAAATATACCTACAGGTACAGGTGCCAAAGGGATGGCAAAACCGTGCATTTTGTTTTTCCAGCTAGCACTGATATCGAGGCCGACGTGCTCGTTTGCGGTATGTATGAAGACCCAAACGACATGGGGGTCCCGCCGCCTGGCGGCATTGGTGGTGGATGCATTCCGCTTGATACGCCAATTCTGCTAGCTGACAGGACAACGAAGCTTGCAGGTGATCTTGCGCTTGGTGACCAAATTCTTTGCGGCGCGTTTGAAGAACGGAAGCTCATTTCAATGCCGCTGACAGGTTTGTGGTACGATTATGATGTGAGCCTTGTGGAGGTCATCAGATCAGACGGCGACAAAATAATAACAAGCCTTGACCAGCCACTAATCACAACGGGTGGACCTGTCAGAGCTGCTTATGTCTTTGAAGGCGCAAATCTTTTCGCGATTGAAGAAAGCAGAGGCGAAGTTAGTCGTTCAGAAAGCACAATTATTGGGAGAAATAATTTTAGAATGAAGGGCGATGTTGTTTCCTTGGATTTTGGTGGTGACTATTTTTACTTTGTCGGCAGGGAACCTGTTCGGTGGCTTCTTACTTGCCACAAGAGTGACAACGGCATGAATCACATGAAGTATTGAAATTGGATACCTGGGACAAGTGAAACAGTATTTGGTATTAATGATCGGTTGACAGTGCAATTGATTGCTCCATTTTTAATCGCCCTTCCTCCCCGAATTTCGGAGACAGCGCGCCCAATTGCTCTAACTTTGCGCTCTTCCTTTCAGCGGCGACGCAAGCAATTGGGCGCACAGTCACCGCAATTCTACCGCTGGAGCCTTCAGCTTCTTTCAGCTCTGCTTGGCACTTTTTCGTCCCAAAGGTTGCAGCTAGACTTGGAACGGAATTTCTCCTCGCTGAGGAGGCCCGCAGGGCCGTCTCGAAGGAAGGGGGTTTGCGCTCCATGGCCGTCCTTCGAGACGCCGCTGCGCGGCTCCTCAGGATGAGGGCTTCGCTATTCACCACAACCCATGATACGAAATTGCGATATAGAAAATCATACTGGTAGCCAGTAGGAAATCATGCTATCGTTTGTCTGGGATGAAACCAAAGCTGTGTCGAACCTGCGCAAGCATGGCGTTTCGTTTGAACAGGCATCGAGAGCGTTTGACGATCCGGGCATGACGTTTTTGCAGGATGAGGCAATATTCTATGGCGAAGTGCGGATGATTGCCATTGGCCTTATGGGTTTGACGCTGTTGACGATTGTGTTCACCGAACGCGGCGAAGCAATCAGGATCATTTCCGCCCGCCGGTCAAACAAAATGGAAGAGCGCATCTATGCAGAAGCATATTAAAACCGAAGAGCTGCCTCCGATGTCTGAAGCGGAGATCATGGCCAACGCCCTGTCCGACCCCGACAACCCGCCGCTCACCGAGGCTGACCTCGCCCGCCTGAAACCGCTGTCGAACGCCCGCGCCCTGCGCATCCGTCTGCGCCTGACGCAGGAGGAATTTGCCGCGCGTTACCACATTCCGCTCGGCACGCTGCGCGACTGGGAGCAGCGGCGGGCGGAGCCGGACAAGACGGCGCAAGCGTACCTGCGCGTCATCGCCGCCGAACCGGATCTGACGGCGCGGGCGGCGGGTTTGCCGGAAAGGGCGGGGTTTCGAAAGGCTATATGATGAGCGAATACCAAGCCAATCCAGATTTCACCATCAAAGACGAACCCTCCCTCCGCAGCCTGTTCCAGCCGACGCATACCCTTGCCGCCCTGAAGTGCCAGACCGCGCTCGACAAACACGCGCAGGACTTTATCCGGCGCTCGCCGTTCCTGTGCATCGGCACGCAGAATCCGGACGGAAAGGCCGATGTCAGCCCGCGCGGCGACCCGGCGGGGTTTGTCAGGATTCTGGATGAGCGCACACTGGCGATCCCGGACCGGCCCGGCAATAACCGGCTCGACAGCCTCGCCAATATTCTCGCCAATCCCAGCGTCGGGCTGCTGTTCATCATTCCGGGCTTTGACGACACATTGCGGGTGAACGGGCGGGCCAGTCTGGTGACCGATCCTGAACTTCTGGCGGGCATGAGCGTCAATGACCGCTCTCCCCGGCTCGCGATCATTGTCAAAGTGAGCGAGGTTTTCCTGCATTGCGCCAAGGCCTTCCGGCGCTCGCATATGTGGGACCCAAGCCATTTCCAGAACCGTGATGACATGCCGTCGCTGATGAAGATCATTCTCGATCAGACAACAGGCGCGCCAAGCGATGGCGGTGAGATGCGCAAAATGGATGACGGGCTTGAGGTTGAATACAAGAATTCAATGTATTGAATTTTTGAAAAAACAGCGCACTCCGCTTTGCAAACCGTGCGATTGGATCAGCGGCAGAGTGCGTCCTTCGAGACGGCCCCAAGAAGGGCCTCCTCAGGATGAGGGACATGAGTGGGCTCCCCCGAGATTGGGGTCAGTGCCCAAACTTCACTTGGCTCATGCCCGCATTTCAAAAAGCGCCGCTCTCCCTCATCCTGAGGAGGCCCCCCTTTGGGCCGTCTCGAAGGACGACACATCATTTACCACGCCTCCAAACCCATTCTTCAGCCCTCTGCGCTATGCCATTCCTATGGAACCTTCATGGACACATCAGTCGGAAATTAAATTGTCGGAGCCGATTGGCGCGGCTGAGCGCGCGGTTTTTGCGCTGGCGGGGTTTGCGGTGATTGTGCTGGCGCTGGGGCAGTTCCAGGATGCGATGCCGCTGCCGGTGTTTGCCACCATCACCAGCCTGTGCAGCATGGTGCTCACCTTTGTGCTGCTCAACGCGTTCGGGCAGTCGCAGGTGTGGACCTTGGGCGAGCGCGAGCTAATGCTGGCGCGCAGGTCTCCCTGGCTCTTGAGCACGGTGCGGTTCCGGTCGCGCGACGTGGCTGCGACCACAATCGTCACGAAAGCGGAAAAGGACGCGGACGGGATGCGCCGCGACATGTTTTGTCTGGTGATGGTCTCAAAAGCCGGCCGCAGCTATCGCCTGCCGCCGCTGGAAAGCCTTGGCAAAGCGCGGGAATTTGACGGCGAACTGCGGGCGCGGCTGGGGCTGCCTAGCCATTGACCGCCAGATAGACCGCATACAGCGACTGGTTGGCCGTGATGAACAGGCGGTTGCGCTTTGGCCCGCCGAAGGTCAGGTTCGAGACAAGCTCGGGAATGTGCAGCTTGCCGATCAGCGTTCCGTCCGGATCATAACAGTGCACGCCCTCAGCGCTGGAAGACCAGACGCGGCCGGCGCGGTCGATGCGGAAACCGTCGAAGAGGCCCGCGGAGCATTCGGCGAACACTTCGCCGCCGGAAAGTTTTCCATCGTCCGATACGGCAAAGCGGCGGATATGCTTCGGCCCGCCTTCCATATGGCTCACGCCGGTGTCGGCCACGTAGAGCAGCTTTTCGTCAGGCGAGAAGGCCAATCCGTTCGGCTTGACGAAATCGTCGGCGGCGCGGGCGGGACAGCCGGTCGCGCCGTCGACGCGGTAGACATGGCAGCCCATTTCCGGCTCGGCCTTGTCGCCTTCATAGTCGGACAGGATGCCGTAGCTTGGGTCGGTGAACCAGATGGAGCCATCGGAATTGACCACAACATCGTTCGGCGAATTGAAGCGCTTGCCCTCGAACCGGTCGGCGATCACGGTGATGGAGCCATCATGCTCCGTCCGCGTGAGGCGGCGGGTCAGATGCTCGCAGCTGACGAGGCGGCCCTCTCGGTCGCATGTGTTGCCGTTGGAGTTGTTGGAAGGCTGGCGGAAGGTTGAGACCGAGCCGTCGGTCTCGTCGAAGCGCATCATGCGGTTGTTGGGGATGTCCGACCAG
>JANMMM010000108.1:0-5748 GCA_031373225.1 Phyllobacteriaceae bacterium | reverse complement strand
CAATGCGGCTGACGGCGAAATGATCCCGCACCTTATCGAACGCCGACACAAGCTCCGGCGCGCCGAACACATAGGCGATGCGCGCGCCCGCAAGGCCATAGGCTTTGGAAAAGGTGCGGAACCGCAGCACATTCGGCATGTCCGGCGAAAGGTCCGGCAGCGTTCCTTCCGGCGCGGTCTCGCCATAGGCCTCGTCCAGGATGAAAAGCGTGTCTGAGGGCAGCGCCGCCGCAAAGGCGGCGACTTTTCCGCCGGAATGCCAAGTCCCCATTGGATTGTCGGGATTTGCGAGATAGACAATCTTCGGCTTTTCCCGGACCGCCAGCGCCCGCAGCGCCTCCAAATCCTCATGGTCGTCGCGGTAAGGCACGGTTTTCAGCAAGGCGCCATAGCCGGCCACATGATAATTGAACGTCGGATAGCCGCCGAGCGAGGAAACCACCGTGTCGCCCGGCTCGGCGAACAGCCGCACCGTCAGTCCCAGCAGCGCGTCGATGCCCGGCCCGACTGACACATGCGCCGCGTTAAGCTTGAGATGTGCCGCTATCGCCGCTTTGACTTCGAAATTCTCCGGATCTCCATAGGCCCAGCTCTCCGCCGCCGCGTCAGACATGGCTTTGACGACGGACGGGGCAGGACCAAACCCGCTTTCATTCGCCCCAAGCCGCGCATTGAATGCCCGCCCGCGCTGGCGCGCGATGGATTCGGGTCCCACAAAGGGAATTGTCGAGGGCAGGTCCCGCGCTATCCGGGTCAATGCCGGTCTGATGTCTTTCATCATGAGTTTCGCTCCATTCCTTACAAGTGCCGCACCGCGCCTGTGGGCGCAATGCTGTTCTGTTGATTGCCCGATGGATTTTCAGAAATTTGGATGGTATCGGCAAAAGGCATTGAGCGTGTGCAGTTTGGGGAGGAGCTTTCATGATTGTGTCCTGCGGCGAGGCCCTGATCGATATGCTGCCGCGCGAAACCGCCGACGGCAAGGCCTGTTACGAACCGCACGCCGGAGGCGCGGTCTACAACACCGCCATCGCGCTCGGCCGCCTCGGCGTCTCATCGGGCTTCTTCACCGCCGTCTCGACCGACTTCTTCGGCGACCTGCTCATTGATGTGCTGACAAAGAGCAAAGTCGACCCGCGCTATGTCGTCAGAACCGATCATCCCGAGACAATCGCCTTTGTCCGCTTGGTCAACGGCCATGCAAGCTACGCCTTTTATGATGAGGGCACCTCCGGCCGGCTTCTCGCGGAAAGCGATCTTCCAACTTTTGACAAAAGCGTCGAGGCCCTGCAGTTCGGCGCCATCAGCCTCATCCCCGAACCCTGCGGCTCCACCTATGAGGCGTTGATGAAGCGCGAGAAGGACAAGCGCGTCATTTCCTTCGACCCGAACATCCGCACAAGCTTCATCAAAGACATTCCCAAACACCGCGCCCGCATGGAGCGGATGCTGGCCATGGCCGACATCGTCAAACTCTCCGACGAGGATCTGACCTTCTTTGACGCCGCCGGCGATTTCGACAATTTCGCCGCAAAGCTTCTGGAAGGCGGCGCTAAGCTCGTCGTCATGACCCAGGGCGGCGAAGGCGCGGTCGGCATCGGCCATTCCGGGAAGGTCCAGGCGCTTGGTGTGAAGGTCAATGTCGTTGACACTGTCGGCGCGGGCGACACGGTCAACGCCGGGCTGCTCGCATGGATTTCCAAGGCCGGCAAACTGAACAAGAAGGCGCTGGCCAACCTCTCGCGGGACGACATCCGCGAAGCCCTGTCGCTCGCCGTGCGCGCCGCCGCTGTCACTGTGTCGCGCGCCGGCGCCAACCCGCCCTGGGAGCACGAGCTGCCCGCCTAGCCAAGCAGCAAAACTGTCTGTATGTTTCACGCGGGGCATTGCTGCGAGGTCATATCATGGCTTTCCCCTTGTCTTTTGTCCCGAAGAAATCATGGCACGAGCGTCCGCGCTCTTTTGGTGCGCCGCGCAACAACGGCAAGCGCAAACATGCCGGCTGCGACCTCTACGCCCCGCCAGGCACGCCGGTGTTCGCTGTGGCGGACGGAACTGTGCTGTCGTTCCGCCCCTTTTACCTCGGCAGCAATGCCATCGTGGTTGAGCATCCGGATTTCCTCGTCCGCTATGGCGAAGTGCGCACAAAGCTTGCGCCGGGCGTGGCCGTCGGCGGCATTGTGCGCAAGGGCCAGAAAATTGGCGAGGTCAGTCAGCTGGCCGGACTGGACATTTCAATGGTGCACTTCGAAATGTACTCGGGCAGTCTGTCAGGCGCTTTGACAGTGGCAACCGGCCCGTTCAAGCGCCGCGCCGACCTGATCGACCCTACCGAGATTCTGGACAGATGGGCCGCGGGAACGCTCCCCGGCTGAAGCCAATCCGTTTTAAGCTTGAATTTGCCGCCGCGCGCGTCTATCGCCATGCCAGCGGAGACGTGGCCGAGAGGCTGAAGGCACTCGTTTGCTAAATGAGCATACCCCAAAAAGGTATCGCGGGTTCGAATCCCGCCGTCTCCGCCAGCCACCTCAATGCTGCAACACCAACTGTCGGGCGCCCGGTCCTGCTTCGCTCGCCTGGGCGAGCTTCGCAGGATGGGGTGCTTGATTCCGCTGCTTATGAAGAAGGTGCAGAATAAAGCTCCCCATCCTGCGAAGCTTTAGCGAAGCAGGACCAGCCCGCCCAAATACATGCCCTCTCCGCACTGAGATGGTTGCAAGCGATTGAAAACGCCCTGAAAAAGTGCACATTTGTGCGAGGACCGGGGACGCCGCCATGCACTATGTCTACCTCATTGAAAGCCTGAGCGCCCGCAGCGAGCATTACGTCGGCGTCACCGGCGATCTCAAAGCAAGGCTGGCCCAACACAATAATGGCGGGTCCCCCTTTACAGCGGAGCACCGCCCCTGGCGGCTCGTCACCTATGTTGCATTTTCCAATCCGGTGAAGGCCGAGGCTTTTGAGACCTATCTCAAGTCCGGCTCAGGCCACGCGTTTGCGAGAAAGCACCTTTGGTAGTGCGGCGAGAGCAAATGGGCGGCGGCGGTCCTGCTTCGCTCGCAAGGGCGAGCTTCGCAGGATGGGGTGCTTTATTCTGGACCCTCTGAAAGTCAGCAGGATGGAGCTCCCCACCCTGCGAAGCCCGCAGGGCGAAGCAGGACCATCCGCCTTCGACATTAAAGCTCCCCATCCTGCGTAGCTCGCCCTTGCGAGCGAAGCAGGACCAGCCCCACCCCATCCTCCGCCTGGAAGCACTGATTCCTTCAAATTTTAACCAATTCCTCACCATTCCGGTAAACTCCCGTTAACCCGCGTTAACAAAGGTAAAGGAATCCTTGTAAAATTCGTGTCATTTGCGCAACACGCCCCCTTTGAACGTCTGGATAACCCGGCCTCCCGGCATTTGGGCGTTGCAACACAGGATTCCACCGGTATTTTAGGATTTGAAGGAACGGGGCGTGCTTCGGCCTTCTTTCGAAAAAGGGGTCGGGTCGAAAATGACCGGCCTTAGCTGGCAAAAGCCCGAACCTGATAAACTTTTTACTGGAGGTCTACCATGAACATTAAGAGCCTACTTCTCGGCTCCGCAGCGGCTCTCGTCGCTGTATCCGGCGCCCGCGCTGCTGACGCAGTGATGGCTGAACCGGAAGCCGTCGAATACGTCCGCGTTTGCGACGCATACGGCGCTGGCTACTTCTACATCCCCGGCACCGAAACCTGCCTGAAGATCGCAGGCCGCGTTCGTTACACCGCGAAATATCACAGTGTCACGGGCAAGAAAGGTTGGATCAAGGAATCCAACGCGATGTTGAACTTTACTGCGAAGAACGACACCGATCTGGGCACTCTGACTTCATACATCGAATTCTCGGCCACGACCGCTACCACTAACGGCACGTCCGTTGCTGTTACCGGTGTGCCAATCACCAACCCTTCGGTTGGCGGCGGCGCGTTCGGTATCAATCATGCGTGGATTTCGCTTGGCGGCCTGAAAATGGGCGCTTCGGATACCCTGTATGACGGCGGTCTGGACGGCGAAGGCTCGGCCGGCGGCGGCGCTGGCGTAAACTTCATTGGTTACACCTTTACCGCTGGTGCAGTATCGGCAACGTTGAACCTTGAAGAAGAGACAACTAACGTCAACTACGTTCCGAATATTGTCGGTAAGGTTTCCTTCACTCAGGGCGCCTTCGGCATGGACCTGTGGGCAGCCTATGACGACGATGACAACGGCGCTCTGCCTGGCAATTCCGGCTGGTCGCTCAAGGGCCGCGCTTCGGTTGCCGTCGGTTCCGCTGGCGCGTTGAAGATCCTCGCGACCTACAATGGCGGCGGTCTGACCAACCCAGTTGGCATTGTTCACTCGAACATGTATGCTAATGGCGGTCGCTGGACTGTTGGCGGTTCCTACAAGCACACGTTCAATCCGAAGCTGGCTCTGACTGGTCTTGTTCAGTACCAGGCTGACACGAACTACGAAATCGTCGGCACGCCAAATAACATCATCTTTGGTGGTGTTGTTGACTACACGATCGTTCCGCAGTTCTCTGCGAAGCTGGCCGTATGGCACAACACAAACGGCGCAGCTCCTGGCACGACCGAGGGCTTCCTCCGTTTCGAGCGTTCTTTCTAATCTGACTTAAGTGTCAAGAGCAAAACCCGGCAGGCAACTGCCGGGTTTTGTGTTTTGGGGCCGAATTTGTTTCGGGGATTGGTTGGCAATGCCGCCTATCGAAGAAACGCTGCGATCCTGTGCGGCAGTTCCGCCGTCCAAAGCATCGGCGCGTGGCCCTGTCCATAGGCCGTGACATCCTGCATGGCAGGGTGCAGCAGCTTCATCTTTGAGACCGTGTCCAGTGACAGAAGTTTTGAATTGGCTCCCCGGATCGTCATAAGCGGCTTGGCGGCAAGACCGCCGAACTGCGTCCACAGATCGGGAATTGGCGCGGCCGGATCAAAGCTCTCCAAGGTTTTCAGAAGCGTTGGATCAAAGTCTGCTGCCACTTTCCCCAGCTTGCTCTCCCGGTAGATCGCCCACGCATGAACTTCCCAGTCCCGCAGCGTCAGCGCCGGAAACTCGGCGCCATACAGGTCGCGCTGAATTTTCACGGCGTCGACCCAGTCCTTCGGCTTCGGCGCGCGCGTGAGCGCCGCCTTGATCCGCATCAGTCCCTCTCCCTCAACAACTGGACCTATGTCATTGAGAACAATGCGTTTTAACACAGTTGGCTCCATCGCGGCGAGGAGGTGGATCAGGATGCCGCCGCGCGAGGTGCCAATGAAGTCGGCGCTCTCAATGCCGAGCACCGCGAGCATTGCAAGGACATCGCCCGCCTCGGTCACGACATTGTAGTTCTGCCAATCCTTGTCATATTCCGAAAGCCCGCGACCGCGCGCATCGATGGCGATGACGCGCTTCGGCTTGTCGGCCTTCTGCGCAAGATGCAGCGCCAGATCATGGAAGTCGCGGCAGTTTCGGGTGAGGCCCGGCAGGCAGATGACGTCGCCGTGGGATTTTTTCGCGGGCGCATAGATGCGCGTGTGGAGGCGCAGGCCGTCGGGAGCGGAAAAAGTGTGGTCGTCGAAGGGGGCGGGGGCGGGTTTCATGCGGGATGACCGAGCGGGTTTGGCGCTCCAATCGCCAAAGGCACGTCGAGGCGCCCCTCTCTGCCTGTCGGCATCTCCCCCGCGAGGGGGGAGATCGCTGTGCCGCCGCTTTTGCGTTTGCTTGCACCGTTGAAGGAAAAG
>JANMMM010000088.1:0-25596 GCA_031373225.1 Phyllobacteriaceae bacterium | reverse complement strand
CGCCGCGAGCATTGACACCAATTTTGCCGACCGGGACAAGGATTTGAGCAGCCCCGACTTTCTCAATACGGCTGAATTTGCAACAATCACATTTGAAAGCACAGCCGTTGAAAAAACCGGTGACAAGACAGGCAAAGTCACCGGCAATCTCACCATTATTGGCGTCACGAAGCCTGTGACGCTCGATGTGGTCTGGAATGCCGAGCAGCCCCGCCCGTGGGACGCCGCTGCCATCGTCAGCGGCTTTTCCGCCAAAGGCGTCGTCAAGTCAGCGGATTTTGGCATGGGCAAGGTGGCTGAATATGGATTGGGTCCCGATATCAGTGTGATGATCGAAGTGGAAGCCCAGAAGCAATAGGCATTGACCAGTCCGCGCGCCGCAGGCGCGTGGACTTGTAATATCCGCGGCGCAGCAGACACCGGCAGTTCGCACGCTCTATCGTGATGTCATCCCGAAAGCGCAGCGCCAATTTAGAAAAGATCGCAGCTCGCCTCTTCCAGAAAAGCGGCGATGGCGGGCTTCATGCTGTCATCCTCGACAAAGGCCCGAAGCACCACAAACCCCTCGCCAATGTCCGTCTCGGCAAGGATTGAGGTTTCAATTTCAGGCGTCTGCGCCTTGCGCAGCTCAACGACCTGCGCCGGCGTAGCCACGATCACGTCGAGCAAAGCCTCGTTGGCGGTGCGGTCATTGATGGAAAAAATGTTCTCACCGCGCCTGTTGTAGATCGACAGCGACCAGAAAGGGGCGGATTCCGGCGAGGCGATTTCGACCGGGCCGTCCGCAAGGTCGAACCGGCAGGCGGCGACCTGGAATGTCGGGTCGAGCGCCCGGATCGACGCGGCGGCGCTGCCGGTCAGTTCAATCTGGTGAAACTCGTTCAGATTGCCAAACGCCGACAGCCGCGTCCATGTGTCGATATCAGTGACAGCGGGAATGAGCAGCAGCGTCGCGATGTGGACGATGCCCGCGCCGACAATGCCTGCGGCTGCCGCATAAAGCCACTTAACCATCGCAGCCCTGCCGCGATATGTCCGGGAACTTCATGTCGACAAGACCGGCATTGGTGGCGACCGGCGTGTCATAGAGCGACAGGACAAGGTGATAGGCGCCCGGTCGCTTAGAGCTGACAGCGAGCCAGTTGCCGGGCCGCGCCGAGGGAGCGATATGGATGGCGACCGGCTTGTCGGCGAACCGGATAATCTGGCGGGAATGAAGCACCGAAGGCAAGCCTTCTGCGGCGGAAAGCGGAACCTCGTCATTGGCGCTGGCATAGAGTGTCCACAGGCGCGCAGCGGGGCTTGGCCCCGCCACCAGATAGCCGCAGCCAAATATCAGCGGGCGGCCTTCCGAATCCTTTTCGGCGTAAAAGCGGATGCCTTCCGCCGCGCCCAGCGGCAGCGCGCCGCTGCGGGCGACGCGGGCCTTGGCATAGGGATCGGCGTTCGGCGTGCCGAAATCCGGAAACGCCTTCCAAAGCCCGACTTCAATGCCGCCCAGCCGTTCGACGCCGGTGACCGACCGGTATGTCAGCCAAGTCCCGCCGCCAAGGGCAAGGACCAGCACCAGCGCGATGTGGGAAAGGCTTTTGAGCATATGTCCGGTTAATACGGCTGAAGGGCATTGCGCAAGGTGGCGGGCTCACACGCCGGCGGCGGCCAGTTCAGGCGCCTCGCTGAAAAGCGTGTTAAGGCTTTTCAGCACATCCGTCGTGCGCGGGGTGAGCGCCGATGGCCGTTTGGGCGGCTCGGGCACGGGCTCTGCGCCATCCCCTTTGGCAACCTGTGGCTCCTTGCTCTCCTTCTTTGGATCAGGAAATGGTTTTTCAAGGCCCGGGATCGGCTTCAAATCGATATTCTGGTGGGCAAATTGCATAAAGCGCTGAAAGGTCATCGCAGGCAGGATGCCGCCGGTCATTTTTTCGGTCGGCGAAAAGTCATCATTGCCGTACCAGACGGCGGCGGTGTAATTACCGGTGAAGCCGACAAACCAGGCGTCCCGGTATGACTGCGTCGTGCCGGTTTTGCCGGCAACGCGGGTGTTGGCGAGCGCCGCCCGCCGTCCGGTGCCCCATTCGGGAACCTGCGCTAATATCGTGTTCATCGAAATATCCGCCTGTTCTGACAGCACTCGCAGGGGCTTTGGCGCGTCGCGGTCATGGTCCCAGATTACCTCTCCCGAATAGGTCAGTATCTGGGTGAAAGCGTGCCGGGTGTTGGCATAGCCGCCGTTGGCAAAGGTCAGATAGCCCGTCGCCTGATCGAGCACGGTCATGCCGGATGTGCCAAGCGACATGGTCTTGTGCAGGGAAATTTCAGATTCAACGCCCATCGCTTTTGCCAGCGCCGCGATCGGCTTGGTGGTGAGGTGCTCCTTGGTGAGCCGCACCGGCACCGTGTTGATGGACTTGACCAGCGCTGTGGTCAGGTTGATCCGGCCCGCGTAGCCGCGGTTATAATTCTGCGGGGACCAAGTTCCCCACGAGATTGGCGCATCGGGCACAATCGATTCGGGCGTGAAGCCATTTTCCATAGCTGTCGCATAGACGTAGGGCTTGAAAGAGGAGCCGGCCTGGCGCAGCGCGCCGGTTGCCCGGTTGAACTGTGAGACGCCGTAATCGCGCCCGCCGACCATGGCCCGCACCGAGCCGTCGTTTTCGATCAAAACAACCGCCGCCTGCGTGACTTTGAACTCCTGGCCGTTCTGCCGCAGATGAAACTCGACCGATTCCTCTGCGGCCTTCTGCAAGTCGAGGTCGACAGTCGTGCGCACAACAAAGCTGGTCTGCGGCAACCCCTTTGCCGTCTTCTTCACTTCCTCAAAAGCCCAGTCGAGGAAATAGTCCGGCGTCTCCGAGGCGGTCCGCTCGACAATGTTCGCAGGATGGCGCCGCGCGTCGAGCACCTGTCCCTCGCTCATCAGCCCGCCCTGCACCATATTGGTGAGCACTTCGTTGGCGCGGGCGCGGGCGGCGGGCAGGTTGATGTGCGGCGCGTACTTGGCCGGAGCTTTAAAAAGCCCGGCTAGCATCGCCGCTTCGGCGAGGGACACGTCCTTGACGCTTTTGCCGAAGTAAAAGTTGGAGGCTGCTGCGATGCCGAACGTGCCTCCGCCCATGTAAGCGCGGTCGAGATACAGCTGCAGGATTTCCTTCTTCGAGAGATTGGCCTCCAGCCAGATCGACAGGAACGCTTCCTTGACCTTGCGCTGCAAGGTGCGCTCGTTGGTCAGGAACAGGTTCTTTGCCAGCTGCTGGGTGATGGTGGAGCCGCCTTGCACGACGGAGTTGGCGCGCACGTTCTCGCTCATGGCGCGGGCGAGGCCGAGGAAATCGAGGCCCACATGTTCGAAGAAGCGCCGGTCCTCGGTGGCGAGCACGGCTTTGATGACATGGTCCGGCAGCTCGTCGATCGGCACGGCGTCCTTGTGGATGATTCCACGCTGGCCGATCTCATTGCCGTAGCGGTCAAGGAACGTGACGGCGATGGCGTCCTGCCTTCGCCAGTCGCCCTTTGTTTCCTCAAATGACGGCTGCGCCAAGGTCAAGAGCGCAGTGAAGCCGAGCGTGCCCAGCGTCATGCCCTCGCCGGCAAGTTCTATCACCCCGCGCCGCCAGCCCGAAACATGAAAGCGGCGGAAGAAAATCGTGACACTTTCCCATACTTCGCGCGCGCGGAAACCGGCTTCGTACAGCGCAGTGTCAAGCCAGGCGTCAAAGCCGAGCAGCGGTGACGGTTTGTTTTTCGGTTTTGAATTTTGGGAAAAGGGGTCGTCCATCAATGCCTAGCCGCTGCGCAGCGCCCGAGTAAGATTCGCCGACCGCTGTTTCATCCCGTCTTTTGCAATTATGCGCGAATTTGGCGGGACGGGCAAGGAAAGGCTGGAGTCGCGGTTAAGGCAGCTCCTGCAATATTGAAAAAGATTTGGTTCCTAGGAATAAAAGCCTTGACACCGCAACGGTGTTCAGGCATAAATGTTCCATGCTCAAGAATTGCGCCCAAGCGGCGGCGGTTCAGGTGTTTTCCCTCACTTTCGCACATGGTGCCGCAATGGCTTTTGTTCCAATCTCCGCAGAGCGGAAGAACTGGCGCGCGGCCAAAAAATCCGGGGCCGCTGACGTTAAGGACGCGGACAATTCTCAGAAGCTTCGCAGGCGGCGTTTGGCGCTGGAGGCTTCGCAGCCTGTTGCCGCGCCGCTGTCGGCCGGCCCTTCCCAGTCCATTGAAGATCAACTCGATCTGCTTTGGGGCGAGCTTCAAAGGCAGATGCTGGAACTTCTGACGCACGGCGTCGCCGCGCCGTTTCAGCAGCGCGCTTTCGACAAGCTGGACTACTCAATGAAACAGTGCGCCAAACTCGGGCGCGAGCGCGCCGAGAATACGCGGCTTGCAAGTCCCCGGAATCTGGGCGCGGAAGAGCTGGCGGCCATGCTCAACAAAATGGACAGGCGCATTGATGAGTTGGCAGAAGACCGATTCAAGAAACTGGCTCAGCGGGAACTTCACGCTTCGGCAGCTGATGGCGGCCGCGCCGGAATGGATGTTTGAAGGCAAACGAAAGCTCAACGACAACTGCCGTCCGCCTGCCTGGCTGGTTATGGGCGGGCGGGGTGCGGGTAAGACAAGGCTTGGCGCGGAGTGGGTCAACTGTCTCGTCCATGGCTTAGCGCCGCTTGCGACGATGGACAGGACAACGCCGATCGCCCTGGTCGGCGAGACCATCGCCGATGTGCGCGACGTGATGATAGAGGGTCCCGCCGGCATCATGGCGTCATCGCGGGTGAAACGCCCGCGCTTCGTCTCTTCGAAACGGCAGCTTGTGTGGGAAGGCGGTCAGACGGCGATGCTGTTCTCCTCCGAGGACCCTGAATCATTGCGCGGACCGCAGTTCGCCGCCGCCTGGTGCGATGAGATCGGCAAATGGAAGAACAGTGTTGAGACCTGGGACATGCTGCAGTTTGGCCTGAGACTTGGCGATCTGCCGCGTATTGTGGCGACCACGACGCCAAGGCCCACAGCGCTGATGAAAAGGCTGCTTGCGGACCCGGAAGTGGCGCAGACTATAATGCGCACTGCCGAGAATGAGGAGCATCTTGCTCCAGGTTTTCTGACAAGGCTGAACAAGCGGTACGCAAACACCGCGCTCGGCCGGCAAGAGCTCGAGGGCGAGCTGGTCGAGGACCGGCAGGACGCGCTGTGGAATCGGAAGGATTTGGAGGATATTCAGAGCATTAGACCCGAAAAGCTGAATCGGATTGTCATCGCCGTTGACCCGCCCGCCAGCTCGACGAAAAAGTCCGACGCCTGCGGCATAGTCGCGGCGGGACTGGACGGCGATGGCATTGGCTGGGTTCTGTCCGATCAGAGCTTCCGCCCCGCGCCGCCGCACATGTGGGCGCAAAGGGCCGTATCGCTCTTCCACCAGATGGAGGCGGACCGGGTCGTGGTCGAGGTCAATCAGGGCGGTGATATGGTCAGCGCAGTTATTCGGCAAGTGGACCCAAATGTGCCGGTTCGCCCCGTGCACGCGACGCGCGGCAAATGGCTGCGCGCCGAGCCGGTGGCGGCGCTGTATGAGCAGGGCAGAGTGCGCCATGCCGGACGGTTTCCTGCGCTGGAAGATGAAATGTGCGACTTCTCGATCGAGGGACTGTCAAACGGGCGCTCGCCGGATCGGCTCGACGCGCTGGTCTGGGCGCTGACTGAGCTGATGCTCAATGAGCGCGGCGCGCCGCGCATCCGGAACTTCACTTAAAGTCAAGGAAACAATGGATGAAAACTCCATGGAAATGGCCGCTCCGGCAGCGCGGCGCTCAACCCGCGCGCCTTGAAGCCAAGAGCGGAGGCTACGGCTTCGTCGCTTTGGAAGCACAAGGCAGCGCCACATGGACGCGGCGCGACTATACGGCGCTGACCCGCGAAGGCTATCTGCGCAACCCGGTCGTCTACCGGGCCGTGCGGCTCATCGCGGAGACCTCCAGCGCCATTCCGCTGCTGCTCTACAAGGGCGTCGAAGAACTGGACGCGCATCCGCTGCTGGATATGCTGAAGGCGCCGAATGGACGCCAGTCCGGCGCGGCATTTTTCGATGCGCTTTTTTCAACGCTTCTTTTGGCCGGGAATGGATATGTTGAGCTGGCTGGCGCAGGCGCCGCACTGGAGCTGCATCTGCTGCGCCCAGAACGCGTGAGCGTCGAAACAGATGCGCAGGGCTGGCCGCTGTCTTTGTCATACCGGGCGGGGAGCACGAAGCGCCGCTTTGGTCTGACCGCCGATGAGCGGCGCATCGCCGACGCGCTGCATCTCTCCCTGTTTCATCCGCTCGATGACCATTACGGTTTCGCGCCGCTCGAAGCTGCGGCGACGGCGCTGGATGTGCACAACGCCGCCAGCGCATGGAACAAGGCGCTGATCGACAATTCGGCCCGGCCCTCCGGCGCGCTGGTCTATGCGCCGAAGGAGGGCGGCAACCTGACGCTTGACCAGTTTGACCGGCTAAAGGCCGAGCTGCACAGCGAATACCGAGGCGCCGGCGGGGCGGGGCGTCCGCTCCTGCTCGAAGGCGGGCTTGACTGGAAGCCGATGGGCCTGACGCCCAAAGACATGGATTTTCTCGAAGCCAAAAACGCCGCCGCCCGCGAGATCGCTCTGGCCTTTGGCGTGCCGCCGATGCTGCTCGGCATTCCGGGCGACAACACCTATGCCAACTACCAGGAGGCCAACCGCTCCTTTTACCGGCTGACTGTCCTGCCGCTCCTGTCAAGGACGCTCGGCGCGCTCGGCGCTTGGCTCGGCCCGCTTTGGGAAGATGAGCTGCGCCTGACATTCGACGCCGACCAGGTTGAAGGCCTCGCGCTCGACCGCGCCGCGCTGTGGGAGCGGGTGGGGATGGCGGACTTTTTGACGGATGACGAGAAGCGGGAAGCGGTGGGGTATCGGCCGGTGGCGGGTTAGCCGCGCTTTGATTTGAAGCGCCTGCCAGCCAGCAGGGCCGTCATCCCGGAATCGCGCAGCGATATCCGGGACTCATTCCGGCAAAGAACGAAATTATCAATCCGGTTCTAATCGTCATCATTCCGGCATGGGTCCCGGATCGGCTTCGCCGTCCGGGATGACAGCTCCGTAGTGAATGCGTCAAAGCCAATCCAAGGAACCACAAAATGAACATCCTATCCGAGGGCGCTGTGCTCTGGGGCGCGAAGGCCGTCGGCGCGCTGGCGGGGTCGGCGATCTCGCTCGCCTACATCCTGCCCAAAGGCCGCCGCGAAGCCGCCGTGCGCTTTGCCGTCGGCATGGTCTCCGGCCTCGTCTTCGGCGGCGCGGCAGGCGTTAAAATTGGGGCTTGGCTGAACATTTCCGAGGCGCTGGGCGAGGCGGAGCTGATGCTGACCGGCGCGGCGGCGGCGAGCCTGTGCGCCTGGTGGGCGCTTGGCGCGCTGGAGCGGTTTGCCGGACATATTTTCAAGGACGAGGACAAACATTCATGAGCGCATCCGCTGCCTACCGGCCCGGCGAAACCAAGTTCACCGGCGTCACGCTGGAGACCGTCGAAAAGGACGGGACATTTTCCGGCTATGCCAGTCTGTTCGGCGCGGTTGATCTCGGCAAAGACATGGTTGAGCGCGGCGCGTTCGCCAAATCGCTGCGGACGCGCGGCGCGGCGGGCATCCGCATGCTGTTCCAGCATGATCCGAACGAGCCGATCGGCGCCTGGCAGGAAATCCGCGAAGACCAGCGCGGCCTGTTCGTCAAAGGAAAACTCACACAAGGCGTCGCCAAGGCGCGCGAGACGCTGGAGCTGATGCGCGAGGGCGCGCTGGACGGCCTGTCCATTGGCTTCCGCACCATCAAGGCGAAAAGCGAATCCGCCACCGGCGTGCGCCGCATTCTGGAAGCGGATCTATGGGAGATTTCCGTCGTGACATTTCCGATGCTGCCCGGCGCGAGGGTGCAGGCGGTGAAGAGCGCTCGGCGCTTTCCGACGGTCAGACAGTTTGAGCATTGGCTGCGGCGGGACGCCGGGCTGACGCGCGGCGAGGCTTTGGGCGTCATTGCCCAGGGCTTCAATCATGTGGCGCAGAAGCGGGACGCGGCGCCTGGCACAATGAACCCGCTGGCGCGCCGCATCCGCGACGCCGCCAGCCATTTTCAACAAGGATGAGAGACATGACTGGAACAGCGCATAAAGCTGCGCCGGAGCTGAAATCATCGGTGCAGAACGCCGACGACGTGGCCGGCGCCTTTGACGATTTCATGGAAGCCTTCGACGCTTTCAAACAGACAAATGACGATAGGCTCGGTCAGATCGAAAAGCGCATGAGCGCCGATGTTCTGACCAATGACAAGGTCGAGCGCATCTCCAAAGCCATGGACGAGCACAAGCGCTCCGTAGACCAGATGCTTTTGAAAAAGGCCCGCCCGCAGCTTGGCCGCGAGGCCTCGCCGCTGTTTGATATGGAGCACAAGCGCGCTTTCGACGGTTACATGCGGCGCGGCGATGAGAAGCTTCTCGCGCAGCTGGAAGCCAAGTCGCTCTCCGCGGGCATCCAGGCCGACGGCGGCTATGTCGTGCCCACCGAGCTTGAGGCGGAGATCGGCAAGCGGCTCAGCCAATTGTCGCCGATCCGCGCTATTGCCAGCGTCCGTCAGATGTCGGCTTCGGTCCTGCGCAAACCCTTCGCTTTGACCGGCTTCGCCTCAGGCTGGACGGCGGAAACCGGCGCCCGGACGCAGACAACCACGCCGACGCTGACCGAACTGCAATTCCCCGCCATGGAGCTCTACGCCATGCCGGCGGCGACGCAGACGCTGCTTGACGATTCGGCGGTGGACGTGGATTCCTGGATTGCCCAGGAGGTCGAAGTCGCCTTCGCCGAGCAGGAGGGCGCCGCCTTCGTCAACGGCGACGCGGTCAACAAGCCGCGCGGCTTCCTCAACTATCCGACCGTGGCGGAAACGTCATGGACCTGGGGCAATCTCGGCTACGTCGCGACCGGTGTCTCCGGCGCGCTTCCTGCCTCCAATCCCTCGGATGTTCTGGTGGACACTGTCTTCGCTCTGAAAGCCGGATACCGGCAGAACGCGTCCTGGGTGATGAACCGCAAGACGCAAGGCGCGATCCGCAAGCTGAAGGATGTCAACGGCGAATATTTGTGGCAGCCATCGGCGGTGGCGGGCGGCAAATCGACTTTGATGGGCTTTAACGTGGTCGAGGCCGAGGACATGCCGAATATCGGCGCCAACTCGCTCTCGGCGGCCTTTGGCGACTTCTCGCGCGGTTACCTTGTGGTTGACCGGGTCGGCGTGCGGGTCCTGCGCGATCCCTACTCCGCCAAGCCCTATGTCCTGTTCTACACGACCAAAAGAGTTGGCGGCGGCGTGCAGGACTTTGATGCCATCAAGCTGTTGAAGTTCGGCGTCTCGTAAGCGTCCCCCCGCTGAGCTACGCCAGCGCGGCCCCGGTTTCCTCCCGGCCGGGGCCGCATATTTTACCTCACCGAAACAAACCCTCAATCCCCGCCCGTCATCAACTCGGTTGGCGAAGCCTCCCGCCGGACGTCATTCCGGGGCCGCGAAGCGGAACCCGGAATCCAGAGTGGCGAAGAACGAAATTTCGCTCCTCGATTCGATGCGGCCAGCGCAGCTAAACCAACAAGCGTTGCCAATCGTCACCACACCATCTCTGGATTCCGGGTTCCGCTGCGCGGCCCCGGAAAGACGCCCGTTGGGGGCTTTGCCAACAGAGTTGATGACGCGCGCGAGAAGGCACAAGCAAAGTGAGCAATAATGACCCTTGCCCTGATCTCGCCGCCAGCGGCCGAGCCGGTGACGCTCGCCGACATTAAAGCGCATCTGCGCGTCTCGCATGACAGCGAGGACGCGTTGATTTCAAGCCTCGTCAAGGCGGCGCGCGAGGAGCTGGAGCAAGCCACCGGGCTGGCTTTGATTTCGCAGGGCTGGCGGCTTTTTCTTGACTGCTGGCCGGGAACGCAGACCGTCTTGATCCACAAGGCGCCTGTGATCGCGCTGACGGCAGTCACAATCTACGACGCGGACGGCGCTCCGTATTCGCCTTTGCTGTCAGGCTTTCTTCTTGACCGTTTCTCCCGCCCCGCCCGCATCGCCGTTCCCGATGACGTGACTGACCCGGGAAAGAAGCTGAACGGCATCGAGATTGACTTCACCGCCGGCTTCGGCGCGACCGGCGTTGACGTCCCGGATGGCTTGAAGCGCGCCATCATGCTGCTCGCCGCGCACTGGTATGAGTTCAGGGGCGCGGAGACATTTGACCGCGGGAGCGCCGCCTGGCCGCCAAGCTTTGAGCGCTTCGTCTCGCGCTACCGCCGGGTCGGGCTCTGATGCGCACGCTGTTCATTGATCCGGGCATGCTCAGCCATGAGCTTGTGCTGGAGGAGCCCATTGAAACGCCGGACGGCGCGGGTGGGTTCACAATTGTCTGGAGCGTGATCGCGACGATCTGGGCGCGGCTGGAGCCGCTGAATCCTGAAACTGAAGTCTGGGCCGGGCGCGCCCCGTCCGAACAGACCCACCGCGTCACGCTGCGCTACCGCACGGATGTGAGGCAGGGAATGCGGTTCCGCAAACTCACTCGCCTGTTTCCGATCCTCTCCGTGCAGGATGCCGATGAGACGGGCCGCTATCTGATCTGCCGCACAAGGGAGGAAACCGAATGAAAATCGCCATGCACGCCACAATGACGGACATCGTGCGCGCACTGCGCTGGCAGCGCAGCGACTTGCTCGACGCCGTCATGATCCGCAAGTCCTTCAAAAAGCCGCTATCCGCCGCCAGCGCCCGCGCGACGCTGCGCCGGGCCAAGCTCAAGCGCAAACCTCGCGCTGAGATAGGCGCGCCATGAGCTCCGCCGCGCTCGATCTGCAGAAGGCGCTTATCCTGCGGCTTTCCGGCGATGCTGCGCTGACCGGCCAGCTCGGCGGCAACAAGATTTACGACCACCCCGCTGCCAGCGCCAAGCTGCCTTTCGTCTCCATCGGTCAGACCATGGCATATGACTGGAGCACCGCCAGCGAGGCGGGGCACGAGCATCTTGTCACAATCCATGTATGGTCCCGCGCCGGCGGGCGGATCGAGGCGCATGAGATCATGGAAAAAATCCGGCTGCGGCTGGATGGGTTCGGTACCGAGCTTCTCAATCACCGCCTTGTCCTGCTGCGCCTTGAGTTCGAAGAAGTGCGGTTCGATGTCGGCGAGGACGGCTACCACGGCATGATGCGCTACCGGGCACTGACGGAAGTCCTTTAAAAATCGGAGAAAACAAAATGGCTGCCCAAAAAGGCAAGGACCTGCTCTTGAAGGTCGACAGCGCCGGCAATGCGACATTCGTCACGGTCGCGGGCCTGCGCACCAAGAAGCTCAGTTTCAACACCGAAGCCGTTGACATCACCGACGCCGAGTCCGCTGGCCGCTGGCGCGAATTGCTGGCGGGCGCCGGCGTGCAGCGAGCTTCGCTGACCGGCTCCGGCATTTTCAAGGATGCCGCGTCAGATGCATCTGTGGGCACGCTCTTCTTCGATGCGATCATCCGAAATTGGCAAGTGCTGATCCCCGACTTCGGCACGGTCACCGGCCCGTTCCAGATCACCGCGCTGGAATATTCCGGCGCGCATGACGGCGAGCTGACGTTTGAGATCGCGATGGAATCGGGCGGCGCGCTGGTTTTCGGAGCCATATGATGGCGGCGAACGCGCGGCGCGGCGAGATCGGCGCCGAGTTCGACGGAAAGCCTTACCGGCTTTGCCTGACGCTCGGCGCGCTGGCGGAATTGGAGAACGCCTTTGGCGCGGGCGACCTAAACGCGCTGGCCGAACGGTTCGGCACAGGACGCCTGTCGGCGAAAGATATGATGGAAATCATCGCCGCAGGAATGCGCGGCGGCGGCGCGGAGATTGAGGCGGCGGAGCTGGGGCGGATGCAGTGCGAAGGCGGGCTTGGCGGTTATGCGCAAGTCGTGACCAGGCTGCTCGAAGCGACGTTTGGAACGGCGGCGGATACATCAGATTGAGCGCGCCAAAGGCTTTTCCCTGGGACGAGGCGATGTCATTCGCATTCGCGGTGCTGCGCCTTTCGCCCGCACAATTCTGGGCGCTGACGCCGCGCGAGCTGGCTCTCGCCATGCGGCCGTTTCTCAAAGCCAATGCCGCGCCGGACCGGTCCGAGTTTGAGCGCCTGTTCAGCGACTTTCCCGATCAGGAGATGTGAATGCCCGAAATTGTCGATGTCGAAATCCGCGCCGACACAAGCGCGTTTGACCAGGCGCTGAAAGATTTGGAAGGGCGCTCGAAACAGTTCGGCTCGGTTCTGACCAATGCGCTGAAGAGCGCGGTGGTGAGCGGCAAGGGGCTGGAGGATGTGCTGCGCGGCGTGGCGCTGAGCTTGGCCGGAATGGCGCTGGACGCGGGGCTGAAGCCGCTGCAGGGGCTTCTGTCCAATGTGTTTTCAGGGCTTCTCGGCGGAATTCTTCCGTTCGCCAAAGGCGGCGTCACGCCGTTTGCCTCCGGCGGTGTTGTGTCATCCCCTACTTTTTTCCCAAGCGGCAAGAGCATCGGCCTGATGGGTGAGGCGGGCAGCGAAGCCATACTGCCGCTGTCGCGCACTTCCGACGGCAGGCTCGGCGTCGCTTCGGGCGGCGGCAGGGGCAATGTCAGCGTCGTCTTGAATGTCACCACGCCGGACGCCGCCTCATTCCGAAAGTCCGAAGCGCAGATGACCGCCATGCTCGCCCGCGCCGCGACGCGCGGCACACGCTATTTGTGAGGAGACAAAATGCCGATTGCGAGTTTCCATGATGTGGTTTTTCCCTTGCCGATCTCCTTCGGCGCGACTGGTGGGCCGGAGCGGCGCATTGAAGTCGCCGAACTGACATCGGGCCGCGAACAGCGAAACGCCCGCCAGGCGCATTCCAAGCGCCGCTACGACGCGGGCACCGGCGTAAGCTCAATCAGCGACCTCAAAGCGGTCATCAGCTTCTTCGAAGCGCGGCGCGGCAAGCTGACCGCCTTCCGCTTCCGCGACCCGTTTGACAATGCCTCGCGCGATGACGGGCTGGCGGTGACGCCGGCCGATCAAGCGCTCGGAACAGGCAATGGAACGCTGAGCCGCTTCAAGCTGGTGAAGAATTATGGCGGCGGCGCGGACACTTATGCGCGGCCGATCCGCAAGCCTTTGTCCGGGTCATTGCGAGTGGCAGTGGCGGGCGTCGAAAAGACTTTTTCGACACACTTTTCATTTGATGATGCCACTGGTGAGATTTTGTTTGTCACCGGCTCAACTCCTTCCAATGGCCAAGCCGTGACCGCAGGTTTTGAGTTTCACGTTCCCGTGCGTTTCGACGCCGATCAATTGTCCGCCAGCCTCACCGCCTTCAAGGCGGGACAGGTCCCGACCATTCCGCTCTCCGAGGTGCTGTTATGATAACGCTCCCCGCCGCGCTTGAATCACATGTTCAGCTGGAGTCAACAAGCCTCTGTTTTTGTTGGAAACTGACGCGCAAGGACGGCGTGAAAAGCGGCTTCACCGACCATGATGAAACGCTTGTGTTTGACACGGTAAGCTTCGAGCCGGAAAGCGGCTTCAATGCGAGCTCGGCGGAATCCGCGCTGGGCCTTGCTGTGTCGAGCATGGATGTGGAAGGCGCGCTTAGCTCCGAAGGCATTACCGAGGCCGAGCTTTCCTCAGGCGTCTATGACGGCGCCGAAGTGGAAACGTGGCTGGTCAATTGGCAGGACATCGCCGCGCGCGCCAAGCTGCGGATCGCCTATGTCTCGAAGATTGAAATGTCGGGCGGCCTGTTCAAAGCCGAGCTGAAGAGCCGCATGGACATGCTCGACAGGCGGAACGGCCGCACCATCCGCCGCCATTGCGACGCGGATCTGGGCAATGCGAAATGCAAGGTGGCGTTGGCGGGCTTTACCGTGAGTGCGGGCGTCGCCTCCGTGGCGACGGCGGCTGACTTCAGAACCGACGCGCTTGGCGCGTTCGCCGATCATTGGTTTGAGCATGGCAAATTGACCTGGACCAGCGGCGCAAATTCCGGACAGTTCTCCAACATTTCTCAGCATGAGAAAAAGGGCCTCGAACAGCGCCTCGTCCTCTGGCGCCCGCCTTCCGCGCCCATTTCCATCGGCGACGCATTTTCGATTTCCGCCGGATGCGACAAGGCGTTCGCGACCTGCAAGGCGAAGTTCGCCAATCAGCTGAACTTCCAAGGCTTCCCGCATCTGCCCGGCAATGATGCCGCTTACGCCTATGTCGACGGGGAGGGCGTATTCGACGGCGCGCCGCTTGTGCCATGAATAACTTGAAGGAGCGCGTTGTTGCGGAGGCGCAGAGCTGGATTGGAACGCCGTACCGGCACCAAGCCTCGCTGAAATCAGTCGGCTGCGATTGCCTCGGACTGGTGCGCGGCATCTGGCGCGGACTTTACGGTCAAGAGCCAGAGGCGCTGAAACCCTACAGCGCGGACTGGGCCGAATCAGGCAGAGCGGATGCCTTGCTTAATGCCGCGCGGCGGCATTTCATTGAGAAGCCTCAAGCGGAGATGGCGGCGGGCGATGTCATCCTGTTCCGCTGGAAGCCTTTGCATGCGGCGAAACACGCCGGAATTCTTGCTTCAGAGCAAGCCTTCATCCACGCCTATGAGGGCCATGCGGTCATGATCTCGGCGCTGGTGCCGCAATGGCGCAGCCGCATCGCTGGCGTTTTTTCCTTCAAACCCATCAAGGACTGATCCATGGCCACTCTGGTTCTGCAAGCCGCCGGAGCTTATCTTGGCGGCTTTTTCGGCGCGTTTGGCGCGACGATTGGCACAGCGGCGGGCGCGCTCGGCGGCTATTTGATCGACCGCGCGCTCCTGACCGGGTCGCAGAGCCGCGAAGGGCCGCGCCTTTCTGCCATGCAGCCGCTGACCGGTGAGGACGGCGCGCCGCTGGCCCGCGTATACGGCTCGGCGCGCGTCGGCGGCACGCTGATCTGGGCGACGCGGTTTCAGGAATTGGCAACGACAGAGCGGCAGGGCGCCAAGGGCGGGCCGAAACTCACGACGTTTTCCTATTTCGGCAATTTCGCCATCGCCATCTGTGAGGGTGAGATTGCCTGTCTGCGCCGCGTCTGGGCGGACGGCAAGGAGCTGGACCTAGAGGATGTGACCATCCGGGTCTATCGCGGAACGCAGGACCAGCTGGCTGATCCGCTGATCGAAGCCAAGCAGGGAACCGGCAAAGCGCCCGCCTACAGAGGCACGGCCTATGCCGTGTTCGACCGCTTCCCGCTGGAAAATTTCGGCAACCGCATTCCGCAATTCTCGTTTGAAGTCCTGCGCCCGGTCAACGGACTGAACGCCAAAATCAAAGCGGTCACTCTTATTCCCGGCTCCACAGAATATGGCTACGCGCCGCTGCCGGTGACGCGGCAGGTTCAGGAAGGCGAGACGATTTCGCAGAACCGCCATGTCCTCCACGGTTTGACCGACTGGGCGGCTTCCATCGATGAATTGCAGGCGCTGTGTCCGAACTTGGAAAGCGTGGCGCTGGTCGTCACCTGGTATGGAGACGATCTGCGCTGCGGCAATTGCACCGTCAGGCCGGGCGTGACGACAAGAGACGAGGCGGGACTTTCGGCAATCTGGCGTGCGTCCGACGCGACACGCGCCGACGCGCATCTTGTTTCTTCATTCCAGGGCGGCCCAAGCTTTGGCGGCACGCCGGACGACCAGTCGGTAGTTGACGCCATCCGCGATCTCAAATCGCGCGGCCTGAAGGTGACGCTCTATCCGTTCGTCATGATGGACATTGCGGCAGGAAACACCCTGCCCAATCCCTATGGTGGAACGGGTCAGGCGGTGTATCCGTGGCGCGGCGAAATCACATGCCATCCGGCGGCGGGCGTTTCCGGCAGTGTGGACAAGACGGCGGCGGCGGGCGCCCAGGCAGCGGCGTTTTTCGGCGCGGCTGTATCGGCGCAGTTCACAAGCGCAGGCGATGTGGTGCATTTCAACGGCGGCGCGGACTGGGCCTATCGGCGCTTTATCCTGCACTATGCCAAGCTCGCCGCTGTTGCAGGCGGTGTGGACGGCTTCCTCATCGGCTCCGAGCTGCGCGGCCTGTCGCGCATCCGCTCCGGCGCTGAGACATTTCCATCAGTGGCAGCGCTTGTCTCGCTCGCGGCAGAAGTCCGCACCATTCTCGGCTCTTCACCCAAACTGACCTACGGCGCGGACTGGAGCGAGTATTTCGGCTATCACCCGGCGGATGGATCGGGCGATGTGTTCTTCAATCTCGACCCGCTCTGGGCCTCGGCGCATGTCTCGGCCATCGGCATCGACAATTACATGCCGCTCGCCGACTGGCGCGACGAGGATTGGCTGGGCGGCAATCCCGACGGGGCGAAGAGCGCCGGTGATTTGAACGCCTTGTCCGCCGCCATCGCCTCAGGCGAAGGATTTGACTGGTTCTACGCCGCCGAAGCCAACCGCATCAGCCGCATCCGCTCCTCGATCACCGACGGTGCGGCGGGCAAGCCTTGGGTCTTCCGTTACAAAGACATCAAATCCTGGTGGGAAAACCCGCACTTCGACCGGCGCTCCGGCGCTGAGCTGACAATTGCCTCCGCCTGGCAGCCGCGTTCAAAGCCCATCTGGTTCACCGAACTCGGCTGCGCTGCGGTGGACAAGGGCGCGAACCAGCCGAATGTGTTTTCGGACCCGAAATCATCGTCGTCTTCCAAGCCGCATTTCTCCAATGGCGGGCGCTCGGACCTGACGCAGCAGCGCTTCCTGAGCGCGCATCTCGATCATTGGACCGGGGAGAACAATCCGGTGTCGCCGGTCTATGGCGCGCCGATGCTCGACTCGTCGAACCTGTACCTGTGGGCCTGGGACGCAAGACCGTTCCCGGCCTTTCCGCTGCAAAGCGCAGTCTGGAGCGACGGCGGCAACTGGATTTCCGGCCATTGGCTGAATGGCCGTTTGAGCGGAATGGCCCTGAGCGATTTGATTGCCGCCATACTGACCGATCATGGCGTGAGCGCCGCTGAGACGGTCAAGGCGGATGGATTTCTCGAAGGTTTTGTGGTGGACGCGCCGACAACGGCAAGGGCGGCATTGGAGCCGCTTGTCAATGTCTGGCCAATTGATGTCAGCGAGGAAAATGGCGGGCTGAAGTTCCGCTCGCGCAGCCGTGCCCCGGACGCGCCGCGTCTCATTTATGAGACAATATACCCGGAAGGCGAGGGGCCACTTGTCACAAAGCTGATCGAGCTTGCCGCCATTCCGCGCGAAACCATGCTCGGCTTCCGCGACCCGCTGCGCGATTATCAGGCCGCGACGGTCTCCGCGCGCGTCGAAGCGGGCGCTGCGGGAATGGAGTCCATCGACATCCCGGCCATGCTCGACCCAGGCATGGCGGATGCGCTGGTGCGCGGCCTGCACCGCGAGCGCTTCACCGCGCGCAAGCAGATCACCCTGTCCGCGCCCTGGCGCGAGGCGGCGCTTTCTGTCGGCGATCACATTGCATTAGCCGATTTTCCCGGCGAGGCCTTCCGCATCATGCGCTTGGAAGACGGCGCGCAGCGGCGCATTGAAGCGATTTCCATCGCCGCGCTTTATCCGCATGCCGTCCAGTCGGAGCTGCCTGCCGCTCTGGAAAATCAAGGCGGCATTTTTGGTCCTCCGCTGTTCTATTTGATCGACCTGCCGCTTTTTCCCGGCGAATCCGATCCCGCCAAGTGCTTCCGGCTGGCTGTCTGGTCGAAGCCATGGCGCAGTGAGGCGGTGTTCGTCTCGCCCTCCAGCGAAGGCTTTGTTCAACGAGGGACAGTCAACGCGCCCGCAATCGCCGGCGCATTGGTCAATGCATTAAGCCCGGGCGAGACCGGGCGGTTTGATCTGGAAAACAAAGTCATTGTGCGCCTGCGCTCCGGCGAGCTGTCCAGCGCCGCCGACATTCAGCTGTTCAACGGCGCCAACACCATTCTGGTTCAATCCGCCAGCGGCGCGTGGGAAGTCCTGCAGTTCCGCAGCGCTGCGGAGACAGCGGCCAATGTCTGGGAATTGTCAGGGCTTCTGCGCGCGCAGCTCGGCACCGAAGATGCGATGGCTTCCGGCGCGCCAGCCGGGGCGGCCCTTGTCGCGCTGAATGGCACGGTTGCCGCCGCCGGCCTCAACAGCAATGAGACGGGCATTGAGCTGCACTGGAAGGTCGGGCCAGTCGGCAAGGATTTCACGCCGCAATATTTCGGCGAAAAGATTGCGGCGGGCGGCATCCGCGCGCTGGCACCGCTTGCTCCGGTTCATCTCAAACAGCGCATGCTCGCAAACGGCGACATTGAGTTTTATTGGATACGCCGCAGCCGCTTGGA
The DNA here is from genome assembly GCA_031373225.1 of Phyllobacteriaceae bacterium. GTDB lineage: Bacteria > Pseudomonadota > Alphaproteobacteria > Rhizobiales > Rhizobiaceae > JANOYJ01. The sequence goes on along the minus strand of JANMMM010000088.1, from coordinate 7,203 downwards.
TGCCGACACCTGGCTTGCCAGTGAAATTCCGCTCGGCGAGGCGGTCGAAAACTACAGCATCCGTCTGCTGAGCGCGGCAGACACTCTGGTCCGGGAGGCGACATCCACATCGCCTCAATGGCTCTGGACGCAATCCATGCAGGCCGCCGACGCGCCGTTTTCCCTGGTCAGGCTGGAGCTTGCACAAATCAGCGAATCTGTCGGCGCGGGCGTTCCAGCAACGCTGCCGCTCTGACATTTCCCAGCATTTTCAATTACAAAGGAGACGAACATGACTCTGTTTAAACCCTGGTACCTGTCCAAGACCATCTGGGCCTCCGGCATTTCCATCAGCTGTGCGCTGCTCGGCCTTGCGGGCTTTCCAACCGCAGGCATCGACCAGGGCGCGCTGGCGGACCAGCTGCTGCAGATCATCACGGCGCTGTCCGGCGTCAAGGCGATCTTCGGGCGGGTGAGCGCGGGAACGAAGATTGGCTGACCCGGTTGGAGACGCGCCTTTCATTCATGCGCCGTTCAGGGACGCTCCTCTATACCGCTTCCCATGATGAAAAAGCTCCTCGCCTTCGCCGCGCTCAGCGCTCTCACAATTGCCTTTGGCGTCCTGGCTTTCGGCCCCTCGGCATTTGCCGGTCCGGTCAAGGCCGTCGACCTCGCTGCAACGGATGTTTACCCGATTGGCTCCGACTGCTACGCCGTCGGCGAACAGATTGCCCGCGAGAATGGCGGCGAGCTGGCAAATGCCACGGCAGACACCCAGGACGGGCAGCCTGTCTGCCGGATCATCGTTCTGGTGCCGAGCGAAAATGGCGGACGTCCGAAGCGGCGGGAGTTTGTGGTTGCCCAATAAGGCGCTGGCCTGTTGTTTTTGCCGCGCAACCAAGTAGTTTGATTGCCATTGAACCTGCCGGCTGGTGAACTATGCGCATTCTGGTGATTGAAGACGACAAGAACCTTAACCGCCAGCTTTGCGAAATGCTGCGCAATCAAAGCTATGTTGTCGATTCGGCGCATGACGGTGAAGAAGGTCATTTCCTTGGTGATACCGAGCCCTACGACGCAGTCGTGCTCGACATCGGCCTGCCGGTCATGGACGGTATCTCCGTTCTTGAGCGCTGGCGCAAGGACGGGCGCAAGATGCCGGTGCTGATGCTGACCGCCCGCGACCGCTGGTCGGACAAGGTGGCGGGCATTGATGCAGGCGCGGACGATTATGTGACCAAGCCGTTCCATGTCGAGGAAGTGCTGGCGCGTGTCAGATCGCTGATCCGCCGCGCGGCGGGTCATGCATCTTCGGAAATCACCTGCGGGCCGCTGCGCCTTGATACCAAGTCCTCAAAAGCCACAATGAACGGCGCGCAAATCAAGCTGACCTCGCTCGAATACCGGCTCCTCGACTATCTCATGCACCATATCGGCGAAGTCGTTTCCCGCACGGAACTCGTCGAACATTTGTACGATCAGGACTTTGACCGGGACTCGAACACTGTTGAAGTCTTTGTTGGCCGTCTGCGCAAGAAGATGGGCAGCGACATGATTGAGACTGTGCGCGGCATGGGTTACCGGATTTCGGAAGCGCCAGACAAACCTGCGGGCGGTTGAAATCCATATGCCTGCGCGATGGCTGCCCAAGTCCCTGACGCTGCGCATGGTTCTGACGTCGGCGGTTTTTACGGCGTTTGCGCTCTTTCTGATCTCGACCCTGCTGATCGGACTTTTTCGCACGTCAAGCGAGGACGGTTTTGAGGATATGCTGGACGTGCAGCTTGGCACGCTGCTCGATTCCGTCACAACAGATGCCAGCGGCAATTTGCGGGGCGTGCCCGCGTTCAGCGATTCGCGCTATCTCAATTTGGCGTCCGGCTGGTACTGGACTGTTGAGTATGCGGACGACAGCGGCAAGGACCGTCTGATGTCGCGCTCGCTCGGCGGCGCGCCGCTTCCGCTGGCGGATAGGAGCCTGGTGCCGTTTTCGGAAGGCGATTTCAAGCGCTCTTACACGATTGTGGGGCCGAACCAGGTGCCGCTGCTGGTGCTTGAGAATGAAAGCGAAACGGGAGAAAATTCCGTCGCGCTGCGCTACCGCGTCATGGGCGACCGGCGGGTCATAGACCGACGGATCAGCCAGTTTACCCGGCAGATTTATACCTATCTTTCACTGTTTGTGCTTCTCAGCATCGCCGCCAGCGCGCTTGCCGTCCGCTTTGGACTTAGTCCGCTCCATCGCGTTGGCCTTGCCCTTCAGCAGATCCGCGAAGGCAAATCCTCCCGCCTCGAAGGCGATTTCCCGCCTGAAATCGCCCCGCTCGCCAACGAGATGAACGCGCTGATCGACAATAACCGGCGCATCGTTGAGCGTTCGCGCACCCAGGTTGGCAATCTGGCGCATGCGCTGAAAACCCCGCTCGCGGTCATGTCCAATGAAGGCCAGTCGCTGGGCGGCGCGAAGGGCGTAGTGATCGCCGAGCAGACGGACGCCATGCAGGATCAAATCCAGCGCTACCTTCAGCGCGCCCGGGTGGCGGCGCAGCGCGAAAGCGTCATCTACCGCGCGCCAATTGCGCCAATCGTGACGCCGACATTGCGGGTCATGCAAAAGCTCAATCCTGAAAAGCAGTTTCACTTTGACCTTCCTCAAGACGAACTCGTTTTTGCGGGCGAAGCGGAAGACTTTCAGGAGATTATTGGAAATCTTCTGGAAAATGCCGCAAAATGGGGAAAAAGGCGTATAGAGCTGAGGGCCGTGAAAAGCCGTTCATCCACCGGCGCGCCCATCATGTCAGTGGAGATAAGCGATGATGGGCCAGGCCTTACTGAAAGCCAGATTGCGGCGGGCATCAAGCGCGGCAAACGCATGGACGAGAGCAAGCCCGGCACTGGTCTTGGCCTGTCCATCGTATCAGACACCGTGCGCGAGTATGGCGGGGAAATGAAACTGGGCAAATCCGCGCTTGGCGGCCTGTCTGTGACTTTCACGCTTCCGTTGGTGGAATAGGCGCACCGTTCCGAATAACAATCATCGCGCATTTGCAAATTTGACACTTCCGGCCAAATCATTTCAAAAGCGCGTGCTAATCCGGTTGGGGAAGACATGAAAAAAGCCTTGTTCGCACTCCTGGCGCTGTCGCTTCTGTCCGGCTGCGCATCGTTTGGCTTCGGCAAGAAGACGGATTCGAAGGCGATGGATCAGCCCGCCGCCGACAAGAAGGAGCCGGGCGACGCTCTTATCAACAGTCTTGGCGGCGGACTGATTGGCCAAAAGCTCGGACGCTCGCTGGAGGCTTCCGACCGCAAGGCGGCGCTGGAAGCGGAGTACAAGGCGCTTGAGCAGACACAAGCTGGGCAGGCGGTGGCATGGGCCAACCCCGCCAGCGGCCATGGCGGGTCGGTCACCGCCGCGCAGCCTTATAGGGTTGGCAGCCAGAACTGCCGCCAATATACCCACACTTTCGCCTTGGGCAGCCCGGCGCAGTCGGTGCGGGGCACAGCTTGCCGCAATTCAGACGGCAGCTGGACGCCGCTGACCTGAGGCGCGCGTTCAAGCAGAATTTATCGGCGCTTGGTTGTGAGCGGCGGCAAAGGCAGCTAGTTAGGCGCCATGCTGTTCTGGGTCGCCGCCGCCATTCTCACCCTTGTCTGCGTAGCTGCGGCGCTCGCGCCTTTCACGCGCAAATCCTCGCGCGTGGACACCCCGGCGGACCATGATCTTGAAGTCTATAAGGATCAGCTCGCGGAAATTGACCGTGACGGCGCCGCCGGGCTGATTGCGCAGGACGACGCCAAGACAGCGCGGGCGGAAGTGGCGCGGCGCATTTTGAAAGTTTCGGCGGAAGCAGGCGTCGGCGCTGCCGCGCCTGCCGTAACGCTTGGCCGGATGTCAGCGCTCGCTGTGGCCGTGCTCCTTCCGGTCATCTCATGGGGCGCATATTCCATGCTTGGCGCGCCGGAAATTCCTGACCAGCCGATTGCCGCGCGGGAAAATCCCGGTGACAATTCCATCGACGCTCTGGTGGCGAAAGCCGAAGCGCATCTTGCGAAAAATCCCGATGATGGCCGCGGCTGGGACGTGCTCGCGCCGATTTATTCACGCATGGGCCGTTTTGACGATGCAGTGAAGGCTTATTCCCAAGCAGCCAAGTTGAACCCGTCAAGCGCGGCGCGCGAAAGCGGGCTTGGCGAAGCCCTGACCGGCGCGGCTGGCGGCAAAGTGACGGCTGAGGCGAAGGCCGCCTTTCAACGCGCGCTGACGCTTGACGCAAGTGAGCCCAAGGCGCAGCTTTTCCTCGCCATAGCGTTAGTCCAGGAAGGCAAAACCACCGAGGCCAAGGCCGCACTTGAGACGCAGCTTGCCGCATCTGCGGCGGATGCGCCTTGGCGGCCCATCATTGTCAACGCGTTGGCCTCGCTCGAAAAATCGGCAGGAGGCAAGATTGCCAAAGGCCCTTCTCAGGCGGAAATGGAAGCCGCCGCTGAAATGAGCGGCGAGGACCGCACGGCGATGATCGAGACCATGGTTGCGGGGCTGGCGGAGCGGCTGAAGGCAAATCCGGACAATATGTCCGATTGGCAAAAGCTCATCCGGTCTTATGCTGTGCTGGGAAAGAAGGACGAAGCGCTCAAGGCTCTTGAGAACGCCCAGACTGCGTTCAAGGATGACGGCGCAAAGCAGGGCGAAATCCGCGCCTTCGCCAGAGAGCTTGGATTAGGCGGCAGCTGATATGACGCGCAGGCAGAAACGCATGGCAATCATCGGCGCGGGGCTGGCCACGCTGGCGCTCGCCGCCGCGCTTGTGCTGACGGCGCTGCGCCAGCAGATCGTCTTTTTCAACACGCCGTCAGATTTGAAAGCTTCAGCGCACGCGCCGGGAACCCGCATCCGGCTGGGCGGCCTGGTCGAGAAGGGCTCATGGATCAAAAGCGCCGGCGCGCATCAGGAATTTCTCGTGACCGACACGGAAAACAATGTGAAGGTCACCTACGAAGGCATCCTTCCCGACCTGTTCCGCGAGGGGCAGGGCGTGGTGACTGAGGGCACATTCGGCGCAGACGGCATCTTCACTGCCGACACGGTGCTGGCCAAACATGACGAGAATTACATGCCAAAGGAAGTCGCCGACGCCTTGAAAGAAAAAGGCGTGTGGCAGGGACAATGACAGGGAGGCCGCATGAGCGTTGAGCTCGGACATTTCTGCTTGGTGCTGGCGCTGGCGCTGGTTCTGGTCCAGTCCAGCGTGCCGCTGATTGGCGCATGGCGCGGCGACGCGCGGCTGATGGCGGTGGGCGGCAACACGGCGCTGGCTGCGTTCGCCATGGTCGCGTTCTCGTTCGCCGCGCTGACTCGGGCCTATGTGACTTCCGACTTTTCTGTTCAGAATGTCTTTGAGAACTCGCACACGCTTAAGCCGCTGATCTACAAATTCAGCGGCGTCTGGGGCAACCACGAAGGCTCGATGCTGCTCTGGGTGCTGATCCTCACCCTGTTCGCCGCCATGGTCGCCGCCTTCGGCCGCAACCTGCCGCCCTCCTTGAAAGCCAATGTCCTCGCCGTGCAAGGCTGGATCGCCTCCGCCTTCATCCTCTTCATCCTCCTGACCTCCAACCCCTTTGCGCGCCTCGCTCCCGCCCCTATGGAAGGCCGGGACCTTAACCCGGTGCTGCAGGATATCGGCCTCGCCGTGCATCCGCCGATGCTCTATCTCGGCTATGTCGGCTTTTCTGTCGCCTTCTCCTTCGCCGTCGCCGCATTGATCGACGGGCGCATCGACGCGGCATGGGCCCGCTGGGTGCGGCCATGGACGCTGGCCGCTTGGATGTTCCTCACCGCCGGCATCGCAATGGGCTCCTACTGGGCCTATTACGAGCTTGGCTGGGGCGGCTTCTGGTTCTGGGACCCGGTGGAAAATGCGAGCTTCATGCCGTGGCTTTCCGGCACGGCGCTGCTGCACTCGGCCATCGTCATGGAGAAGCGCGCTGCGCTGAAAATCTGGACGCTGCTGCTCGCCATCCTGACTTTTTCTTTTTCGCTCCTCGGCACATTCCTCGTCCGTTCCGGCGTCCTCACGTCCGTCCATTCCTTCGCGTCGGACCCGACTCGCGGCGTCTTCATCCTGGCCATCCTCGCGCTGTTCGTAGGCGGCTCGCTGGCGCTGTTCGCCCTGCGGGCGGGGACGCTGGCGCAGGGCGGCCTGTTTCAGCCAATCTCGCGCGAGGGAGCTCTGGTGTTCAACAATCTCTTCCTCACATCAGCCGCCGCAAGCGTCCTCATCGGCACGCTTTATCCGCTGGTTCTGGAAACAGTCACCGAATCAAAAATCTCCGTCGGCGCGCCGTTTTTCAACATGACATTCGGCCCGCTGATGATTCCGCTGCTGATGGCCATGCCGTTCGGTCCGCTGCTGGCATGGAAGCGCGGCGATATTTATGCGGCGGGCCAGCGGCTGATGTTCGCCTTTGGAGCCGCCATCATTGCCGCACTTGCCGCTCTTTACTTCACCACCGGCGCGCCCGTCCTTGCCGCACTCGGCATGGGCCTTGCAGGCTGGATCATGTTTGGCAGCCTTGTCGATCTGTGGGGCAAAGCGGGCTTTGGAAAAGGCGGCGCGGTGCTTGCCCGCCTCACCGGCCTGCCGCGTTCGGTGTTCGGCACGGCGCTGGCGCATTTTGGCATTGGCATGACCGTGCTTGGCCTTGTGGCGGTCACCGCATTCGGCACTGAGCAGGTGCTGGTGATGAAGGCGGGCGACAAGGTCGAAACAGGCGCTTTCACGCTTGCTTTCAATGGTCTCGAAAAGCGCAACGGTCCGAATTTCGAAGAGGAGTTTGGCACTTTCCAACTGCTCGACAAGGCCGCAAAGCCGCTCGCCGAAATCGTCTCCTCCAAGCGCTTCTACCAGGCCCGCGCCATGCCGACGACGGAAGCGGGCATCGAGACGCGCGGCTTCAATCAGGTCTACATTTCACTCGGCGAAAAGGATGCAGGCGGCGGCATAGTCGTGCGCATCTGGCAAAAGCCCATGGTGACGCTGATCTGGCTTGGCGCGGTGTTGATGGCGCGGGCCGCGCTGATTTCGCTCACTGACCGGCGCCTGCGCATCGGGGCGCCTGCGGCGGCGAAGCGGCGGCGCAAAGCGCAGGCGGAGCCGGCATGACGAGGTTCCGCGCTCTTGTCCTGGCAATTGCCGCCTTTTTCCTAAGCCTTTCTTTGGC